>NZ_JBEXET010000030.1:0-92618 GCF_040606415.1 Streptomyces sp. NPDC005423 | reverse complement strand
TTTACTATAGTTTGATATTGGTGTTCGGTTCGGCTTGTGTAGGATAGCTGGGAGACTGTGAACTCTGGACGCCAGTTCAGGGGACCCGAGGTCGGGAGGTCACCGGTTCAGGTGCGGTGGGTCACTGCATGACGGCCATGGCGAGCGCACGGCGGGCCCGCATCGACGCGCGCTCGGCTCGGCGCTGCATGCGGCGGGCGGTCGCCAGGCGCACAGCCCGTTGTTCCCTCTCGGCCTCGTGCAGTCGCTCGTGCATATGCGCACGAGCGAGGGCTTCTGGGATGAGTTGCATCTCTCGGGTCCTGTTCTGACGCAGGTCGGTCGCGTCGGTGGTGGTGAAGTCAGGGGTCGCGGAACCCACGGGTTCGCTGGCGGACGGCTTCATCGGGGCCTGCTTCTTGGGGTCGTTCGTGAGGGGGCGGTCGATCGTTCCTAGGATGTTCATGCCATGGCCGGGTTCTTGCGCGGACGGCCACGCGGCCGCTTGCGGGCCACGACGACTCCCTGGATGAAGAGCTCGCCACCCCAGACACCCCAGGGCTCACGCCGCTCCTTGGCACCGGCGAGGCAGGCCTCGATCAGCGGGCAGGTACGGCAGAGGGACTTGGCGTACTCGACATCGGCCGGCGACTCGGCGAAGAAGACCTCCGGGTCGTAGGAACGGCAGGGGACGGGCACGCCGAGGTTCTCGATGGCGTCGTCGAGCGCGGTGAGCGCGGTGAGCGGAGTCAAGGTGGAGTCCTCCGTGAGGCCGGGCGGGGGGATCGTCTCGGAAGGCGGTACGGACGGGGCGTGCGCTTCGAGATGCACGGTGGGTGTTCCTCGTCTGGTCGTCCGGCCCTGTTGGGCCGGTGTCGGCTGGTACCGGGTTCTTGTCTTGTCCCGAGGCCCCTTCGCTCCGTCGTCCCCGTTCGGGGAAAACAGAAGGGCCGCGGATCCCGGATGGGGTTCCGCGGCCCTGAAGGCGCCGGCCTGATCGACGATCAGGCTGGATCACTCCAGGGTTCTGGCCCACGGAAGGCCCACATCAGGTGGTGCTGCGTCGCTTGCTTCCGGAATCCGGCACCGGCCGCAAAGGCATAGGCATGCGCCTGTGCCGCTACTGCTTCCAGTGCCTTGGTCGGTCGCTCATTGCGCTCACTGCCGGGAAGACCCGAGAGAGAGACAGAGGACGCCGGACGGACGGCACGAATGCCGGACAGACCGGTGCCCAGGTTCGAGGCGCCGAGCAGGCACGTGGAGGCGACCGAGCGATCGGTCATTTTCACGGTGCTGGTGAAGCGGGTCTTGATGCTGATCACAGGAATCGCCTCCTCTCGGCGTCTTGAGGGACCGGGGTCGAGACCGGTCCGGCGGATGTGCAAGTACAGCACGGAATCAGGGCCTTCGAGAAGGCCCCCTGTTCCCGTGCCTAAGAACCTATGGGGATTGCCGGGGCATGCGCAAACTATTTTTTCGACGAGTTGCCTTCAGTCCCCCGTGGCGCATTCCTGCGGCTCCTGACCTCTACAGATGGCCAGGACGTGGGTCCCGTAGCGGTTGAGCTTGCGCACTCCGACGCCGGGGATCCGTGCCAGTTCGCGCTCTTCGTTGGGCACGGTCTCGGCGATCGCCATGAGTGTCTTGTCGGTGAAGACGCAGTAGGCCGGCTGGCCGCTGCGCTCGGCCTGCTCCGCTCTCCACTCCCGCAACCTTTCGTAGAGCCCTTCGTCCATGTCGGAGGGGCAGTCCTCGCAGCGCATCAGCTTCATCTCGCCCGCGTCGGTGAGGGTCCGGCCGCAGACGCGGCAGCGGGCCGGTGTGCGCTGGGTCCGTCGCGGGGCGGCCGGGGCGCCCGCGGTGAAGCCGCGCTCGATGCCGCCGGCCGCCCGGGTGCCCGATCGGTTGGGCCCACCGGCGGAGCCCGGGCGGAGGCCGTCGAGGAAACGGCTGGGCCGGCGGTTGTGCCGTCCCCCGGGTGAGCGGGAGAGGGACCAAGAGACCTGGAGCTGTTCTCTGGCGCGGGTGACTCCGACATAGAGGAGGCGGCGCTCCTCCTCGATCTGTTCGTCGGTCTTCGCGTAGGTGATCGGCATCATGCCCTCGGCGACGCCGACCAGGAAGACGACGTCCCATTCCAGGCCCTTGGCGGAGTGCAGGGAGGCAAGGGTGACGCCCTGGACGGTGGGGGCGTGCTGGGCGGCCGCCCGCTCGTCGAGTTCCGTTACGAGGTCGGCGAGGGTGGCTCCGGATCTGGCGGCGGCGAAGTCCTGGGCGAGGTTGACCAGAGCCGCGAGGGACTCCCAGCGCTCTCTGACGGCGCCGGAGCCGGCCGGCGGCTGGGTGGTCCAGCCTTCGCCGGAGAGGACGGCACGGACCTGGGAGGGGAGGTCGACGATGTCGTCCAGGAGGGAGTCGTTGCCGCCGAAGCGGGCGGCGCCGCGCAGGGCGATGCCTGCCTTGCGTACTTCGGGGCGGTCGAAGAACCGCTCCGCGCCGCGCAGTTGATAGGGGACTCCGGCGTCGGCCAGGGCTTGTTCGTAGGTCTCGGACTGGGAGTTCGTCCGGAAGAGGATGGCGATCTCGCCGGCCGGCACTCCCGAGTCGATGAGTTCGCGGATGCGGCGGGCGGCGCCTTCGGCTTCGGCGGGTTCGTCGGGGTGTTCGGTGTAGACGGGTTCGGGACCGGGGGGCCGCTGGGAGATCAGTTCCAGGCGGTGGTCGGCGGCGCGTCCGCGGGCCTGGGAGAGCAGGCCGTTGGCGAGGTGGACGACCTGGGGTGTGGAGCGGTAGTCGCGGACCAGTTTGACGACGGTGGCACTGGGGTGGCGGGTGCGGAAGTCGAGCAGGTGGTCGGGGGTCGCTCCGGTGAAGGAGTAGATCGTCTGGCTGGCGTCGCCGACGACGCACAGGTCGTCCCGGTCCCCGAGCCAGAGTTCCAGGAGACGCTGCTGGAGGGGGCTGACGTCCTGGTACTCGTCGACCACGAAGTGCTGGTACTGGGAGCGGACCTGGTCGGCGATGTCGTGCCGGTCTTGGAGGACGGCCACGGTGAGCAGCAGGACGTCCTCGAAGTCGATGACGGCGCGGTCGCGCTTGAGGTCTTCGTAGGCGGCGTAGAGCTGGGCGATCTCGGCGGGGTTGCGGGGGACGTCGCGGCCTGCCTTGGCGGCGGCGAGCGCGTACTCGGCGGGGACGGTCTGGGTGACCTTGGACCACTCGATCTCGGCGGTGACGTCGCGCAGTTCGCCCCGGTCGAGCCGGACGCGGCACGCGGCGGCCGCGTCGGCGACGAGCTGGATCTTGCGGTCGACGAGGCGGGGCATGCTGCCGCCGATGGCTTTCGGCCAGAAGTACTGGAGTTGGCGCAGTGCGGCGGAGTGGAACGTGCGCGCCTGAACGCCGGTGGCGCCGAGTTGGCGCAGTCGGCCGCGCATCTCGCCGGCGGCGCGGTTGGTGAAGGTGACGGCGAGCACGCTGGAGGACTGCAGTATTCCGGCGCGTACTCCGTAGGCGATGCGGTGGGTGATCGCCCGGGTCTTGCCGGTTCCCGCGCCCGCGAGCACGCACACCGGGCCGCGCAGGGCGGTGGCCACTTCGCGCTGCTCGGGGTCGAGTCCTTCGAGCACCGCGTCGGCCGAGTCCGGTACCTGCGGGAAGAGGGTGGAGTGCGTTGCTGCTGTCACACAGCCATGCTGCCAGGTCGCCGGAGACGCGTGAGCCGGTTGTCCACAGGGAGGCGCTCCCGGTCGTACTAATGCGGCGGGTGTCACCTTTCTCCGGGTACTCCGGGCGGGAATGGCGGCTCGGTGGCGTACGTTCCCTTGGTGGCGAGCACCTGTCCCCGAGCCCTTTGAGGAGCGCGAGAATGTCGGGCACTGTGACGATGTACAGCACCACGTGGTGCGGTTACTGCCGTCGGCTGAAGAGCCAGATGGACCGCGAGGGCATCGCGTACAACGAGATCAACATCGAGCAGGACCCGGATTCCGCGACGTTCGTGGAGAAGGCGAATGGCGGGAACCAGACGGTCCCGACCGTGCTGTTCCCGGACGGTTCGACGCTTACGAACCCGTCGCTGGCTCAGGTGAAGCAGAAGATCAGCGTCGGCGCGTAACGGCACGAGAACGCAGCGCAGCAGGAGGAGGGCGGCCCCGAATGTCCGGGGGCGCCCTCCTCTTGTCTGTCGGCATCGCCTGTCGGCCTGCTGTAGTTCCCGTCTGCCGTCGTGGCTGTCGGGTCTCAGACGAAGCCGCGGGTGGGCAGTGGCTGGCCGTACCAGAGTTCGATCAGGCGGGCGGCGATGGAGATGCCGTACGGGGGGAGTACTTCGCCGGATTCGAAGGCGGCGCCCAGTTCGTCGCGGGAGAACCAGCGGGCCTCGTGGATCTCGTCGCCGTCGACGTTGATGTCGGTCGAGGTGGCGTGGGCCATGAAGCCGAGCATGAGGCTGGACGGGAAGGGCCAGGGCTGGCTGGCGACGTATTCGACCTGGCCGACGAGGATGCCGGCCTCTTCGAAGACTTCGCGGCGTACGGACTGCTCGATGGATTCGCCGGGTTCGACGAAGCCGGCGAGGGTCGAGAAGCGTCCCTCGGGCCAGTGGACCTGGCGGCCGAGCAGGATGCGGTCCTCGGCGTCGGTGACGGCCATGATCACGGCGGGGTCGGTGCGCGGGTAGTGCTCGGCGCCGCAGGCCGGGCAGCGGCGGATGTGGCCGGCGGCGGCGATCACCGTGCGCTCGCCGCAGCGGGAGCAGAAGCGGTGCAGGCGTTGCCAGTTCTCCAGGGCTACCGCGTGGACCATCAGGCCGGCGTCGCGGGGCGAGAGGAGGAGGCCTGCTTCGCGGAGGCCGGCGGGGCGTGCCGACTGGTCCATGCGGCCGGGCAGGGCGTCCTTCTGGAGTGCGAAGTAGCTGACGCCGTCTTCGTCGGTGCCCAGAAAGTAGCGGTGCGCTTCGGTGAGGGGGGCCTCGAACGACGGGGTCATGACGAGTTCGGTTTTTCCGTCGGGTGTCTCGTCGATGAGGACCTGGCCGCCGGAGACCACGAAGCTGCGGGTGGTGGGGTGGCTCCACGCCGCGGCGAGCCAGGCTTCGTCGAGCCGGTGGTGGGCGGCTCGGTCGATGCCGTCGGGGGCGGTGAGCGAGATGGGTCGGTCAGCGGTGTGGTCGGTCCAGGTGGTCACGGGTGCTTCCAACTCCCCCGGGGGAACGGATTGTGTCGGCGGGCGGTTCGGCGGGACGTACGGCGATGGTGTCCGGGCCCGGCGTGGGCGGGGTGTGCGGGCGGATCTTCCAGTGTGCCCGCGCGGTGTGCCGTCCGGGTCGGTGCGGAATCGTCAGGGCGCACGGCGCCAGGTGCGGGCGAGGTCTTCCCACAGGTGGGCGGTGGTTTCGACGCCTTTGAGGAGAAGGTCGAGTTCGACCTTCTCGTTCGGGGCGTGCCAGCCGTCGGAGGGGACGGAGATGCCCAGGAAGAGGACGGGTGCTGTGAGGACTTCCTGGAGGTCGGCTGCCGGTCCGGAGCCGCCGGAGCGGGTGAACCGGATGGGCTGGTCGAAGGCGCGGCCCATGGCGCGGGCGACGGACTGGAGGGCGGGGTGGTCGAGAGGCGTGAGGCACGGGCGCGTGGCGGGGGCGAACGTGATGTCGTGCCGTATTCCGTCGGGCAGTTGGTGGGCGGTCCAGTCGCGGACGGCCTTCTCGATGTGGTCGGGTTCCTGGCCGGCGACCAGTCGGAAGGAGAGCTTGACCATGGCCGAGGCGGGGACGATGGTCTTGCTGCCGGGGCCCTGGTAGCCGCCGCCGATGCCGTTGACCTCGGCCGTGGGGCGGGCCCAGACGCGCTCCAGGGTGGTGTGTCCGGCCTCTCCCCAGGTGGCGTGGGAGTGGGCGCTGCGCAGCCACTCCTCCTCGTCGAAGGGCAGTTCGGCGAAGAGTGCGCGCTCGTGGTCGGTGAGTTCGACGATGCCGTCGTAGAAGCCGGGGACGGTCACCCGCGCGTGCTCGTCGTGCAGGGCGGCGACGAGTCGGGCGGCGGCGGTGGCCGGGTTGGCTACGGCGCCGCCGAAGGCTCCGGAGTGGATGTCCTGGTCGGGGCCGTGGAGGTGGATCTCGCATTCGACGAGGCCGCGCATGCCGGTGCAGACGGTGGGGGTGTCCTCGGACCACATGCCGGTGTCGGAGACGACCACGGCGTCGGCGGCGAGCCGGGCGGCCCGGTCTTCGACGAGTGCCCTGAAGTTCGGGGAACCGGACTCCTCCTCGCCCTCGATGAGCAGCTTGAGGTTGACGGCGGGGCTGGTGCGGCCGGTGGCGGCGAGGTGGGCGCGTACGCCGAGTGTGTGGAAGAACACCTGGCCTTTGTCGTCGGCGGCCCCGCGCGCGTAAAGGCGGTTTTCGCGGACGACGGGCTCGAAGGGGTCGCTGTCCCAGCCGTCCTCGCGGGCGGCGGGCTGTACGTCGTGGTGGCCGTAGACGAGGACGGTGGGGGCCTGTGGGTCGTCGGAGGGCCATTCGGCGAAGACGGCAGGGGCGCCGGGGGTCGGCCAGACCTCGGCGGTCGGGAAGCCGGTCTCGCGAAGTTTGGCGGCGAGCCAGTCCGCGCTGCGCCGTACGTCGGGCGCGTGCCGGGGCTGGGCCGACACGGACGGGATGCGCAGCCACTCGGCGAGGTCGTCGAGGAAGGCGGCGCGGTGCTGGTCGATGTGGGTGCGGACCGCGCTGACGGCACTGTCAACGGAATGGCTCATGGTCACGAGCCTATCGGCCCGCACTGACATGCTCGTCGGGCGGTTCCTCACCGTTTGCTCGTGCGGTCGGCTCGTCCCGCAGCAGTCGCTCCAGTGCGGCCCGGTCCGGCAGGTCGTCCGGCCGTACGACTTCGCCGTCGCGTACGTACAGGAACGCGGCGGTGACCGATTCCAGAGGGACGCCCTGCTGCTCGGCCCAGGCGAGCCGGTACAGCGCGAGTTGGAGGGGGTCGGCGGTGCGGGCGCGGTTGGTCTTCCAGTCGATGATCTCGTACGTCGTCTTGTCGCCGTCGTGGTTCTTGTAGACGGCGTCGATACGGCCTCGTACGACGCGGCCGGCGATGCCGAGCTGGAAGGGGGCTTCCACCTGGTAGGGGGTGCGGCGGGCGTATTCGGTGCGTTCGAAGGCTTCCTTGAGGGCTTCCAGGTCGCGTTCGTCGGCGATGTCGGCCCGTTGCCCGGGGAGTTCGTCGGGTTCGAGGAGGGGCAGAGTCAGCTCTTCGAAGCGTGTTTCGACCCAGGCGTGGAAGCGGGTGCCCCGGCGGGCGGCGGGTTGCGGGGGGCGCGGCATGGGGCGCGCGAGTTCCTGCGCGAATCCGTCCGGGTCGGCGGCGAGGTGCAGTAGCTGGGACGCGGTCAGGGACGGTGGCAGGGGTACATCGGTGACGGTGCGGCGGGCGCGCAGGAGTTCGCCGGTGAGGGCGTCGAGGTCGCGGTCCCAGGAGGCGAGGGTGCGCGCTTCTTCGGGGGTGAGGGAGGCGCTTGGAAGCTCGGTGGGGTGAGGGTGTGCGCGCCCCGGCGTATGGGGGGGCTCGGGCGGGTGCGGGGCTGTGGCCTGGTGCGGGATGGCTGGGCGGTCGGTGCTCCAGGTGTCCCAGTCGCCGGGGCCGTCCTCGGGCCGGTCGTCCTGGGGTGGTGATTCCTCCTGGGCGTGCTCGTCGTAGGGGGGTTCGTCGTCCTCGGGTGGCGGGGGCCAGTCGGGGTCGTCGTGGTTGCCGGGGTCGTGGGTGGCGGCGGGGTGGCCGTCTTGGTGAGCGGCGAGGTGCTCCAGGTGGGCCAGTACGGTCGCGGCGGCGGCGCGGCGGCGGGCCAGTGCCGCGTCGTCGAGCGGAAGCGGCCAGGCCTGGTCGGCGGTGGCGGTGTGCAGGGCGGGGTTCTCCTCGCCCTCCTCGGGTTCGTCCGCCCATGCCTCGATCTCGCCGTGTCCGGCCGCGCAGTGCGTGTACAGGGCGTGCAGGAAGTCGGAGGGTCCGCGGGGTTTCTTCTGGCTGGGGCCCCACCAGTGGCCGGAGCCGAGCAGGAGGGAGCGGGGTCGGGTGAAGGTGACGTAGCCGAGGCGGAGTTCCTCGGTGTGCTGGTGCTCCTTCATCGCCTCGTGGAAGGCCTTCATGCCTTTGGAGTCCCAGGACCGGATGTCGGGGAGGGTGTCCGCGTCGCCGCGCAGTGCGTGGGGCAGGACCTTGCCCTGGGCGGTCCATTTCTCGCGGCCCTGGCCGCTGGGGAAGGTGCCGGTGACCAGGCCGGGGACGACGACGACGTCCCATTCGAGGCCCTTGGACTTGTGGGCGGTGAGCACCTTGACGGTGTTCTCGCCGCCCGGGAGGGCGTTGTCGAGGCCCTTTTCGTACTGGGCGGCGGTGCGTAGGAAGCCGAGGAAGGCGAGGAGGGTCGCTTCGCCGTCGCCCGCGGCGAAGGAGGCGGCGACGTCGAGGAAGTTGGAGAGGGTTTCGCGGCGACGGGCGGCCAGAGCGTGCGGGGACGCCGACAGTTCCACCTCCAGGCCGGTGACGGCGAGGACGCGGTGCAGGACGTCCATCAGGGGGTCGGAGAGGGAACGGCGCAGGTCGCGCAGTTCGGCGGCGAGGCGGGCGAACCGCACGCGGGCGTCCGGGGAGAAGGGCAGCGCGTCGTTGTCGCCGTCGCCGTGCAGGGGTGATTCCAGGAATGTGTCGAGGGCGTCGGCGAGCGATATCACCTCGGACGGGTCGACCCCCTCGACCGCTTCGGCGAGCCGTCGGTCCGGGTCGTCGTCGCCGACGCGCGCGTGGGCGACGAGTCGGCGGGCACGCCGTCCCAGGAGGGCGAGGTCGCGGGCGCCGATGCGCCAGCGCGGTCCGGTCAGCAGCCGGACCAGGGAGGCGTTGGCGCCGGGGTCCTGGAGGACTTCGCACACGGCGACGAGGTCGGCGACCTCGGGCAGGTGCAGCAGCCCGGACAGGCCGACCACCTCGACGGGCACGTCCCGGGCGACGAGGGCGCCCTGGATCTCGGCGAAGTCCGTGGCGGTACGGCACAGGACGGCGATCTCACCGGGTGCCCTGCCGGTCCGTACGAGATGGGCAATGGAGTCGGCGAGCCAGGCGATCTCCTCGGTGTGGGTGGGCAGCAGCGCGCAGCGCACCGCGCCGTCGCGCTCGGCGCCCGGGGCGGGGCGGAGGGCCTCCACGCCCGCGTGCATGGCGCGCAGGGGCGTGGCGAGGTCGTTGGCGAGGTCGAGGAGGCGACCGCCGCTGCGGCGGTTCTCACTGAGGGCCTGGCGGGTCGCGGGGCGGCCGTCGGGGTGCGCGAAGTGGTCGGGGAAGTCGTCGAGGTTGGCGACGGAGGCACCGCGCCAGCCGTAGATCGCCTGGCAGGGGTCGCCGACGGCGGTGACCGGGTGGCCCGTGCCGCCGCCGAACAGACCGGCCAGGAGGATGCGCTGGGCGACGGAGGTGTCCTGGTACTCGTCGAGGAGGACCACCCGGAACTCGTCGCGCAAGATAGCTCCGACTTCGGGCCGGGTGCGGGCCAGGGTGGCGGACAGGGCGATCTGGTCGCCGAAGTCGAGCAGGTCGCGTTCGCGTTTGGCGGCCCGGTAGCGGCTCACGAGTTCGGCCAGTTCGCGGCGTGCGCCGGCTGCCTCGGGGACCTTGCGCAGTTCGGCGTTGCTGAGCTTGGCGCCCGCCAGGGTGCGCAGCAGTTCGGCATCGTGGAGGCGTAGTTCCTCTGGGTGTACGAGGTGTTCGGCGAGGTCGGCGTCGAGGGCGAGGAGGTCGCTGACGAGGTCGGGGAAGGAGCGGGTCAGGGCCGGATAGGGTCCCGGGGCCTCGCGCAGCACGCGGGCGGCGAGTTGGTACCGGGTGGCGTCGGCGAGCAGCCGGGCGGTCGGTTCGAGGCCGATGCGCAGGCCGTGGTCGGTGAGGAGGCGGCCCGCGAAGGCGTGGTAGGTCGAGATGACGGGCTCGCCCGGCGGGTTGTCCGGATCGATGACGTCGGGGTCGGTGACTCCGGCCTTGACGAGGGCCTTGCGGACGCGCTCGGCGAGTTCACCGGCGGCCTTGTTGGTGAAGGTCAGGCCGAGGACCTGTTCGGGTGCTACCTGGCCGGTGCCGACCAGCCAGACCACGCGGGCGGCCATCACCGTCGTCTTGCCCGAGCCGGCGCCGGCCACGATGACCTGCGGGGCGGGCGGCGCGGTGATGCAGGCCGTCTGCTCCGGGGTGAACGGGATGCCGAGGAGCTCTTTGAGCTGGTCGGGGTCGGTGATGCGGGCGGGCATGGGGAGAGGCTAGCGGCGGGCACTGACAGCGGGTGCCGGATCATCCACCGGTCGGGAAGACGCGCAGGTCAACAGGTGTGGTGCGGTCTGTCACACACGCGTTCCCCCCTGCCCCGTTTCCGGCTCACTCCACGACGTGCCGTCCCTCGGGCCGTGCGCTGCACGAGGCGCGGAACGCGCAGTGCGTGCAGTGCTGGCCGGCGCTGGGTGTGAACCGTTCGTCGAGGACCTTGCCCGCGGCGGTGGCCAGGAGTTCGCCGGCCCACTCCCCTTCCAGTGGTTCCTGGGCCTGCACCTTGGGCAGTGTCTCGCCGCCGTCCCGTCGCGCGGCGCCCTGGCGCAGTTGGACGAGTTCGGCGCCGCCCGGTTCGGGGTGCACTCCGTCGAAGGCCTCGTCGACGGCGCCCTCGCGGACCGCGAGCTGGTAGACGGCGAGCTGGGGGTGGCGTTCCACCTCGCGGGCGGTCGGGGTGTGTTTGCCGGTTTTGAAGTCGACGACGTAGGCGCGTCCTTCGCCGTCCGTCTCGACGCGGTCCATGGAGCCGCGGATGCGTACTTCGTAGTCGCCCGCTCGGAGGCTGACGTCGAAGTCGTGCTCGCTCGCGACCGGGGTCCGGCCGGGGCGCAGGGTGTTGGAGTCGACGTGCCAGGTCAGGAAGCGTTCGAGCGCCACGCGCGCGTTGGTCTTCTCCTGTTCCGACTTCCAGGGGGCGTCGAAGGCGAGCGCGTTCCACACCGAGTCGAGGCGTTCCATGAGGACGTCGAGGTCGGCGGGGGTGCGTCCGGAGGCGACCTCGTCGGCCAGGACGTGCACGACGTTCCCGAAGCCCTGGGCGGCGGTGGCAGGGGTGTCGGCCTTGACCTCGCGGCCCAGGAACCATTGCAGGGCACACGTGTTGGCGAGCTGGTCGAGGGCGCTTCCGGAGAGCGCGACGGGCTGGTCGCGGTCGCGCAGCGGCACCTTGCTCTCGGTCGGTTCGAACATGCCCCACCAGCGGTAGGGGTGGGCGGACGGGACCAGGGGGCGGCCTTCCTCGTCGGCGAGCGCGGCGAGCCGGGCCAGTCTGCGGGCCGCGGCTTCTCTGAGGGTGTCGGTCACGCGCGGGTCGACGGTCGTGGCGCGGAGTTCGGCGACGAGCGCCGCGACCGACAGGGGGCGGCGCGGGCGGCCGGTGACGTCCTTGGGGTCGACGCCGAGTTCGGTGAGGAAGCGGGAGGGCTGGTCGCCGTCGTCCGCGGGGGCCTTCACGGCGGTGACGACGAGACGGTCGCACGCGCGCGTGGCGGCCACGTAGAAGAGGCGGCGCTCCTCTGCGAGGAGGGCTCCCGGGGTGAGCGGTTCGGCGAGGCCGTCGCGCCCGATGCGGTCCGCCTCCAGGAGGGAGCCGCGGCGGCGCAGGTCGGGCCACAGGCCCTCCTGGACTCCCGCGACGACGACCAGGCGCCACTCGAGGCCCTTGGAGCGGTGCGCGGTCATCAGGCGTACCGCGTCGGGGCGTACGGCGCGGCGGGTGAGGGTGTCGGCGGCGATGTCCTCGGCGTCGATCTCTTCCAGGAAGTTGAGGGTGCCCCGGCCGCCGGTGCGTTCCTCGGCGCGGGCGGCGGTCGCGAACAGCGCGCAGACGGCGTCGAGGTCGCGGTCCGCGTTGCGGCCGGCGGCTCCGCCGCGCCGTGCGGCCCGCTCCAGGCGCGCGGGCCAGGGTGTGCCTTCCCAGAGGTCCCAGAGGGCTTCCTCGGCCGTTCCGCCGCCCGCCAGGCGTTCCCTGGCCTTGCGCAGCAGGGCGCCGAGCCGCTGGGCTCCACGCGCGTACACGGGGTCGTGGGCGACCAGCCGCTCCGGTTCGGCCAGTGCCAGCGCGAGCAGTTCGTCCGAGGGCGGCGGTACGGGGTTGCCGGCGGCCCGTTCCTCCTCGCGCAGGGCTCGGCCGAGACGGCGCAGGTCGGCGGCGTCCATGCCGGCGAGGGGGGAGGTGAGCAGAGTGAGGGCGGTCTCGGAGTCGAGCCAGGAGGTGCCCGGGGCGGTGTTTTCCGAAACGGTGTCCCGGGGGTCCGCGTCCACGAGGTCGTAGCCGGTGAGCTGCGTGCTGGAAGCGGCTGCCTGGTCGGCCAGTGCGCCCGGGTCGGCTGTGCCCGAGTCGGGTGCGGCGTCGCTGCCCGCCCCTGGAGCGGCTTCCCTCTCGCCGGAACCGTCCGCCGTGCCTACGGGTACGTCGTTGTCGTCGTCATCATGGTCATCCGTATCGGCGCCCGAGCCACTTCCGGACGCCTCGGCCTCCGCCACCACCCGTAGTGCGGTCAGCAGCGGTGCGACCGCCGGTTCGTGGCGCAGGGGCAGGTCGTCGCCATCGATGTCCAGGGGGACGCCGGCCGCTGTGAGAGCGCGCCGGACCGTCGGGATGGTGCGGGAGCCGGCGCGCACCAGGACGGCCATGTCGCTCCAGGGGACGCCGTCCTCCAGATGGGCCCTGCGGAGGATGTCGGCGATGTTGTCCAGCTCCGTGCCGGGTGTCGGGTACGTGTAGACCTCGACGTCGCCGCCGTCCCGCACCGGGGACAGCCGCCGGTGGGCGCGCACCTTGTCGGCGGGGAGACGGCTCAGGGGCATGCGCTGGGTCAGCAGGCGGGTCGCGGCCAGCAGCTCGGCGCCGGAGCGGCGGGACGTCCCCAGCACTTCCACGGGAGCCGGTCGGCCGTCGGCGCGCGGGAAGGTCGAAGGGAAGTCCAGGATGCCGTTCACGTCCGCGCCCCGGAAGGTGTAGATCGACTGGTCGGGGTCGCCGAAGGCGACCAGGGTGCGGCCGCCGCCGGCGAGGGCCTGAAGCAGCCGTACCTGGGCGGGATCGGTGTCCTGGTACTCGTCCACGAACACGGCGTCGTAGCGCGCGGCGAGCGCCTGGGCGACTTCGGGGCGGTGGGCGAGGAGGACCGCGCGGTGGACCAGTTCGGCGTAGTCGAGCACTCCTTGGAGGTCGAGTACGTCCAGGTACTCGGCGAGGAAGGCGGCGGCGGCCCGCCAGTCGGGGCGGCCGATACGGCGGGCGAAGGCGTCCAGGGCACCGGGTCCCAGGCCCAGTTCGCGGCTGCGGGCGAGGACCGCGCGGACCTCGTCGGCGAATCCGCGGGTGGTGAGGCAGGCGCGCAGTTCGTCGGGCCAGCGCACGTGGGCGAGGCCGAGCCGTCCCAGGTCGGGCTGGCCGGCGAGCAGTCCGCGTACGGCCACGTCCTGCTCAGGTCCGGACAGCAGCCGTAGCGGCTTGACGAACAGGTCGCTGTCCTGGTGGGCACGGACCAGGGCGTAGCAGAACGAGTGGAATGTGGTGGCCCGGGGGGCGCGGGCGGCTCCTGTGCGCAAAGCCATGCGGTCGCGCAGCTCGACGGCCGCCTTGCGGCTGAACGTCAGCACGAGGATGCGTGCGGGGTCACCGCCCCGGGCGATCCGGTCGGCCACGGACTCCACGAGGGTGGTGGTCTTCCCCGTGCCGGGGCCAGCGAGGACGAGCAGGGGTCCGGCCTTGTGGTCAACCACGGAGCGCTGTGGCGCGTCCAGACGAGGGGGGTCCGGTCGGGTCGGCGGGGTACGCACCAGTCGGTAAGCGCCACGGCTCCCCTGTCGCCCTTGGGGGTGCGACAGGTGGCTGGTGGAGGAAGAGGAGCTCACGTGGTTCGCCGGTCCTGGTGGGTGTGCTGGTTGGCAGGCTGCCGTGGGGTGAGAGGGGTGTGCGCGGCCGGTGCTACGCCGTCGGTCCGTACGGAAGCAGGGCCCGTCCTCCCTCCCCCGCGGCTCTCGCGGCCCGCACGGAACTCGCGGCCCGCTGGACCCGCGCGTCCCTCGCCCCTCGAACGTACGGCATGCCACGGACGTGCCGGGTGTCCCCCGTACGGGTCACAGGTCGTCCTCGGGTCCGTGCGATGCCGGAAGCTGTCCGGTGTGATCGTCCGCGTGTCCGCCGCCGTCCCATCGCGCCCGCCGCATGTCGACGCGCGGCTGATGGCCCTCGGCGGCTCGGCTCGCCTCCTTCAAGGGGGTGCCTTCCTCGCGGTAGCGGCCGAGGGCCTCCAGTTCGTGTCCGGGGAGCAGGGCGCCGTCCGCGCGGACGACCCGCCACCACGGAACGGCCCCTCCGTAGAGGGCCATCACGCGGCCGACCTGGCGCGGGCCGCCCGCCTCCAGCCATTCCGCGACGTCGCCGTAGGTCATGACCCGGCCGGGCGGGATCCGTTCGGCGACGTCGAGGACCCGTTCGGCGTACTCGGGCAGCGCGTCCGCGTACTCCGGGTGGCCGTCCCTGGGAAGGATCTCCTCGCTCATCCGTCCCATCCTGCCGCATCCCACCGACAAGGTAACGGGGTCGCGAGCGTGCGTACCCCTCGCCCGGGTGGGAGGCTTGCGGCAGACTGTGCGCCCCCGCATTTGCACCCTGATGCCCCTGTGTGTCGGTGGGGCATGCCACCATCGTGCGGGCGGTGACAGGTGATACGAGATCAAGAAGAGTCGATGAAGCAGCAGGGCGTGCATCCCGAAGGCGCGGAGGGCACCTCTGACGCTGGGTCGCGCCCCGACGTCACCGAAGCCGAGGAGCAGGACCCGGCGAGGACTCCGGCGGCCGGGTCCGCCGGGACGCCCGTGCCGCCCCCCGAGGAGTGTGCGGACGGGACGCACGCCGAGGAGGTGGAGGGCGACGAACCGCTGCTCCCCGCGCGCGTGCACCGTCCGTCCGATCTCATGCGGCTCCTGGTGGGCGTACTGGCGGTCGCCGTCCTGCTCGCCGTGGCCGCCTTCGCCCATGGCACCACCTCGGGGCTCGAACAGGACATCAACAAGGGCACCGGGCAGGCACCCGACCTGCTGATCAAGATCGCGGGGCTGGCGTCCAGCATCGCCATCCTGCTGGTGCCGGTCGCCTTCGCGATCGAGCGGCTGATCAAGCGGGACGGGCTGCGGATCGCCGACGGCGTGCTCGCCGCGGTCCTCGCGCACGGTGTGACGCTCGCCACGGACCTGTGGGTCGCCAAGGCCGCGCCCCACTCCATCCAGGAGGCGCTCACCCAGCCCTCCCCGGGCGACATCCACGCCCTCACCGACCCGGTGCACGGCTATCTCGCGCCCGTCATCGCCTACATGACGGCCGTCGGCATGTCGCGACGGCCGCGCTGGCGCGCGGTGCTGTGGATCGTGCTGCTGCTGGACGCGTTCTCGATGCTGGTCACCGGGTACACGACGCCGTTCTCGATCATCCTGACCGTGCTGATCGGCTGGACCGTCGCCTACGGGACGCTGTACGCGGTGGGCTCGCCCAACGTCCGTCCCACCGGGCGGACACTGATGGCGGGCCTGCGGACGGTGGGCTTCCGCCCGGTGAGCGCGGCCCGCGAGGAGGCGGCGGAGACCTCGGAGAACGGCGACCGCGGCCGGCGCTACTTCGTGACCCTGGAGGACGGTCCGCCGCTGGACGTCACGGTCGTCGACCGGGAACAGCAGGCGCAGGGCTTCTTCTACCGGGTGTGGCGCAATCTGACGCTGCGCGGCTTCGCCACCCGGAGCAGTCTTCAGTCGTTGCGCCAGGCCCTGGAGCAGGAGGCCCTCCTGGCGTACGCGGCGATCGCGGCCGGCGCCAACGCCCCGAAGCTGATCGCGACCTCCGAACTCGGCCCGGACGCCGTGATGCTCGTCTACGAGCACACCGGCGGGCGCACCCTGGACTCGCTGGCGGACGACGAGATCACCGACGACCTGCTGCGCAACACCTGGAACCAGGTGCAGTCGTTGCAGTCCCGGCGCATCGCGCACCGCAGACTGGCCGGTGACGCGATTCTGGTGGATCGTTCCGGCAATGTGATCCTCACCGATCTGCGCGGCGGCGAGATCGCCGCCGGTGATCTGCTGCTACGCATGGACGTCGCCCAGCTGGTGACGACGATCGGTCTCCTGGTGGGCGCCGAACGCGCGGTGTCGTCGGCGGTCGAGGTCCTCGGCCCCGACGCCGTCGCCGACTGCCTGCCGATGCTCCAGCCGATCGCGCTGACGCGCTCCACGCGCGCGACGCTGCGCCGGCTCTCCCGGGAGCGGGCACAACGCGAGCGCGAGGCGATCCTGGAGGCGTCCCGGCAGACCGGCCTGGCACACGCCGCGGAGAGTGGGGAGGGTGCCGCGCCCGTACTCGACAAGCCCGACAAGAAGGCCGTACGGGCGAAGCGGCAGGCGGAGAAGCGGGCCATCGACGAGGCTCTGGACGAGGCGCGCGAGGAGGATCTGCTCACCCAGATCCGCCACCAGGTGTTGTTGATCAGGCCGCAGGCACCGGTGGAGCCTGCCCGGCTGGAGCGGGTGCGACCGCGCACGCTGATCAGTTTCATCGCGGGCGCGATCGGCGGGTACTTCCTGCTGACGCAGCTCACCCACATCGAGTTCGGTCCGCTGATCGCGAGCGCCCAGTGGGGCTGGGTGCTCGCCGCGGTGCTGTTCTCGGCGCTGAGCTACTTCGCGGCGGCGATGGCCCTCCTGGGGTTCGTGCCCGAGCGCGTGCCGTTCCTGCGGGCGGTGGGGGCGCAGGTGGCCGGGTCGTTCGTGAAGATCGTGGCGCCTGCCGCGGTCGGCGGCGTCGCCCTCAACACGCGCTTCCTGCAACGGGCCGGGGTGCGGCCGGGGCTCGCGGTGGCGAGTGTCGGCGCGTCGCAGTTGTTCGGGCTGGGCTGTCACATCCTGATGCTGCTGTCCTTCGGCTATCTGACCGGCACCGAGAAGACGCCTTCGCTGTCGCCGTCCCGGACGGTCATCGCGGGTCTGCTGACGGTGGCGGTGCTGGTGCTCGTGGTGACCTCGGTGCCGTTCCTGCGGAAGTTCGTCGCCACGCGCGTGCGGTCGCTTTTCGCGGGGGTCGTTCCCCGCATGCTCGACGTGCTCCAGCGCCCCCAGAAGCTGGTCACGGGCATCGGCGGCATGCTGCTCCTGACGGCCTGCTTCGTGATGTGCCTGGATGCGTCGATCCGGGCGTTCGGCGACCAGTCGACCACGCTCAGCCTCGCCAGCGTCGCCGTCGTCTTCCTCGCGGGCAACGCGCTCGGTTCCGCGGCGCCCACCCCGGGCGGCGTGGGCGCGGTCGAGGCGACCCTGACGGTCGGCCTGATCGCGGTGGGCCTGCCCAAGGAGGTCGCCGCGCCCGCGGTGCTGCTGTACCGGCTGCTGACGCTGTGGCTGCCGGTGCTGCCGGGCTGGCTGTTCTTCAACCACCTCTCCCGCAAGGGCGCCCTGTAGGCCGGCGTCCGCGCCGTACCTCGTACGGCCCGCGCCCCGAGCGCCCCGTCGCGCACGACCCGAGGATGAGAACGTGCCGAACTCCTCCCGGCTGCGCGCCGCCGCCTTGACCGCCACCCTCGTCCTGCTCTCCTCCCCGTTGACGGGGTGCAGCAGCGACTCCGGGAGCGGGGATCTGACGGCCCAGAAGCTGAGCTGGAAGCAGTGCCCGGCTCCGTCGGAGGCGGAGGGCGGCGGCTCCGCCCCCTCCCCGCTGCCGGGCGGCGGCAAGTGGCAGTGCGCCACCCTGAAGGCGCCCCTCGACTGGAGCAAACCCAAGGGAGACACGATCGGGCTCGCCCTCATCCGGGCGCAGGCCGACGGCCCCGCGGGCCGGCGGATCGGCTCGCTCGTCTTCAACTTCGGCGGCCCCGGCGGCTCCGGCGTCACCACGCTGCCCGCCTTCGGGGACGACTACGCGAAGCTGCGCACCCGGTACGACCTGGTGAGCTTCGACCCGCGCGGAGTCGGCCGCAGCGCGGGCGTGCGCTGCGAGAGCGACGCGCAGCTCGACACGTACTTCCAGCAGGACGCCACACCCGACGACGCGACCGAACGCACCCAACTCCTGCGCAACACGGAGCAGTTCAACGCGGCCTGCGAGAAGAACTCCAAGAAAATGCTTCCCCGGGTGCGCACCACCGACGCGGCCCGCGACATGGATCTGATGCGCCAGGTCCTCGGCGATGACAAGCTGCACTACTTCGGCATCTCCTACGGCACCGAACTGGGCGGCGTCTACGCCCACTTGTTCCCCCGACGGGTGGGCCGGGCCGTGTTCGACGGGGTCGTCGACCCGACGCAGAACTCCGAACAGGGCTCCCTCGCGCAGGCCAAGGGCTTCCAGCTCGCGCTCGACAACTTCGCCCGGGACTGCACGTCCAAGACCATGGACTGTCCGGTGGGCGACAGTGCGCAGGACGTCAAGGACCGTATCGCCAAGTTCCTCGAAAGCCTCGACAGCAAGCCGATCCCGGGCATCTTTCCGCGCAAGCTGACGCAGACGGCCGCGACCAACGGCATCGCTCAGGCGCTGTACTCCAAGGACTTCTGGCAGTACCTCACGGAAGGTCTGCAACAGGCGTACAGCGGTGACGGCAAGGTGCTGATGCTGCTGTCCGACTCGCTGAACGGGCGCAGCGAGAACGGCCAGTACAGCAACATCACCGCGGCGAACATCGCCATCAACTGCGCCGACGACAAGCCGCGCTACACCGCCGACTACGTGGAGGGGAAACTGCCCGAGTTCCGGGCCGCCTCGCCGCTCTTCGGCGACTTCCTGGCGTGGGGCATGACCAGTTGCACCGGCTGGGCGGTGCCGGGCGCCGCCGACCATCCCGATGTGAGCGCGCCCGGATCGGCGCCGATCCTCGTCGTGGGCAACACCGGCGACCCGGCCACGCCGTACGAGGGCGCGCGGAAGATGGTGGACGCGCTGGGCAAGGGCGTCGGGGTCGAGCTGACGTACAAGGGCCAGGGGCACGGCGCGTACGACAGCAAGAACAAGTGCGTGCAGAGCGCCGTGAACAACTATCTGCTGGCGGGCAAGGTACCGGCGGCAGGCACCGTCTGCTCGTAGGCGCACCCTCAGATTCAGGGCAAAGTCGCAGGTCAGAACGTTATCCACAGGCCTCCGCAGGCTGGGCTGGATCCGCCTACTATGGCCACACCGCCATCCGCGACATGACGCGGACGGCCTGCGAGGGGGGAAACGCACATGGCGCGATGGGGACGGTGGACAGCTCTGGTGGCCGCCGCCGCGCTGCTGACGGCCGGCTGCGGCGGCGGCTCGTCGGGGAGCGGCAAGGAGAGTACGGGGACGACGGGCACCGCGAAGCCGTCGACGGCGGACCCCGCTCCCCGGGCCGTGCTGCCCTCCTCACTGACCTCGCAGAAACCCGGCTGGGGGCACTGCAAGGCCACGGCCGGCTCCGTGGCGCCGAGCAGCGAGTGGCAGTGCGCGACGCTGAAGGTGCCGCTGGACTGGGCGAAACCGGGGGGCACCACGATTCCTCTCGCGCTGATCCGCGCCAAGGCGACCGGGAGCGACCGCATCGGCTCCCTCCTGTTCAACTTCGGCGGCCCGGGCGGCTCGGGCGTGGGCTACCTGCCGTCGTACGGCGCCACGGTCTCCGCGCTGCGCGAGCACTACGACGTCGTCAGCTGGGATCCGCGCGGGGTGGGCGCCAGCGAGGGGGTCCGCTGCCGGGGTGACAAGGCGATCCAGGCCGCCGAGGACGTGGACGCCACACCGGACACCCGGGCCGAGGAGAAGGCGTACTTCCAGGACGCCACCGACTTCGGCAAGGGCTGCGCGAAGGCCGCCGGAAAGCTGATGGCGCACGTCTCGACCACCGACACCGCGCGCGACATGGACCTCATGCGACAGGTCCTGGGCGACCGGAAAATGCACTACTTCGGCATCTCGTACGGCACCGAACTGGGCGGTGTCTACGCCCACTTGTTCCCGAAGAACGTGGGACGGCTGGTGCTCGACGCGGTCGTCGACCCGAGCGCGGACTCGGTGGGCCACGCCCTGAACCAGACGCGGGGCTTCCAGCGGGCGCTGGACGACTACCTCACCTCGACGGGACAGGACCCGAAGCAGGGGTCCCGGAAGATCGCGGACCTGTTGCAGCGGATCGACGCCAAGCCGCTGTCGACGTCGTCCGGGCGCAAGCTCACCCAGACCCTGGCCCTCACCGGGATCGTCCTGCCGCTGTACAGCAAGGAGAGCTGGCCAAGCCTGACCAGCGCGCTCGACTCGGCTCGGGAGGGCGACGGTTCGGAACTGCTGACGCTCGCCGACGGCTACAACGACCGTGACGCCTCGGGGCACTACGGCACGACGACCCATTCACAACGGGTCATATCGTGCTTGGACGACAAGCAGCGGCCGACGCCCGAGCAGACGCGGAAGCTGCTGCCCGAGTTCGAGAAGACCTCGCCCGTCTTCGGCGACTTCATGGGCTGGGACACGGCGGGCTGGTGCCACGACTGGCCGGTGGCCGGGGAATACGACACGCCGGAGGTCAGCGCGCCCGGTGCGGCGCCGATCCAGGTGGTCGGCAACACCGGGGACCCGGCGACTCCGTACGAGGGGGCCCGCAAGATGGTCGACGAACTGGGCAAGGGGGTGGGGGTGGAACTCACCTGGAAGGGCGAGGGGCATGGCGCCTACGGCAGCGGGAGCGACTGTGTGGACTCGACGGTGAACGCGTACCTGCTGAAAGGGACGGTGCCCCGAGACGGGAAGGTCTGCGGCTCGTAGCCACGGCGTCCGCCACTCCGGGCGCAGCGGAAAGGGGCCCGGCACCCGTGGCACCGAGCCCCTTCCGGGAAAGCGTGCGCCTAGTAGACGGGCTTGCTCGGCTCGATCTGGTGGACCCAGCCGATCACGCCACCGCCGACATGGACGGCGTCCGCGAAGCCCGCCGACTTGAGGACCGCGAGGACCTCCGCACTGCGGACACCCGTCTTGCAGTGCAGGACGATCTTCTTGTCCTGCGGGAGGCTCTCCAGGGCGGTACCCATGAGGAACTCGTTCTTCGGGATCAGCTTGGCGCCCGGGATGGAGACGATCTCGTACTCGTTCACCTCGCGGACGTCGATGATCTCGATGTTCTCGCCCTCGTCGATCCACTCCTTGAGCTGCTTAGGAGTGATCGTCGAGCCGGCGGCCGCTTCCTGGGCCTCCTCGGAGACGACGCCGCAGAAGGCCTCGTAGTCGATGAGCTCGGTGACGGTCGGGTTCTCGCCGCAGACCGCGCAGTCGGGGTCCTTGCGGACCTTGACCTGCCGGTACTGCATCTCCAGGGCGTCGTAGATCATCAGGCGGCCGACGAGGGGCTCGCCCGTGCCGGTGAGGAGTTTGATCGCCTCGGTGACCTGGATGGAGCCGATGGACGCGCACAGCACGCCCAGGACGCCACCCTCGGCGCAGGAGGGGACCATGCCCGGGGGCGGGGGCTCCGGGTAGAGGCAGCGGTAGCAGGGGCCGTGCTCGGACCAGAAGACGGAGGCCTGGCCGTCGAAGCGGTAGATCGAGCCCCACACGTACGGCTTGTTCAGCAGCACGGCCGCGTCGTTGACGAGGTAACGGGTCGCGAAGTTGTCCGTGCCGTCCACGATGAGGTCGTACTCGCGGAAGATGTCCAGCACGTTCTCGGCTTCGAGTCGCTCCTCGTGCAGGACGACGTTCACGTACGGGTTGATGCCCAGTACGGAGTCGCGGGCCGACTGAGCCTTGGAGCGGCCGATGTCGGCCTGGCTGTGGATGATCTGGCGCTGCAGGTTCGACTCGTCGACCTCGTCGAACTCCACGATGCCGAGCGTGCCCACGCCCGCCGCGGCGAGGTACATCAGCGCCGGCGAGCCCAGGCCGCCGGCGCCCACACAGAGCACCTTGGCGTTCTTCAGCCGCTTCTGCCCGTCCATCCCGACGTCGGGAATGATCAGGTGGCGGGAGTACCTGCGGACCTCGTCTACGGTGAGCTCAGAGGCTGGCTCGACCAGGGGTGGCAGCGACACGGGGACTCCGTTGGTCGGTCAATCACTACAGTTGTTCTCCCCGTAACACTGCCACGGTCTCCTTCATTCCGAGACACCCGTTCCGACCTGCGAGACGATCTCGTCCCAGTAGCCGGGCACGGCCTCAACGGGGTCGGCGGGCCCGCCCTGGTCGGTGCGGTCAGTGCGGGTGCACCAGTTGGTCGAGGCGCCCTGTCGGCGGGCTGTGCGCAGCGCTTCGGCGAGATGGCCGTGCGGGAGGCCGTGCACCAGATGACGGAAGCGCGCGGGCGGGTGGCCGGCGGTCCGTGTGGCCGCCTGCGACCAGTGGCAGTCCCTCCAAGGGCCAGGGATAACCACCAACTGGTTGGCGTTTGCGGCGACTTGGGGTCACGGGTGGGTGCCGCGGCCAAGGACTACGTGGGCGCGTGTACGGATTCCGCGGAGGGCGGCGCCCGTGCGGTGGACCGCGGGAAGCGCGGCGCGTGCGGTGGAGCAGCGGTCCAGGAGGAATCCGTCGACCGATCCGTCGACCTGGTGCCAGTCGGCGAAGTGACGCGCGTCGCAGGGCGGTGCGGCGAGGAACCGAGCACCGTAGGGGGTGTCCAGGCGGCCCGGTACGCGGACGCCCGCGTTGCGCATTTGTCCGGCGGACTCCGGACAGTGCGGGTCGGGGCGGGTGCCGGGATCATCGGAGACGTTGAGCACGACCCTGCGAAAGGGGGCGCCGGGCCGGGTGGGCGGATCCCACTCGGCGAGGGCGACGAGGGAGGGGGCGTGGCCGGGGACTCCGCAGCCGGGGTGGACGTTGATGGTCGCGCTGCCCGTTCTGGTGCCGCTCAGATGCGGCATGCGGCCTCCATCCAGATGTCGGCGAGGGACTCCTCCAGGTTGATCCGGGGCCGCCAGCCGAGCCGGTCGCGGGCGGTGCGCACATCGGCCTGCTGCCAGCTGCCGCAGCCGTCCGGGTACGGGTACGGGTACGCCACCGGGACCGCGTGGTCGGAGTCGGCGCGTGGGTGGCCGATGGCGGCGCGCAGGGTGCCGGGGGGCGGGCCGTCGAGTTCGTGCAGTGCGCCGGCGTATCCGGCCACGCGCGCGAGGACGGTGGCCGCGTCGCGCAGCCGTACGGCGCGACCCGAGCCGATGTTGATGACGCCCTGTGCCGCGGAGAGTGAGGCGGCGTGCACCGCTCGGGCCACGTCCCGTACGTCGACGAAGTCGCGCTGGGCGCCGAGGCCGCCGAGTTTGAGTTCGCCGTCGCCGGACTGCATCGCCCGCCGCATTCCCTCGGCGAGCCGTCCCAGCGGGGACCCGGCGGGCGTGCCGGGTCCGGCGGGCGAGAAGACGCGCAGTACGACGGCGTCGAGGCCGGAGCCGAGGACCAGTTCGGTGGCGGCGAGCTTGCTGACGCCGTACGGGCCGCCGGGGCGGGGCACGGCGTCCTCCGCGGTGGAGGAGCCGGGTTGGCTGGGCCCGTACTCGGCACCGCAGCCGATCTGTACCAGCCGGGCGCCGCAGCCGCTTCGACGCAGTGCCTCGCAGACGGTGGCGACGGCGACGGTGTTGTGCCGGGTGAGTTCGCGGGCGCCGCCGCGGGTGGCGCCCGCGCAGTTGACGACGACTCCGGGATGGACGGCGTCGAGGAAGCGGGTGAGTGCGCCGGGGCTGCCGGACGCGAGGTCGAAGCGGACGTCGGCGTCGTCGCCGCGGCCGAGCGCGGTGAGCTGGACGGCCGGGTCGGCGAGCAGACGGTCGGCGACGAAGCGGCCGAGATACCCGTTGGCTCCGATCAGCAGGACCCTCATCGGGCGGCTCCCGGGGCCGGCTCTCCGGATCGGGCGGTGATCATCTGGTGTTCTCCTTCACGGGGGTGGTGCGGTTGCCTCCGGCGGTGGCGCCGGGCGCCTGCGGCCGGACGCGGGTGGTTCCGTGCCCGGGCGGGCGGGGTCAATGCGGCTCGCCCGCCGGTGCGTGGTCCGAGGCTCTGGTCAGAGTGCGCACGGCGTGTACGAGGAGGATCAGGGCGGCTGCTCCGCAGGCGAGCGCTGGGACGCTGCCCTCGCCCCGGGCGTCCACAAGGGTCTGGACGGGGATGTCCAGGAAGGCGCAGCCGGGGAGCCTGCCGATGAGGACCAGGGCGACGGCGGTCACCTCGGCCGCGGCGGTGGAGGCGAGGACGAGGGCCGGGGCGTGCGTCGAGCCGTGGACGGTGAGAAGCCTGGCGAGCAGGAGTAGCGCGCCGAGTGGGACGGTTCGCGCGTAGTCGGCGGGTTCGCCCAGGACCGTGCCGCAGAGGGCGAGGAGGGCGGTGAGCGAGCACAGGTAGAGGGCGAACGTGCCTAGCAGCAGCGGGCGTTCGGAGTCGGCGAACTCGGTGAGGCGCTTGGTGACCGCAATGCGACGCGGGACTCGGGGGGCGAGGAGGTGGGCGCCCCAGGTTGCCGGTGCGCAGGCCAGGGTGAGGGCCAGGGCAGGGGCGGTGGTCAGCGGCCAGGGGCCGGTCGCGGTGCCGTCGGGCGGAGTGTCGGGGCCGCCGTCGAGGACCGCTCGGAGCAGCCCGTCGCCGAGGGCGGTGTAGGCGACGAGCCAGCAGGTCCACAGACAGGAGGCGGACGGGGTGCGCCGCGTGGGGGTGCGGGGCGGGATGGCCAGCGGGCCGCGGCCGAGTGCGACGCGTACGCCGAGGGCGACGGCGAGCGCCCCGCCGAGGGCGACCGCGAGGCGTGCCTGTCCATGAGTGAGACGCAGCCCGGTCACCGCGGCGGCGCACAGTACGCCGGGGATGAGAGTCAACACGGCCCAGCTGACGCGGACTTGGGGAGCTCCGACGGAGTCGGGGGCCGCCGGGTCCGGCATGCCGTCGTGGGGTACGCGGGCGGACCTCTGCTCGGCGAGCGAGACACCATCCCGGTGCCGGAAGCGGGCGGTGGTCCGGTCGGTGACACCGTGCGTCTCCAGGCCGGCCGCGCTCCTCAGCAAACACACGGCTCGTTCACAGAGTTCGCGGTGTCGGTGCAGCGGAGCTTTCACCGGGTAGGCACCGACGCGCCGTCCGGGACCCGGTCCGCGATCAGCGGACGGACGAACGCGGGACTCCCCGGCGACACCGACGAGACCGTCTTCGGACCGCACGTCGTCGCCGTCCGCCTCATCCCGCGCGCTACCCGGCGCCTGAGGAAAACCGCGCTCACCTTCACCGTCATCCTCGCCAGCGCTGACATCCTCGCCCTCCGCATCGCCCCTGACATCTACCTCGCCCGGCGCCCATGCCTCCGACCGTCCGTCCCGGGCGTGCGGGTTGGTAGGGGTGTCGGGGTGGTCGAGTTCTCCTAGGTCGCTCATCGACATACCTCCCCCGCTGCGAGGGGGTGCGTGATGCGTGCGCGGGCGTCCGCTGTCCAGGTGGGCGCGGTTGCGGCCAGGGCGTGGGGCATTGGGCCGGTCCAGCAGCCCGGGAGTTGGGCCTCGGCCGGGGTGGCGAAAAGGATTGGTTCGTCGGCGGCGGTGTCGAGGACGGCGCGTGGGAGCGGCCTGTCCGGAACGAACCCTGGGTAACTGCCGTGCAGCGCCGCGAGATTGTGCTCGACGGTGACCAGGTTGAGTGCGCGGGCGCGTACGGTGGCGGGGCCCAGGCCATCACCGCCATCACCGCCATCACCGCCATCACCGCCATCACCGCCATCACCGCCATCACCGCCATCACCGCCATCAGGGGTGCGTACCAGCGTCACGCGTGCGGCGGAGGTGGAGCCGCGCGCGCCGATGCGAGCGACCCCGTCGCGGGCGAGTTTCGCGAGCCCGTACGGGGCGTTGGTGAAACGGTCCGCCACAAGGACGGTGGGCGATCCGGACGTTGAGGTCGGCACCGTGTCGGTGCCTGAGGCCTCACCCGTCGCGCGCTCCAGGTCGGCGGCGTAGTCCGCGCGCCCCACGCGCCCCGCGCACGTCGCCTGGGTGAGCTCTCCGTAGAGCTCCTCGAAACGTCGGCGTGCGGGGCGCCCGCCGAGGAAAGCGTCGCCTCCGGCGGTCCGTGACAGCCCGGTAGGTACCCGCCCTACGCGGGGCGGTAGTTGATGCCCGCTGGCGGGCCGGCGCCGTACGCCGCGAGGGAGCGCGTAGCTGTCGCGTCCGTGCTGCCGGAGCCCGCGTACGAGTCGGTCGTGCCGAAGTCCGGCAACACCGTTCACATACGGACAGCGACCCTCCGTGAACGCTTTGACGCGCACGACCACACCCCCGATCTCCCGCCTGGGGAGCCGCCGTTGACCCGGCGGCTCGCAGCGGGACGAACGTATGCGGACATGGCGGTGGCGCGATGGACGGTTGTCCATCGCACCACCAAAAGGGGTGAACGGGAGTAACTTTCCCGTACGGAACGCGTTCGGTCGCGCTAAGGAATCAGCTACGCACGGAGCGTCAATCCGCTGGGAGACCGGCGGCGGAGAACCACCAAGCCACCGTCGGACCGCCCACCGGACCGCCGGCAACCGCCCTTGGGCGGCCGTCCGGTCGCCTCCTCGTCACCTTCCCCTCGCTTCGCCGTCAGGTCACCGCCCGAGGGCGTGGGCCCCCGTCGCTCGGTGGAGACTCAGGTCGTGGCCAACTCCCGCCGCGCGGCCCTGCGTTCGGCCGCCACCTGCGGATCGAGCGCCGGTACGGCGGCCAGGAGCTGCTTGGTGTACGGGTCGCGGGGGGTGTCGTAGACCTCGTCGGCGGGGCCCTGTTCAACGATCTTGCCGCGCCGCATCACCGCCACCCGGTCGCTGACCTGGCGCACGACGGCGAGGTCGTGGGCGACGAAGACCAGGGCGAGGCCGAGGTCGCGCTGGAGTTCCCCGAGCAGGGCGACGACCTGGGCCTGAGTGGTGACATCGAGCGCGGAGACCGGCTCGTCACACACGATCACGCGCGGATTCGCCGCGAGCGCCCGCGCGATGCCCACGCGCTGGCGCTGTCCGCCGCTGAACTCGTGCGGGTAGCGGTCGTAGTGCGCTCCTTCGAGCCCCACGCGCTCCAGCAGTTCCCGTACGCGCCCCCGGATGACCTGGTCGTCCTTCTCGCCCCGGGCGCGGAGCGGGTCGGCGATCGACTCACCCACACTGCGGCGGGGGTTGAGGGAGGAGACGGGGTCCTGGAAGACCATCTGAACGTCGGGGCGGACCCCGCCGCCGGGCTTGATCACGCCGGCCGTCGGCTCCAGCAGTCCGACCAGCATCCGGCCCAGCGTGGTCTTGCCGCTGCCGCTCTCCCCCACGACGCCGAGGGTCTCGCCCCGGTGAATGGTCAGCGACACGTCGTCCACGGCAGCGAACGCCCGCTTCCCGCGCCCGAATTCGCGCCGCAGACCGACCGCCTCCAGGACGACCTCCCCCGGACCGCCCTCCGCGACCTTGCCGAGAGCCTTCTCTGGCGTTCCCTCCCGCGTCCCGTCCAGCGCTCCCTCCCGCGTCCCGTCCGGCGTTCCATGCCGCGTCCCGTTGGACGCTCCTTCCATCCCGCCCGGCGTTGACCGACGTGTCCCGTCCGGTGCTGCCCGACGCGTCTCCTCCGGCGCCTTCTCGGACGGGGCGAAGGCCGCACGGGGTGTGTCCACGCGGGGCACCGCGCCGAGGAGTTCACGGGTGTACGTGCGGGTCGGGGCGCCCAGGACGGTGGCCACCGGCCCGTGTTCGACGGCCCGTCCGTGGCGCATGACCAGGACCTCGTCGACGCTCTCGGCGGCGACACCCACGTCGTGGGTGACGAGCAGCAGTCCCAGGCCGGTCTCCTCGCGCAGCGTGTGCAGCAGGTCGAGGATCTGCGCCTGGACGGTGACGTCGAGCGCGGTCGTCGGCTCGTCGGCGATCAGCAGGTCCGGCTCGCAGGCGAGCGCCATCGCGATGAGGGCCCGCTGCCGCATACCGCCGCTGAACTCGTGCGGACGCGAACGGGAGCGCCGCGATGCGTCCGAGATCCCGACCCGGTCCAGTACGTCCACGGCACGCGCGCGTGCGGCCCGGCGAGACCCGCGCGCGTGCACCCGGTAGACCTCGGCTATCTGGTCGCCGATCGCGTAGTACGGGTCGAGCGACGACAGCGGGTCCTGGAAGACCATCGCGGCCTTCCCGCCGCGCAGTTGTCGCAACTCCCCGTCGGACGCCTCCTGTACGTCGATGCCGGCCACCCGGACCGAACCGCCGACGTCGGCGCCGGTGCCGTGGTGCAGCCCGAGGAGGGCCGACGCTACCGTGGACTTGCCCGAGCCGGACTCGCCGACCAGGCCGAGCGCGGCGCCCTTCTCCAGCCGGAAGGAGAGGCCGTCGACGGCGCGCAGGGTTCCGAACCCGACCGTCAGATCGGTGACTTCGACCAAGCTCATGCGAGCACCACCCGTCGGTCGGCCACCGCGTAGAGCACGTCGGCGACGGCGTTGGCGATGACCACGAAGAAGCCGATGACCAGGACCATGCCGACGACCACCGGCAGGTCGACGACATTGACGGCATGGACGAGTTCCTGTCCGATGCCGGGCAGTCCGAAGAGCGTCTCGGTGAGTACCGCGCCGCCGACCGCCGAGCCGACGTTGTTGGCGTTGAGCGCGATGACCGGAGCGAGCGCTCCGCGCAGGGCGTGCCGTCCGATGACGGACCGCTCTCCGACGCCGTAGGCGCGGAAGGTGCGGATGTGGTCCTCGGCGAGGGTCTCCAGCATCGACGCCCGGGTGAGCCGGGCGAAGGTGGCGGCCTCGATGAGGGCCAGTGAGAGCCAGGGCAGCACCAGGTTCCAGGCCCACTGTTCGGGGTCGTCGGTGAGGGCGACGTACTGCGGGAAGGGCAGCAGTTGCAGCTGCCCGCAGACGACGATCATCAGGACGAGACCGATCACGAAGACGGGTGTGGCCACTCCGGCGAGGGTCACGCCGGTGAGGACGCGCTCGCTGAGCCGGCCGCGCCGCCAGGCGGACAGGACGCCGGTGCCGACGCCGAGGATCAGCCACAGCACCATCGCGCCGAACACCAGGGAGAGGCTGACCGGCAGCTTGGCGAAGATCAGCTGGGTGACCTGCTGGTCGCCCTGGTAGGACAGGCCGAGGCAGGGCGCCGAGCAGTGCTGCACCGACGTGCCCGTCGAGTAGTCCGTGCCGACGAGGATGCCCTGGAGGAAGTGCCAGTAGCGCACGTACAGGGGGTCGTCCAGGCGCAGTTGTTGGGCGACCTGGTGGACCTGGGCCGGGGAGCAGCGGGGGCCGCAGGTGATCTGGGCGACGTTGCCGGGGGTGGCGTAGAAGACGATGTAGATGATCACCGAGATGGCGAGCAGGGTGATGACGGTGCCGATGGCGCGGCGCAGGACGAAGCCGCCGAAGCCGCTCATGCCGGGTCCTCCTTCTGACTGCTCGCGCCGGCCTTCTCGCCGCTCACGTCCGTCGTTCCGGCACTCACGTCCCTCGTTGCGCCGCTCACGTCCATCGTTCCGGCGCCCGCGGCTGTCGTTCCGGCAGTCACGGCCACCGTTCCAGCGCTCACGGCCGTCGTGATGGAGCCAGTGTCGGCCGTGGTCTTCTTGCTGCCGGCGTCGGCCTTGGCCTCGCGTCTGCGGCCGGTGCCGACGCGCAGGCGGGAGGCGGCGCGGGGGTCGAGGGCGGTGCGGACGCCGTCGCCGAGGACGGTGAGGGAGAGCACGGTGACGAAGAGCGCGCCGGCGGGCAGCAGCAGGTACTGCGGGGCGGCCTGGTACCAGACGTCGGCGGCCGTGAGCATCTGTCCCCAGGAGGGGGTCGGGGGCTTCACGCCGACGCCGAGGAAGGAGAGCGCGGCCTCGGCGCTGATGTTCATGGGGACCAGGAGCGCGGAGTACGTGATGACGGGCGCGGCGAGGCCGGGCAGCAGTTCGCGACGGGCGATCCGCCAGGTGCCCCAGCCGCTGAGCCGGGCGGCGGAGACGTAGTCGAGTTCCTTGAGGGTGAGCGTCTGGGCGCGCACGATCTTCGCGATGTTGCCCCAGGCGATCAGACCGATGACGAGGGCGACGAGCAGGGGGCGCGGGAAGCTGTCGGGCACGATCGCCAGCAGCGCCAACGACATGATCATCAACGGCATCGCCACGATGATGTCCGTGATCCGGCTCAACAGTTGATCAACCCATCGGTTTCCGAGGGCGGCGGCGACACCGATGACGACGCCGACGAAGACCTGGACGATCGTCGCGGCCAGCGCGACTCCCAGGGAGACCCGGGCACCGTAGACGAGGCGGGCGAACAGGTCGCGGCCGGTCTGCGGTTCGAGGCCGAGCCAGTGGTCGCCGGAGATGCCCCCGAGGGAGCCGATGGGGACTCCGCCGCGCGCGGAGTCGATGAGCGACGGGTGGTAGGTGAACGGGTCCTGGCCCTCGATCGCGGTGAGCAGCGGCGCGGTGAGCGCGACCAGGACGAGCAGGGCGACGACGGCCGCCGCGACGAGGGCGGCGCGCTGCGCACGCAGCCGCCACCAGAACTGACGGGCCCCCGAGACCGCCGGGACGGAGGTGTCCGTCCCGGCGAGCTGGGAGGCGACAAGTGCCTCACTCATGCTGTTACTTGACCGCTACCTGGGAGATGTCGAGGACGCCGGTCCAGTCGCTGATCACGACGTTCTTGATGTCCTTGCCGACCAGGCGCTTGTAGACGGGGTGGAAGAGCGGCACGGTCAGGGCCTGTGCGCCGATCTTCTTGTCCAGTGCGCCCCAGCGCTTGGCGGCCTCGTCAAGGTTGGTCAACTTGTTGATCGCGTCAATCTCGGCATTGACCGACTTGTCGTTGAGCAGGCCGCTGTTGAAGTTCGCGCCGTCCTTGACGATCTGACGGCCGTCGAAGATCGGGGCGAGGAAGGGACCGCCGGAGGGCCAGTCGGCACCCCAGTGGGCGAGGAAGAAGCCCGGCTCGGTCTTGGTGCTGTGGATCTTGTCGCTGTAGTCGTTGCTCTCCAGGCCCTGGAGCTTGACGGTGATGCCGGCCTTCTTGAGGGCGTCCTGGATCGCGGTCGCGATCTCCGGGCTGGTCTCGAAGTCCTTGTCGTTGGAGTGCGTCAGGGTGACGGTGACCCCGTTCGGGTAACCGGCCTCCTTCAGCAGTTCCTTCGCCTTCGCCGCGTTGCCGGAGGCGCCCGCCGGGAAGAGGTCGTACGGCGTGTAGCCGAAGGACTTCTGGTGGGGCAGGAAGGTGGTGGCGGCCTCGGCGAGCGAGGAACCGCCGGCCGCGTTGATCACCGACGAGCGGTCGATGGCGTACGAGACCGCCTGCCGCACCTTGGGGTTGTTGAACGGCTTGACCGTCGGGTTGAACGCTATGTAGTCGGTGTAGCCGAAGTGGCCGGTGCCGACGCGCGCGGCGAGTTCCTTGTCGCCGGTCACCTTGGCGAGTTCGGCCGGGCCGAGGTTGGTGTCCGTGGTGACGGCGGCGGCGTCCGAGCCCTGGGAGGCGGACAGCCGCTGGTTGATCACGGAGGAGTCGAGCCCGGAGCGGACGTCGATCTTGTCCGGGTACGCCTTGCGCTCGGCGTCCGTCGAGGCGGACCAGTTCGTGTTGCGCGCCAGGACGATCCGCTCACCGTCGTTCTGGTTGCTGACGACCTTGTAGGGGCCGGACGAGACCGGGTGCTGCTCGTACTTCGTGCCCGTGTCCTTCGCCTTCGGGACGGGCGCGAACTGCGTCTGGGTGGCGAGGTAGGGGAACTCGCCCTCGGGCTTGTTCAGATGGAACACGATCGTCCGGCTGTCCGGTGTCTCGATCGCGGACAGCCCCTTCTTGTCCTTGTACGGCCCCTGGTAGTCGGCGGCGCCGACCAGCCAGTCCCGCAAGTAGGGCGCGCCGCCGGAGAGTTCGGGGGCGAAGGAGCGCTCGATGCCGTACTTGATGTCGGCCGAGGTGATCGCGGTGCCGTCCTCGTACTTGAGGCCCTTCTTCAGGGTGTACGTCCACTCGGTCGCGTCCGCGTTGGGGCGCCCGGTGTCGGTGGCGAGGTCGGGGACGACCTTGGCGCCGGCCGCGCCGCTCTCGCGGTTGCGGGTGGTGAGGGTGCGGAAGACGAGGGAGGGGACGTTGCCGCCGCCGGAGGTGTACAGGCGGGCGGGGTCGAAGTCCTCCTGCGGGTTGGCGTTCAGGACCGTGAGGGTGCCGCCCTTGTGCGGCGCGGAGTCGCCACCGGAGCCGTTGGCATCGTTGTCCTTCGGCCCGCAGGCGGCGGCGCCCGCTGCCACGACCAGGCCTACGGATGCCGCGGCCACGCGGCGGGCTATGACGGACGGTTGACGCATCGGAATGACGACCTCTCGGGGGAACGCTCGAATGGTGAGACGGATGGACAAGGGGTGAGACGAATGTGAACAGACGTCTGCCCCGGCGCCGGGTCGTCGGAGAGGCCGTGACAAGGTCACGGGCACGGTGCTGGAAAGCGCGACACGAACGCCGAGGGGGGCGGTGTCAGCGACAGAGGATGTCGGCCACGCAGAGCGGGGTCACGCCAATGAGCGCCAGCTCGATGGCGGCGCGCTTCACGGCATGACTGGACCACATGCGAAAAAATATGAACGAAGTTGCGGCTCGTGTCAATGTGACATAAGCGTCAGCTGTCAACTCCCTGGGTAGGGCCACGGGTTGGGCAGGCAGTGGATTCCGTCGTGGTCGAGGAACTTGGTCTGCTGCTGCATCACCGGGGCCAACTCGCCGTCCCTGTCGCAGGTGACGTGCCCGTAGCCGAGCCGGTGGCCTACCTCATGATTGATCAACATCTGTCGGTAGGCGTACATCTTGTCCCCATATGTCGTCGACCCTTGAGCCCATCGATACGCGTTGATCATCACGCGTTCCGTGGACGCCGAGTCGCACGACACGTTGTCCTCGGTGGTGTCGAGGCCGGACTTGGCACACCACCTGGCGGTGGTGCCGGGGCTGGCGAGGGTGATCACGAAGTCGGCCCTGCCGGAGGAGACGCGGGCGAAGGTGCGGGCGCCGCCATGGGCCCAACTGCGGTCGTCGTTGAGCGTTTTCTGCACCGCCTGCGCGAAGAGCGTGCCATCGAGTCCGAGCCCCCGCTCCACGTCCACCCGGTACGTGTACTTCTTCCCCTTGCCGGGCGCCTTGTCGGAGCCGGGTACCGCGTCGAACTTGTCCGGCCCCTTGAGCGTCGCGCCGAGGGCATACTTCTTGGCCATCTTCTGGTCGTACGTCAGCGCCACCACGCGGGCCGAGACGGACGGACTGGGCTCGCCGGATGCGGAGCCGGCCGTTTCCTGCCCCTGCCCGGCGGTGGACCGCGCGTCGGCACCGCCCGTCTCGTCACGGTGGGCGACCTGCCCGGCGACGATCACCGCGAGCACGGTGGTGACCGCGGCGGCAGCGATGCCGGTGTAGGTACGGCCCTTGGCACCCCCGGGGGGCGCGAGCGCGGGCGGACCGGCCGGGGGCGCGTCGTCGGCACCGGTCTCGGGTTCGCGTTCGGTGGTGGAGGGATGGGGGCCTGAGCGGTGCGCCGTGACGGTGGACCGGGGCGCGAAGACGTCGTGGTCGTCGTCGCCCGCGTCGCCCTGGCCGTCGAAGGCGTCGACGTACTCCTGCAACGGCCTCGCCCGGGACGAGCGCCGCGGCTGCGGAACGGTGGCACCTGGCGCGGAGCCGCTCCTCCCGGCACCGGGCCGCCCCGGCGGGCCGCCCCGACCACCGCGGTCCTCACGCTGCTGGGGATGCTCACCACGGACCTGCGGGACCCCGCGGGCGGGGGTGCCGTCGGGAAGCCTCGGAACGCCGTGCGAAGGAGTGCCCTCGGGGGCTCTCGGGACACCCCGCGCCGGAGTGCCGTCGGCGAACCTCGGGACGCCACGGCCCGGAGTGCCGTCCGTCGGGCGGACAGCGCCCGGGGTGGCGGCGGGACCCTGCGTGCGCGGGACGCCACGCGCCGGGGTCCCCTCGCCGAAACGCGGCACACCGCGCGCGGGAGTGCCGTCCGGAGGCCGTGGCACCGCGCCCGCGGGCCCCCCGCCGGAGGAACGAGGTACGCCGCGAGCAGGCGTTCCGTCCGCCGGGCGGGGAGCGCCGGGACCCTGTGCGCGCGGGACGCCACGCGCCGGCGTGCCGTCGGTGAACCTGGGGACGCCCCCGGCCGGAGTCCCGTATGGCGGATTCGGGCCTGGAGGGGGCTGTTGCCGGCCGGGGGCCGTTCGGGGTCCCGGAAGCCGGGCGGAGCCCCGAGGGGGCCAACCGCCCGTTCGGGCGTCCGGCTCGGTACCCGGACCCGGCGTCCGCCGTCCGGCGGGCGGCGCGGCGGTCGGCGCGTCCGGCCGGCCCTTCCGTGCCGCCGTGTCGCCCCTGATACCGGTCCGGTCGTCGGCCCGCGGGCCGCCGGGAGCGCCGGGAGCCCCAGGGCCGTCACCGGCCCCGGGACGGCCCTCGCGGCCTGCCCCGTCCTCCCGGTCCCCCCCGGAATCCCTCCCCGCGCTCCCCTCCGCGCTGTCGCCCTTCGCGGTCGGGCCGCGGCGACTGTGGCGCCCCACGTCGCTCCTCAGCTCCCCGCACTCGTGTCGTCGGCCCCGGCGTCGCCCGGGCCACCACCGGCCGTCACACCGGCGTCACCGGCGGATCCGGCAGCGTTCGGCTCGACATGGCCGGCAGCCCCGGCCGGCCCTTCCTCCGTCAGCCGATCCGCACCCGACGAAAGGTGCCGTATCGACAACTCGTGCTCGGGGGGGCTGAGTTCACCGCCCGTCAACTGTCGTGCCCCCGTGGGAAGTGCACGCACATCCGACTCCCTCAACTCGCGCGCCTCCGCCAGGAGTTCGCGTACCGCCGCAGCCACCGTATCCGGATACTCCATCATCGCGACGTGTCCCGCGTCCGGCAGGGAGAGCAACCGGGAGTCGCGGAAGGCGCGGGCGGCGCGCCGGGCCATGCGGTAGCCGACGAGTTGGTCGCGGCCGCCGTAGATGAGGAGGGTGGGGGCGAGGACGCGTTCGGCCTGGCGCCAGAGGCCGTGCTGGCCGCCGAGTGTGTACGCGTTGACGACGCCGCGTGAGGAGCGGGTCATCGCGTCCCAGAAGTACGGGAGTTGGAGCCGCCGTTCCAACTCCTCGACCGCGTGGCGGAACGCCTCCGGGGAGACCCGGCCCGGGTCGCCGTAGCAGAGGGCCGTGACGCCGTGGACGCGCTGTTCCGCCGTCCAGTCGCGGCTGAGGCGGGTGAAGAGGCGGGCCACTCCGGGTACGCCGAGCAGCGCCGTCGGCACCGCGCTGCGCTGGACGCGCAGCTCGGGCAGGGCCGGTGACACCAGGGTGAGGGTGCGGACGAGATCGGGGCGGACGGCGGCCACGCGCGTGGAGATCGCGCCGCCGAGCGAGTTCCCGAAGAGGTGGACCGGACCGCGGCCGGCCGAGTCGAGGTAGCGGATGACCGCGCGCGCGTGCCCGGTGACGGAGTAGTCGCCGTCGTCCGGCGGCGGGGAGTCGCCGAAGCCCGGCAGGTCGAGGGCCTCGCTGTCCAGGACGCCGTCGAGCCGCTCCATCAGCTGCGACCAGTTCTGGGAGGAGCCGCCGAGCCCGTGGACGTAGAGCGCGGGCGGCAGGTCCTCGTGCGCCGGGGGTCTGGAACGCACCGCGAGAGTGATGCCCGGCAGAGCGACCGACCTGAGCCGCTCGCCCTCGCCGACCCTGACGGGGGACACCTTCGGCAGCACGCTGGCAGCCGGCACGGAGGGCAGCTCTGTCGACGACATGCGGCAATGTTACGAGACGATCACGTGCGGGCTCCTGTGTTCGCGGTCACAGGCCGTGGTGACCGCGATCGGCGTGGAGGGGACGATCGGCCGGCCGCCAGGTGACCCGGTCCGGCCGCCAGGTGACCCGGTCCGGCCGTCCGGAAGGGCCCGCGATCCGGGTCTCAGGCATGGCAATCGATTGGGGTGTCTCCTAGGCTCGAAGTCAGGGCACCCGTATGTGACCCCCCGCCTCGACGGAGGCGGGGAACGTACGACGTACGAGGCACCAGGAAGGGAGCCCCCCATGACCGTGGACCCCAGCGACCCCGAGACGTTCGAGGACGAGAGCGAGGACGTCACCGGGTTGGCCGTCGAAGCACCCGAGGGCGACGCCGCCGAGCAGCGCGCCGAGCTCACTCCGGAGCGTGACGACCCGCTGCCGTCCGTGGACCCGGAGAACGCGAACGAAGCCGACGCCGTCGAGCAGGCTCGCGTGGTCTCACTCGACGAGGACGACTACCGGTGACGTTCCCGGGGTTCCGGCGGCGGGCGCGAGCCGCCCGCCGCCGGACGCTCCATCCCCGTATGCCACCATCCGCACGGCTTTCGGCCTTGTCCGGTCCGTGAAATTCTGCGCTCTCACCGCGCACACCACGGTTACCGAAAAGTACGATGGCGGCGCGGCGCTCACCGCATGTGGACGACATTGGGAGGCGGCGTGACAGCCATCGAGCAGACAGAGGCAGCGCGCCCGCGAGGTACGCGCCTGCCGCGCCGTGCCCGCCGGAACCAGCTGCTGGGCGCCGCCCAGGAAGTGTTCGTGGCGCAGGGCTACCACTCGGCCGCGATGGACGACATCGCCGAGCGCGCCGGCGTCAGCAAGCCCGTGCTCTACCAGCACTTCCCGGGCAAGCTCGACCTCTACCTCGCGCTGCTGGACCAGCACTGCGAGTCCCTGATCCAGTCGGTCCGGAGCGCCTTGGCGTCCACCACGGACAACAAGCAGCGCGTACGGGCCACCATGGACGCGTACTTCGCGTACGTGGAGGACGACGGCGGCGCCTTCCGGCTGGTCTTCGAGTCGGACCTGACGAACGAGCCCGCCGTGCGCGAGCGCGTCGACAAGGTCACGAACGAGTGCGCCGAGGCGATCTGCGAGGTCATCGCGGAGGACACCGGGCTGGCGCGGCAGGAGTCCATGCTGCTCGCCTCGGGGCTCGGCGGTCTCGCGCAGGTCGTGGCCCGCTCCTGGCTGCACAGCGACCGCAGCGTCCCGCGGGACCAGGCCGTCCAGCTGCTGGCGTCGCTCGCATGGCGCGGCATCGCCGGCTTCCCGCTGCACGGGACCGACCACCACTGACCTCGGGCTGTTCCCGTGGTCGCTCCGGTGCCCGCGCGCACGGGGGTCCGGTGATTGTTCCCGCCGGCTGTTCGCTCATGGCGTTTCCGAGCGGAGCGTGCGCGTCCCCTCACCGGGCTAATGTGTGCTGGGTACGGCGCGGAAGTCGCGCATTTCTATGACCGTCGGAGGGACATAGCCGTGGAGGTCAAGATCGGCGTGCAGCACGCGCCCCGCGAGATCGTTCTGGAGAGCGGTGAGAGCGCCGAGGAGGTCGAGCGGGTGGTGGCCGAGGCGCTGGCCGGAAAGACCCAGCTCCTGAGCCTCACGGACGAGCACGGCCGCAAGGTCCTCGTCCCGGCCGACCGCCTCGCCTACGTCGAGCTCGGTGAGGCCGCCCCCCGCAAGGTGGGCTTCGGCGCGCTGTAGTCGTACGCCATCGGCATACGAGAACGAGTGGGGCCCGGCGACTTCCCGTCACCGGGCCCCACTGGTGTTTCCGGCCTCGAGTCCGGCCGGATTCGCCACAGAGGGAGCACAAGTCACCCACAGAGGTGGATTGCGTTCCCCAGGTCACGGGTATGACGGGCTAGGACCGCACCACGCACGCCGGCCTTGGGAGGGACCCCGTCATGATCTTGGAAGCGATCGGCTCCGCAGTGCTCGGTCTCCTGCTGGCCTGGGCGGCCACGCACCGTTTCGCACACCGGCTGCCGGCCCGCACATGGGTCTTCTCGACGGGTGCCGCCGGCGCCCTCTTCGGCGACTTCGTCACCCACAGCGCGCTCGGCCCCGGCACCGCCCTGCCGAGCCTGCTCGGCGCGGCGGTCGTCTCCACGGCCTCGCTCTCGCTGCTGCTCCGCCCGTCAGGGCGACTGCGCCGACGCTCAGCTCCCGCGTAGCCGCTCCCGCGGAGTCGTCCGCGAGCCGTCCGCGCAGTCGTTCGCGCAGTCGTTCGCGGCGAGACCGACAGAACCCGCGACTGTTGCAGCCGTCTGGCCGTCTGGCCGCCTGACCGCCCGACCGCCACCGCCTCCGGGCAGGTCGCGGGCCGCTAGGCCGCGAGGCCCAGTGCCGCCATCCGCTTGGTGTGCGCCTCGGTGATCCGGGAGAACATCCGGCCGACCTCGGCGAGGTCGAAACCGTCGGCCACCCCGCCCACGAGCATCGTCGAGAGCGCGTCCCGGTCGGCCACCACCCGCTGGGACTGCGACAGGGCCTCGCCCATCAACCGCCTTGCCCACAGGGCGAGTCGGCCTCCCACGCGCGGTTCCGCGTCGATCGCCGCGCGCACCTTCTCGACGGCGAAACTGGCGTGCCCGGTGTCGTCGAGGACGGCCAGCACGAGGGAGCGGGTGTCGGCGTCGAGCCGGGCGGCGACCTCACGGTAGAAGTCACTGGCGATCGAGTCGCCGACGTACGCCTTGACGAGCCCTTCCAGCCAGTCCGAGGGCGCCGTCTGCCGGTGGAAGCCGTCGAGCGCCGCGACGAACGGCTCCATCGACTGCGTCGGCTCCGCCCCGATCTCGGTGAGCCGGTCCCTGAGCCGCTCGAAGTGGTGGAACTCGGCCGACGCCATCTTCGCCAGCTCCGCCTTGTCCGCGAGCGTCGGCGCCAGCTTCGCGTCCTCCGCGAGCCGTTCGAACGCCGCCAGTTCCCCGTACGCGAGCGCGCCGAGCAGGTCCACGACCGCGTTGCGGTACTGCGGGTCGGCGGAGGCCGTGGCCCAGTCCCGGGCGGCGACTCCGGTGGATCGGGCGGGCGCGTCGGAGGCGTTGTCAGGGGTCGTCATGAAGCGCACAATAGCCCGCTCGCCGCACGGCCGAAGTCGCACTTCACTCGGTGTGACGCCGACTACGTGACAGAATCGGCCGTCGCGTATGCGCGTTTCCGGGGTATGGTGGTAATGCGCCCGGCGAGTATTCGACGGGCCGCACGAATGAGGATGCCCGGTCGGTGGCCCGATCGGCTCCGCCCCGACCGCCCTCCCGGTCCGTACGGCACATCGCGTACGGCGATCGGAGGGACCCTCAGCGGTTCGAGCGCTAGAGCGTCGGCAGTGGTCCCGTGCATACGGCCCGCCGTCCGGCAGTCGACGTCCCCGGCACGGTCCTGACACGACCCCCGCGCTCGCCTCGCGCCGCACACACAGAAGAGGCAGCACCCTGACTACGACTTTCCGAGAGCTCGGAATCCTCCCCGAGACGGCCGAGGCCCTTGAGGCCGTCGGGATCGTCACCCCCTTCCCCATTCAGGAGATGACGCTCCCGGTCGCCCTCACCGGCACCGACGTCATCGGCCAGGCCAAGACCGGCACCGGCAAGACGCTGGGCTTCGGCCTCCCCCTCCTGGAGCGCGTCACCGTCCCCGCGGACGTGGAGGCCGGGCGCTCGAAGCCCGAGGACCTCACCGACGCCCCGCAGGCGCTCGTCGTCGTCCCCACCCGTGAGCTGTGCACCCAGGTCACCAACGACCTGCTGACCGCGGGCAAGGTCCGTAACGTGCGCGTCCTCGCGATCTACGGCGGCCGGGCGTACGAGCCCCAGGTCGAGGCGTTGCGCAAGGGCGTCGACGTCGTCGTGGGCACCCCGGGCCGGCTCCTGGACCTCGCGGGCCAGAAGAAGCTCGACCTCAAGCACATCAGGTCGCTCGTCCTCGACGAGGCCGACGAGATGCTCGACCTGGGCTTCCTGCCCGACGTCGAGAAGATCATCAACCTGCTGCCGGCCCGTCGGCAGACCATGCTGTTCTCGGCGACCATGCCGGGCGCGGTCATCGGCCTCGCGCGCCGCTACATGACGCAGCCCACGCACATCAGCGCCACCTCGCCCGACGACGAGGGCAAGACGGTCGCGAACACCAGGCAGTTCATCTACCGCGCGCACAACATGGACAAGCCCGAGCTGGTCGCGCGCATCCTCCAGGCCGAGGGCCGGGGCCCGGTCATGGTCTTCTGCCGTACGAAGCGCACCGCGGCCGACCTCGCCGACCAGCTCCAGCAGCGCGGGTTCGCCTCCGGCGCGGTCCACGGCGACCTCGGCCAGGGCGCCCGTGAACAGGCGCTGCGCGCGTTCCGCAACGGCAAGGTCGACGTGCTCGTCTGCACCGACGTCGCCGCCCGCGGTATCGACGTCGAGGGCGTCACGCACGTCATCAACTACCAGTCCCCCGAGGACGAGAAGACCTACCTGCACCGCATCGGCCGTACGGGCCGCGCGGGCGCCAAGGGCATCGCGGTCACCCTCGTCGACTGGGACGACATCCCGCGCTGGCAGCTCATCAACAAGGCGCTGGACCTCAAGTTCAACGACCCGCCGGAGACGTACTCCACCTCCCCGCACTTCTACGAGGAGATGCGCATCCCCGCGGGCACCCGAGGTGTGCTGCCCCGCGCGGAGCGCACCCGTGCCGGTCTGGCCGCGGAGGAGCTGGAGGACCTCGGCGAGACCGGCGGTCGCGGCGGCCCGCGTGGCCGTGGCGGTCGGGGAGCCAAGGACGTCCGGGACAACCGGGACGGCCGGGACAACCGCGGCGGACGGGACGGCCGGGACAACCGGGACGACTCCCGTTCCGCTGACGGCGAGCGCTCGGCTCGCACCCCGCGCCGCCGTCGCCGTACGCGCAACGGTGCCGTGCTGGACGAGACGACGGTCACGGTCACCCCGACCGGTACCACCGCTCCCGCCGGTACCGCCGCTCCCGCGGAGAACCCCGTCGAGGAGACCGCCGGCGCCCGCACGCCGCGCCGTCGGCGCCGCTCGCGCAACGGTGGTTCGGCCGAGCACACGCAGGCCACCGCTCCCGTCGCGCCGGTCGCCACCGTCGCGTCCGAGGCCGCCACGAACGCCGTCACCACGGCGGAGGGCCTGGAGCCGCACGCCCAGGTCGCCCCGGACGCCGTGGAGCAGCCGCGCCGCCGTCGCACCCGCCGGTCCGCGGAGACCGCGCAGGCCGCGGAGACCGCGGTCGCCACGGCCGAGAGCACGCCGTCGGCCGTCGAGGTCACCGAGGCGCCGGCCGCCGAGTCGAAGCCGCGTCGCCGCACCCGCAAGGCCGCGGTCGCCACGGCCGAACCCGCCGCGGACGCCCAGGTCATGGAGACCGCCGAGGTCGCTGTGGACACGGCGGAAGCCGTCGAGGTGAAGCCGCGCCGTACCCGCAAGAGTGCCGTCGTCACCGTCGAGGCGCCGGAAACGGTCGCCGAGGCGAAGCCGCGCCGGACCCGGAAGACCGCAGCCGTCGCGACGGTCACCGCCGACATCCCGGCGCAGTCCGCCGAGGCGTCGCTCGACGCCGCCGAGGGCACGGAGGCGCAGCCGCGCCGCCGGACCCGCAAGGCGGCCGTGGCGCCGGAGATCGTGGAGGCGCCGGCCGCGACCGAGGCCGCCGAGGCCAAACCGCGCCGCACCCGCAAGGCCACGGTCGCCGAGGCACCGGAGGCGTCCGCCGAGGCCAAGCCCCGGCGGACCCGCAAGACCGCCGCCGCTGCCGAGGCCGCCCTCGACACCGCCGAGGCCGCCGAGCCGAAGGCGCGTCGGACGCGCAAGGCCACGGTCGCCGAAGTCTCCGTGGAGACCGCGGAAGCGGTCGAGGCCAAGCCGCGCCGGACCCGCAAGGCCGCCGCCGTCACCGTCGAGGCGCCGGAAACGGCCGCCGAGGCGAAGCCGCGCCGGACCCGGAAGGCGGCAGCCGTCGCCGAGATCCCGGCTCAGTCGGTCGAGGAGCCGGAGGCCGCGCCGCGCCGCCGTACGCGCAAGGCCGCCGAGGCCCCGGCCGAGGTCGCCGCCGAGGCCAAGCCGCGGGTGCGTCGCGCCCGGAAGACGGCCGCCGCGGCGGAGTCCACGGACGGCTGAGCCACCCCCGCACCACAACATCCGTGCGGCCCGGCCCACTTCGGTGAGCCGGGCCGTCGGCATCACGCCCGCCCGACCAGCCCGTCACCCTCACTCCTCGGCCCCACCCCACCCCCGTCACCCCGGCCGGTTAATCTCGGGGCATGAGTAGGCCTCCGTCCTTTGTCCCGCCTTCCGGTGCCCGTTCGTACTTCCTGCGCACCGCACGGGGCGAGTTCGCCGTCGTGGACGCGCCGGTGGCCGATGGGGTCGAGGCGAAGGGGACCGTGCTGCTGCTTCCGGGGTTCACCGGGAGCAAGGAGGACTTCAACCCGCTGCACGAGCCGCTCGGCGCGCGTGGTTACCGGACGGTCGCCGTCGACGGCCGGGGCCAGTTCGAGTCCGATGGCCCGGAGCGTGACGAATCCGCATACGCGCAGGGCGAGTTGGCGCGGGACGTGCTGGCGCAGGCCGAGGCTGTCGGGACGCCGGTGCACCTGGTGGGGCACTCGCTCGGCGGGCAGCTCGCGCGGGCCGCCGTCCTGCTCGACCGCGCGCCGTTCGCGTCGCTGACCCTCATGGCGTCGGGACCGGCCGAGATCTCCTCCTCCCAGCGCGAGCGCGTGAAACTGCTGCGGGACGCGCTCGCCGTGCTGACGATGGCGGAGGTGTGGGACGCCATCCAGGCGATGGAACCGCCCGAGGAGACCGACACCGGCGGCGCGCTCGACTCCGGGCTCGACGACCGGGCCGACCTGCGCCGCCGCTGGCTCGGCACGAAGCCGGCGCAACTCATCGCCACAGGGCGCCAGTTGTGCGTCGAGCCGGACCGCGTCGCCGAACTGGCCGCCCTCCCGCTGCCGTTCCACGTCCTGTCGGGCGCACGCGACGACACCTGGCCGGTGCCCCTGCTGGACGAGATGGCCGTACGGCTGGCGGCGCGGCGTACCGTCGTCCCGGGCGCCGAGCACTCCCCCAACACCGACCAGCCCCTCGCGACGGCCACGGCGCTCGCGGACTTCTGGGACAGCGGCACCGTCAACTCCCGGCAGACCACCGCGTCCGACGACTCATGGGACTCCAGAGACTCCTGAGGCCGTTTCGCCCGGCCCGGATGGGCACGCGACCCGCGAGAGGGTCACCGGGGGCGGTCGTACGGGGCTAATACTGCTTCTGCAAGTGCTCCCAGAACCCGTCGCGCAGCGCCCGCCGCAGGTCGACCTGGCCGCGCAAGGAGTACTGGAGGAGGCCCTCCGCCTCGACGAGGAGGTCCTGGTCGACCGAGCCGGGGAGGTAGGGGTGGCCGGGCAGCAGCTCCAGCAGCGCCTCGCGGCCCCGCGCCACCAGCCATTTCGCCGCGATCTGGGCGCCCACGAACCGCACGTCGTCGCGGACGGGCCGGACCGCCGTCGCCTCGTACGGGAGGGCCGTACGACGTGACACGTACGGCTTGAAGAAGTCGAGGTCGAAGGTGCGCTGGCTGTCGACCTCCCACAGCAGCGGCTCGGCCTGGTTGCGGCCCTCCGGGGACTCGATGCCCCACAGGTGGACCCGGGCGCCGTAGCCCTGGGCCGCCTCGACCGCCGAGACCAGGTCCTCGTCGCCGCCGATGAGGGCCGCGTCGCTGATCGCGCGGTGCCGGGCGAGGGACTCCAGGTCGGAGCGGATCAGCGAATCGACGCCCTTCTGCTGGTTGTTGGCGTTCAGGTTGCCCAACCGCACCTTGACGTCCGGGAGTTCGGCGATGGACTGCTGCTCGGAGGTGTGGATGCGGCGCCGGGCGCCGTCGTACCAGTAGACGCGCAGCAGTCTGCTGTCCGCGAAGATGGTGCGGGCCTTGTCGATGAGCGCCTCGATCAGCCCCTCGGCGTCGAGGTCGAAGGAGCGTCGGTCCTCGGTCCCGGAGACGAGCCGGCCCGCGGCGGCGTACACGTACCCGGCGTCGACGAAGATCGCGTGCGTCGAGGGCGTCTTCGCCACCTCGGCGAGCATGCGCTGCAAGAGCGCGTTCGTCCGGTCGATGCGGGCGCTGAGGGCCGCGTGGTCGTCGTTCATCGCCTCCATTCTCCCGGCGGTCACGCTGCGAACACAACCGGTCCCGGTCAGTCTCGCGTACACCTCTTACCGGTCAGTAGTTAGACGTTCGAAAAATTTCTTTAGCGTAGGGAATGTTCGTAACACGCGCCCCGTTGACTCCCTATGTAACCAAGTAGTTCTCCTCAGGAGGATGACCAGACGAAGGGAGAAGCCCATGCGCTTCGAAATCATGCGTCTCGACGAGGTCGACGGCACTACCGTGGACAGCACCGTCGTGGATGCCGCCTCCGTCAATCGGATCGTGCAACAGGCCGCCGCCATCGGGCAGCGACTGTGGATCCGCCCCGCCGACACCAAGGCCTCGTAACACCCACGCGGATCTCCGCACAGACTTCAGAGCCCCCGTACGGCACCGACGCCGTGCGGGGGTTCTGCGCGTACCGGCGCTCAGGCCGCCCTGACCACCTGTGTGATCCCGTTGATGATCTGCTGCACGGCGATCGCGGAGAGCATCATGCCCGCGAGCCGCGTCACCAGCACGACCCCGCCGTCCTTGATGAGCCGGATGATCAGCAGCGAGTACCGCATGACCAGCCACAGCACGACGTGTATCGCGAGGATCGCCGACCAGACCGACACCTGGCCCACGACGCTGTCGGCCTTCTGCACCGCGAGGATCACGGAGACGATCGCGCCCGGCCCGGCCAGCAGCGGCATCCCCAGCGGTACGAGGGCGACGTTGACGTCCTTCGTCTGCTGGGGCTCGTCCGTCTTGCCGGTGAGCAGGTCGAGGGCGATCAGCAGGAGCAGCAGCCCGCCCGAGATCATCAGCGCCGGCACGGAGACATGCAGGTAGTCGAGGATCTGGTGTCCCAGCAGCCCGAAGACGGTGATGACGCCTCCGGCCACGCAGACGGCCTGGAACGCCATCCGCTTCTGCGTCTTCGCGGGCCGTCCGGCGGTCAGCGCGAGAAAGATCGGGGTGATCCCGGGGGGATCCATGATGACGAAAAGGGTCAGGAAGAGGGAGCCGAAGACGGCGACGTCGAACATGGGTGAGCACAGGCCTTGCTGAGGAGTGAGCGGTGAGCGGAGGAGCGGAGACGATCGTGCCCGGACGATCGTGCGGTGCCTGGATCAGGCGGCTCCGCCGGCCCCCGGCACCGGGAACGCGCCGGTCGCGCGCCGCGTGATCTCGCCGTAGACCTCGGGGTCCGTCGTGTACTCGCCGAGCAGGACGGTCTTGCGGCTGCCGTGGTAGTCGCTGGAGCCGGTGGTGAGCAGGCCGAGTTCGGCGGCCAGCCCGCGCAGTCGTACGCGGGTGCCGGCGTCGTGGTCCATGTGGTCGACCTCGATGCCGTCCAGCCCGGCCGCGGCCAGCTCGGCGATCACGGCCTCCGGGACGGTCCGGCCCCGCTTGGCGGCGCCGGGGTGGGCGAAGACGGTGACCCCGCCCGCGCCCTTGACCAGCCGGATCGCCTCGAAGGGATCGGTCTCGTGCTTGGGGACATGGGCCCGGCCGCCGTCGGCCAGCCACTTCTCGGTGAACGCGTCGTTCACGGTCGGTACGACACCCAGCTCGACCAGCGCGGTCGCGACATGCGGACGTCCGACGGAGCCGTCCCCCGCGATCCGCGCGACCTGCTCCCAGGTCACCGGCACGCCCAGTTCCTGGAGCCGGGTCACCATGGTCCGGGCCCGGGGCACCCGGTCGTCCCGCACCAGTTCGCGCTCGGCGAGCAGCGCGGGCTCCCCGGGATCGAACAGGTAGGCCAGCATGTGCATGCTGATGCCGTCGATCCGGCAGGACAGTTCGGCCCCGGTGACCAGTGCGATCCCCTCGGGCAGCGCGGCGATCGCCTCGGCGTGGCCGCGGGTGGTGTCGTGATCCGTCAGCGCGACGACGTCCAGTCCGGCGGCGGCAGCGTTCCGCACCAGTTCGGCCGGGGTGTCCGTACCGTCGGAGGCGGTGGAGTGGCAGTGCAGGTCGATACGCACGACGCGGACTCCAGAGGGTGACGGCGGACAGCGGGGGCAGCGGGACACCCAAGGATAACGGTCGCCGCGCGGCGCACCGGACGTACGGCCCCCGTCCCACCGCACCCGCCCGTCGCCCCCGGGCCTCCGGCCACGGACCGGCTTCTACAGCTCCAGCAGGCGCGGCGACAGGGCGCCGCACGGTACGAGGTCGACCTCGGCGCCCGCGTCCCGCAGATCGGTGAGGACCAGTTCGTCGTACATCAGGAGGCCCGACTGCTCCGGCCAGACGACGGCCCACAGCCACAGCCCCAGCGCCTCGCCCGCGAAGACCGCACGGTCGTCGGGCGTGCCCGAGACATGCCAGAGCGGAGTCGGGCGCCCGGCGGCGAGCAGTTTGGCGTGCGGGGGTTTCTCCACGTCGATGTACGGGCCGGGGTCGGGTCCGTCGATGCCCGCGTAGCGCGCGCCGAGTCCGACGCCGAGTTCCTCGGCGACCAGGATCAGCTCGCCCGTGCCGCCGAGCGGACCGGGGCCGGAACACACCACCGCCGTGGCACGGCCGCCGCTGCGGTCGTCGCCCGCGCAGGCCACCCCGGTGAACAGCCAGCCGACCGGCAGCGGCCAGGGCATCCACACGGGCACCTTCGTCCGGTGCACCACGACATCGAGGGCCTCGACGCTGGGCGGGATCACGGGCTGCAGCGGATGCACGGTGCCGTGGACATCGCACTGCCAGGAATCGGCGAAGAGTCCGGGGGCCCTGACCCGGCCACCGCACTTCGGGCAACTGAGTTCGCCCCTCATAGACCCCAACGGTCCTACCCCCGCTCCCCCACGTCAAGGACGATCACCCGTCCGGACGGAAGCCCGGGTCGATGGCCGGGTCGGTAGCCGGGTCGGTGACGGGGCACGGGCGGGGTCGACGGCCAGGTCGAGGACCGGATCGAGGGCCGGGGCGACGGCCAGGTCGAGGACCGGATCGAGGGCCGGGGCGACGGCCAGGTCGAGGGGCGCGCGGTGGGCGCGGTCGTACGGCGGAAGGCCGCGGCCCACGAGGGCGCGGAGCCGGAGCCGCGGCGGGCGCTCCGGGGACAGCGTCACCGACTTCGCCAACTGAGCTACGGCTTAAGGCCGTTGACGACTGTTGGTGATCTTGCTCACTCGCGCGGGCCGCGGGTCTCAGTCCAGCGGGACGGACGTGCGCGCCGGGTCCCGGAGATCCGTCCCGTTCGTCAGCCAACGCTCCTGAAGGGCCTGCGCGCCGTGCACGCGCTTCCAGGCGGCCTCGTTCGGCGTCATGGGAAGCAGCGGCAGGAACCGGACCGGGTCCAGCGGCGCGTCGAGTTCGAGATCCTCGACGAGTCCGCCCGGCTCGGCGACCAGTACCGAGGTGAACGGGGCGCCGGGCCACAGCGGTCGGCCCACGTCGAGCGAGGCGCCGGGGGTCACGATCACACCCTCGACCTGCGGGGACGCGGCCAGTACGGCGAGCGGTCTGAGCACCTTGCCGGTGTCCGCGAGGCCTCCGCGCACGGACAGGACCAGTTCGGCGCGCGGCCCCTCGACCGGATCGGCGAGCATCGCCGTGGGGTCGCTCATCGGCTGCGCGGACATGCCGAGGGTGGCGTAGCGGACGAGGTCGCCGTCCTGGAAGCGGAGCACTTCGACCCGGTCGGTGCCGAGGAAGGTGACGGCCGCGCGGGCGTCCGGTTCACCCAGCGCGGTACGCAACCGGGCCTCTACCAGAGCAAGAACATCAACCATGCGGTGAGCATAGAACTCGTCAGTACCGGGTAAAGCAGCGCCTTGACACTTGGGCCGGCTGCTAGTCTGGCCCGGTGGTTCGGGGCAGCACGCAGAAGCGTCGCGATCAAGCCCCGACGCCGATGAGACTCCCTCACGAGGGACCGGCCGGAGGAGGTGGGGCTGCAATGGACCGAAGTCGGCCTGGCAGTACCACCCGCTTTTCCGGCCGTTGATGTCGTCGCTCTGGTTCAGTCCTCCCACCGGCTGCCGCCTGTCGCACTTCACACCGTCGCGGAAGAGCACTTCGTTCAGTTTTGCCTGATCTGTCTGATCTGTCTGATCCGTTCTGCAATCAGTACCTGTATCAGTAGCGAAGCTCGCCACCGCGACGGTGCGGTGCTCCCCGCTTTGTGGACGTGCCAAACCTCCGCAGTCAGGACGTCCCCATTCCGGGCAGTTCCAGCCGTCGTCGGCGCCTTTCGTTGCTTGTCGCGAAGGAGCCACCCATGTCGATGATCCGCGACCTGCGTGCCGTGGTCCGCCCGTCCCGCCCCGCACTGCGCAAGGAGAGCGGCGCCTACGACACCACCCGCGACCCGGGCACGCCCTCCGCCGTCGTGGACTGCGCCGTGTACCGCGACGGCGCCCGCCTCGACACCGGCAAGCCGCTGACCCCGCACGAGGCGATGCGCCTGGTCCGCCGCGACGGGGGGTTCGTGTGGATCGGACTGCACGAGCCGACCGAGGCCGAATTCGCTGGTATCGCCGGGGAGTTCGGGCTGCACCCGCTGGCCGTCGAGGACGCCGTCCAGGCCCACCAGCGCCCCAAGCTGGAGCGCTACGACGACTCCCTCTTCACCGTCTTCAAGACCATCCACTACGTCGAGCACGACCAGCTCACCGCCAACAGCGAGGTGGTCGAGACCGGCGAGGTCATGTGCTTCACCGGCCGGGACTTCTTCATCACCGTCCGGCACGGCGGCCAGGGCTCGCTGCGGGCGCTCCGCCACCGCCTCCAGGACGACCCCGAGCTGCTCGCCAAGGGCCCCTCGGCGGTGCTGCACGCGATCGCCGACCATGTCGTCGACGGCTATGTCGCGGTGGCCGACGCCGTACAGGACGACATCGACGAGGTGGAGACCGAGGTCTTCTCGCCCGGCCGCAAAGGCGGGGTCTCACGCGGTGTCGACTCGGCGCGGATCTACCAACTCAAGCGCGAGGTACTGGAGTTCAAGCGCGCGGTGTCGCCCCTGCTGCGGCCCATGCAGCTGCTGAGCGAGCGGCCGATGCGGCTGGTGGACCCGGACATCCAGAAGTACTTCCGGGACGTCGCCGACCACCTCGCCCGCGTCCATGAGCAGGTCATCGGCTTCGACGAGCTGCTCAACTCGATCCTCCAGGCCAACCTGGCGCAGGCGTCCGTCGCCCAGAACGAGGACATGCGGAAGATCACCGCGTGGGCCGCGATCATCGCCGTACCGACGATGGTGACCGGCGTCTACGGCATGAACTTCGAGCACATGCCGGAACTGCACGCGAAGTACGGCTACCCGATGGTGCTCACCTTCACCGTGGGCGTCTGCCTGGTCATCCACCGCACGCTCAAGCGCAACGGCTGGCTCTGAGGGCTCCGGTACCGGCCTCGATAGGCTGCGGCCATGACATCTGAGCTGCTCGACCGGGCCCTCGTCGAGGAGGCCACCAAGAAGTCCGGCCTCGTCTGGGTCGGCGGCCCCGGTGGTCCGGTCCGCGCGCTGTGGCACGTCTGGCACGAGGGTGCGGCCTGTCTGGTCGGCGACGGACCGGGCGAGCAGCCGCTGCCCGGCCTGGCCGACGGGTCCGTCGCCGAGGTGACGGTCCGCAGCAAGGACAAGGGCGGCCGGCTGGTCTCGTGGACGGCGGACGTCGTACAGCTGGCGCCCGGGTCGGAGGCGTGGGAGGCGACGGTCGCGGAGCTGAAGGGCAAGCGGCTCAACGCCCCCGACGGGGAGGCGATGCCGGAGCGCTGGGCGCGTGAGTGCCGGGTCCTCCGCCTGGAGCCCACGGGAGCGCGGACGGCCCTGCCGGACGGTTCCCTGGCGCAGCCGCCGCTGCTCACCACGGCCACGACGCGCGAGCCGCCCCCGCCCGGCCTGCCCCACCTGCTCCGCAGGGGTCGTAGGGACCGCAAGGGCCGCAAGGACCGCAAGAGCCTTTAGCGGGACGGCGGTTGGCGGGTCTCGGCATCCGCCGCGGCGTCCGGCGCCGACCGTTCCGCGGGCGTGAGGACTCAAGGGGCTTGTGCAGAAAGGCCGTTGGGGCGACCGCGGGGAAGTCGCTGCCGCGCAGGCCGCCCGGTGACCCAATCCCCCCTAGGACGACGGCAGTTGTCTGCCGTAGTCGACCGTGTCGCCCGGTGCCGGGCGGGTGAGGTCGAAGTTCTCGCCCCACGCCGTGAAGGTCAGGGTGCCCGCGCCGCCGGCCCGTACCAGCCGTAGCGGATAGGGCGTGCCCTCCAGGGAGACGTCGAGGGTGCCGCCGGAGCCCTTGTCGCCGCTGATGCGGATCGTGCGGACCCCGCTCTGTTCGTGGTGCCCGGCGGTGGCCAGCGTGCCGTGCAGGGTCAGCAGGCCGTCGAGCAGCACGTCCTTGTCGGTGAAGCCGCTGAACCGCTTGTACGCGGGATCCTCCTGCGGCACCCGCACGTACTTGCCGTCGAGCTTCCCCGCGGCGGCCGAGCCGCCGTCCTTGGCGTCGCCGCCGTCCGCCTGGCTCCAGAAGCCCGCGTCCGCCTTCAGGTAGAGCTGCTCGCCCACCCGCAGCAGCCCGAAGGTCGCCCCCTTGGAGGTGACCGAGCCGGTGCCGCCGTCGGACTTCAGCCGCATGTCCAGCGTGTAGGTCCGGCCGCTGGTGACGACGGTTCCGGACAGCCGTACCGCGTCGGCGGAGTCGGCCGCCGTACGCGACCGGGACTCGATCTTCGCCGGCGCCAGCTTCCCGACCCCGTTGGTTCCCGCGTCGGGATCCTCGTCACAGCCCGTCAGCGCCGTGCCCGTCACGAGCAGGGCGCACACCGCGCCCACCAGCGCGGCCCTACGGGTTCGACGGCCCTGGGGAATCGCAGACACAGACCGAGCCGCCTTTCGTAGGGGAGGCGATGGCGTACGGCAGCGTACCGGGACGGCCGGAGCCGGCCGGAGCCAGTACGTCCCACCCCCCACCAGCGCGGATCCGATCGGGACGGGCTAGCCTGAAGCCCACTTGAGCGGGCAATTGGGACCCGCGGGAACTAAGGAGGCGCGGGCATGGCAGCGGGCGCCCCCCGGATCTTCGTCTCGCATCTCTCGGGTGTCGCCGTCTTCGACCCCAACGGCGACCAGGTGGGCCGGGTGCGCGATCTGGTCGTCGTGCTGCGGGTCGCGCGCCGCCCCCCGGTGCTGCTCGGCCTCGTCGTCGAACTCTCCACCCGGCGCCGCATCTTCCTGCCCATGACCCGGGTCACCGGAATCCAGTCCGGCCAGGTCATCACCACCGGTGTGCTCAACGTCCGCCGCTTCGAGCAGCGGCCCACCGAACGCCTCGTCTTCGGGGAGCTGCTGGACCGCCGCGTCACCCTCGTCGAGACCGGCGAGGAGGTCACCGTCCTCGATCTGGCGGTACGCCAGCTGCCGGCCCGCCGGGACTGGGAGATCGACCGGATCTTCGTCCGCAAGGCCAGGAGCGGAGCCTTCAGAAGGGCCAAGGGCGAGACGCTGACCGTGGACTGGTCCGCCGTCACCGGCTTCTCGCTGGAGGAGCACGGACAGGGCGCGGAGAGCCTCCTGGCCACCTTCGAGCAGCTGCGCCCCGCCGACCTCGCCAACGTCCTGCACCACCTCTCCCCCAAGCGGCGCGCCGAGGTGGCCGCCGCCCTCGACGACGACCGGCTCGCCGACGTCCTCGAAGAGCTCCCCGAGGACGACCAGATCGAGATCCTCGGCAAGCTGAAGATGGAGCGCGCGGCGGACGTCCTGGAGGCGATGGACCCCGACGACGCGGCCGACCTGCTCGCCGAACTCGGCCCGGACGACCAGGAGCGGCTGCTGAGCCTGATGGAACCCGCCGACGCGGCCGGCATGCGGCGCCTGCTGGCCTACGAGGACCGCACCGCCGGCGGTCTCATGACCACCGAGCCGATCGTGCTGCGGCCCGACGCGACCGTCGCCGACGCGCTCGCCCGGGTCCGCAACGCCGACCTCTCCCCCGCCCTCGCCGCCCAGGTCTACGTCTGCCGGCCGCCCGAGGAGACCCCGACCGGCAAGTACCTCGGCACGGTCCACTTCCAGCGGCTGCTGCGCGACCCGCCGTACACCCTGGTCAGTTCGGTCCTCGACAACGACCTGCAGAGCCTCGGCCCGGACGCGCCGCTGCCCGTCGTCGCCGGGTTCTTCGCGACGTACGACATGGTCGCGGCGCCCGTCGTGGACGACTCCGGGGCGCTGCTCGGCGCGGTCACCGTGGACGACGTACTCGACCACCTGCTGCCCGAGGACTGGCGCGAGACGGAGTTCCACCTGGACGAGGAGCCGGGCGAGGGGGTGGCGACCGATGGCGCCTGAGCGGGAGGCGGGACGGGAGAGCGGGCGGGACCGCTCGATGGCGGGGGCGACCGCCGCGGGCCGGCCCCGGGCCCGGCTGGACCAGCCTCGGCCGCCCCGGCGGCGGCTGGTGCCCGAGTGGGACCCGGAGGCCTTCGGGCGGCTGTCGGAGCGGATCGCGCGGTTCCTGGGGACCGGGCGGTTCATCGTCTGGATGACGATCGTCATCATCGTCTGGGTGCTGTGGAACATCTTCGCGCCCAGCGCCCTGCGCTTCGACAACTACCCGTTCATCTTCCTGACCCTGATGCTGTCCCTCCAGGCGTCCTACGCGGCCCCGTTGATCCTGCTCGCGCAGAACCGGCAGGACGACCGCGACCGGGTCAACCTGGAACAGGACCGCAAGCAGAACGAGCGCTCCATCGCGGACACCGAGTACCTGACCCGGGAGATCGCCGCCCTGCGCATCGGCCTCGGCGAGGTGGCGACCCGGGACTGGATCCGCTCGGAGCTCCAGGACCTGGCGAAGGAACTGGACGAGCGGCTCGACGGGCACGCCCCGGCCCCGGCCGGTCCGGCCGGGCCGGTCGGTCCGGAACGTCCGGCGTTCCCGGCATTCCCGGCGGAACGGTCGCCGGGGCGTGACGCAGACGACCGCTGACAGACTTACCGGCGGCCCTGTGCGGCGCCGTACCATCGACCCCATGGCTACGGAAGACGCGGTGCGTGAAGCGCTGTCGACGGTGAACGACCCCGAGATCAACCGCCCCCTCACCGAACTGGGGATGGTCAAATCGGTGGAGATCGGCGCGGACGGAGCGGTCGCGGTCACCGTGTACCTGACGGTCTCCGGCTGCCCCATGAGGGAGACGATCACGCAGCGGGTGACGGACGCGGTCGCCCGCGTGGAGGGCGTCACCGGTGTCGAGGTTACCCTCGACGTGATGAGCGACGAGCAGCGCAAGGAGCTGGCGAGCGCGCTGCGCGGCGGCCAGACCGAGCGCGAGGTCCCCTTCGCCCAGCCCGGCTCGCTGACCCGGGTGTACGCGGTGGCCTCCGGCAAGGGCGGCGTCGGCAAGTCGTCGGTGACGGTGAACCTGGCGGCGGCCATGGCGGCCGACGGTCTGAAGGTCGGCGTCGTGGACGCCGACATCTACGGCCACAGCGTGCCACGCATGCTCGGCGCCGAGGGCCGTCCCACCCAGGTCGAGAACATGATCATGCCGCCGTCGGCGCACGGCGTGAAGGTCATCTCGATCGGCATGTTCACCCCGGGCAACGCGCCGGTGGTGTGGCGCGGTCCGATGCTCCACCGCGCGCTCCAGCAGTTCCTGGCGGACGTGTACTGGGGCGACCTGGATGTCCTCCTGCTCGACCTCCCGCCGGGCACCGGCGACATCGCGATCTCCGTGGCGCAGCTGGTGCCGAACGCGGAGATCCTGGTGGTGACGACGCCCCAGCAGGCGGCGGCGGAGGTGGCGGAGCGGGCCGGCTCCATCGCGGTGCAGACGCACCAGAAGATCGTCGGCGTGGTCGAGAACATGTCGGGCCTGCCGTGTCCGCACTGCGGCGAGATGGTCGACGTGTTCGGCACGGGCGGCGGCCAGTCGGTCGCCGACGGCCTGACCCGCACCACCGGCGCCTCGGTCCCGGTCCTCGGCTCGATCCCGATCGACGTACGCCTCCGCGAGGGCGGCGACGAGGGCAAGCCGGTCGTCCTCACCGACCCCGACTCCCCCGCGGGCGCGGCCCTGCTGGCCATCGCCGGCAAACTGGGCGGCCGCCAGCGGGGCCTGTCGGGCCTGTCGCTGGGCATCACCCCCCGGAACAAGTTCTAGGGACGTCACCCCCGTGTCGTGGAAGCCCATCCACGACACGGGTACGTCCCTGCGGCACAGCTATGTCCCTGCGGCGCGAGAACGTCCCTACGGACCCGGGAACTCGCCTACGACGACGGGGGCGCCCTCATCGTCGTCGCCCCGGCCCTCGCGCGGGGCCCGGCGCCCGCTTCCGCGCCCGCGCCGCGTTCAGGCGGCGTACGTCGTGATGTCCGTGATCACGGCGAAGCCGAGCCCGTAGGCGCTCATGCCCCTGCCGTACGCGCCCACGTGCACGCCGTCCTGCGTGGACCCGGCGAGGACCCAGCCGAACTCGGACTCGCGGTAGTGGAAGGGCGTCGGGACGCCGTCCACGGGCAGGGACAGGGTCGACCAGTCGGCGCCGGCCAGGTCGTCGGCCAGCACCCACGCCGTCTCGGTCTGCTGCTCCAGCCAGTCGTCGCGCAGGGTGTGGTCCATCTGGCCGGGCCAGGTGAAGGACAGCAGCCCCACGCCCGCGAGCCAGGCCGCCGAGGAGACCGAGGTGGCCTCCAGCAGGCCCGTGCCGTCGGCGGTGCGCCGGGCGGGGTTGCCGCCGACGGTGACCACCACGGCGAACTTCTCCTTGTCCTCCGTGCCCTCGTTGCGTACGGAGGGCTCGTCGCCGTGCCCGATGGAGCCGTGCTCGACGGCTCCGTCCGACGCCGTACCCACCTGCATCAGCCAGCGCGGCCCCGTGAACGCCTCGTCGAGGCCGTACCACGGGAAGGGCGCCCGCAGGTAACCGCCGACCGTGCGCCGGGCGGAGGGGAGCGGTCGTCCGCCCTCCGCGACCGGCGCCTGCGCGCCTACCCGACTAGTCGTCTCCATGCCCGGACGCCTCCTCGTTCTCGTCGGACCGGGGTGGCCCGCCCCCCTTCGGGCGTACTCCGCCGGTCCGCACAACAACTCGGCAGCATAGCCACCCCGCCGGGAGCAACCGGGAAACCGCCCGGCGCGTGGGTCGCGTGAGAGCCGCGTTCGGGCCGCGAGAGGTCCCAGCGCGGTATGAAACGCGTCACGTGCGGCGCGGACCGGCACCTCGGCGTGCGCCTGTCGGCGGACGGCTCAGGTGGCGTCCGCGTCGAAGGGCGGACGGTCGTCCTGGCCCGGTTCCTCGGGCTTCTTGGTCATGTCGATACGACCGCCGCCGGAGGTGCCGGAGGCCGGCGAGGGGTCGGAGTCGCGGCTGTGGACCGCGTCCGTGACCTCGGCCATCTCCTTCTTCAGGTCAAAGCCGTTGCGGATCTCCTTGAGCCCCAGCTCGTCGTTGTCCAGCTGCTTGCGCAGGAACGTCTTGGGGTTGAGGTCCTCGAAGTCGAAGTCCTTGAACTCCGGGCCCAGTTCCTCGCGGATGTCCTGCTTGGCGCTCTCCGAGAACTCGCGGATCTTCCGGATCGTCCGCATCACGTCCTGGATGACCTTCGGGAGCTTGTCCGGACCGAAGACGAGCACGGCGAGGACGATGATCGTCACCAGCTCTAGCGGTCCTATGTCATTGAACACCTGAAGCTCCTTGCGATGTCCTCGGTCCTCGGCCCTCGGTGGTCTGTGCGGTCTTCCGTGGTCCGGGCCGGGTCCACGGTACCCGGCGATCCCGCTCCACCGGTACTGTCCCGGGGCCCGGGAGTCGACGGGGGCGGCCGGTTTTCCGGATGTTTGCCTTACGGGACCGGGGGCGGCGCTCGCGCGGCTCCGGCCTGTGACGTTTCCGTCAGTGCCGTCGCCGTCCGGTCGGGCGGGGCCGCGCGCGTCAGCCGTCGGCCGAGGAGCCGAGCACGAGGGTGACCGTCCGCTCCCGGCCGTCGCGCCGCAGGATCAGCGTCAGACGGTCGCCCGGCCGGTGGGCGCGGGTCCGCACGATGAGCTCCTGGCCGGTGTGCACGGGCCGGCCGTCGGCCTCGGTGACGACGTCGCCCGCCTTGATCCCGGCCCGGTCGCCGGGGCCGCCCGGGGTGACCGGCGGCGCGGCGGCGCCGCCGTTCGTGCCGACGCGGGCACCGTCGCCGGAGTAGCCCATGTCGAGGGTGACCCCGATGACGGGGTGGGCGGCCCGGCCGGTGTTGATCAGCTCCTCGGCGACCCGCTTGGCCTGGTTGACGGGTATGGCGAAACCGAGCCCTATGGAGCCCGCTCGACCGTCCCCCGGGCTGCCGCCGCTGCCGCCGTCGGCGGACCGGATGGCCGAGTTGACGCCGACGAGCCGGCCCCGGGCGTCGAGGAGCGGGCCGCCGGAGTTGCCGGGGTTGATGGGCGCGTCGGTCTGCAACGCGTCGACGTACGACACCTCGCCCCCGCCGCTCCGCCCGCCGCCGGTGGTGACGGGCCGCTCCTTCGCGCTGATGATCCCGGCGGTGACGGTGTTGTCGAGGTCGAACGGGGCGCCGATGGCGACGACCGGGTCGCCCACCCGGACGTTGTCGGAGTTGCCGAGCGGCATGGGCCGCAGTCCCCGTACGCCGCTCACCTTCACCACGGCGAGGTCGTACCCGGTGTCGTGCCCCACGACGGCGCCATCGACGGTCCGGCCGCCGCTGAAGCGCACGGAGATCCTGCCGTTTGGACCGGCGGGCTCCACGACGTGCTCGTTGGTCAGGATGTGGCCCCGCGCGTCGAGCACGATCCCGGTGCCGGTCCCCGACTCGTCCGCCCCGCTCACATGGAGCGTCACCACGCTGGGCAGCGCCCGCGCGGCGATCCCGGCGATGCTGTCCGGAGCCCGGCCGTCGGCCTCCCTCCCCGCCTGCGGCAGCACGACGTCGGCCGGGCGGCCACTCCGCTCCACGAGGGCCCCTACGAGCCCTCCCACGCCCCCGCAGACGACCGCGACGGCGAGGGCCGCCCCGACGAGCCTCCGCCCCGCCCAGGCACGACGCCGCCCCGCGCCGCCCTCGAAGCCGCCCGCCCGCTGGTTCGCCCCGGCGAACGGGGTCCCGGACCAGGGGTCGTAGCGGTGCCAGGGAGGTGGGGAGGTGGGTGTGGCGGGGGTTCCGGGGGTGGTGGGGGTCGGTTCCTGGGCTGGGGTGGCGGCGAGCGGCGGCGGGGTGGGGGCTTCTGGGGGCGCGGAGGGGGCCGTCGGTGCCGGTTCGTGCGTCGGTTCGTGCGTCGGCCGAGTCGCTGGGTGCTGGACCGGCGGGGCGGACGCCCAGGGGCCCGGGTGGCCGTACGGCGGGGTGCTGTACGGATCGGGATCGTGCAGGGGCTCGGCGGCCGGCGAGGGGTGAGGGGGGTCGGCGGCCGGGGGCGTGTTTGTCTCCGCGGACGCGGACACGGTGGCAGACGTAGGCGCAGGCGTAGGCGCAGACGTAAGCGAGGCGGCGGTATCGGAAGCGGGAGCGGGACCCTGAGTGACATCGGGAGCGGGGCGATCCAGCTCGTAGTCTCCGTCGTCGTGGCTCAACTGCCGTGTTGGCGCGGGCAGTTCGAAGTCCCCTGCGTCACCACTCGCCGGGTCGTCGATGGCCTCGCCCCCTGCGCCCCGCGCCGCGGGTGGTGGCAGACGGAAGTCTCCGCCGGCGCGGCCGTCGTCGTCCCCGGTTCCGTTTCCGTCGGTGTCTCCGGCGACGACGACCGGGACCCGCTTCTCGCCCGGAGGCACCTCGGCCGACGGGGAACGCCCCCGGTTCCACCACTTCGGTCCCGCCTCGGGCGTCCCCTCGTTCATGTTCTCCCCACGCCTGGCCGCCGCACGGCCCCTCGCACCCCGTACTCCGCGCCCGGACGTCCGTCACGGGCGCGCCCTACGGGATTCAACCAGAGCGCGGTCAGCGGGCCCGGCCGGTCGGGGCGGAAGGGCTGGGCGTGGCGGAGGAGGTCGCGACGGGGGCGGTTGCCGTGAGGCGGCCGGGGGCCATGACCTCGGGGGCCGCGGACCACGACGTGAGGGCGACCGGCGGGGTCGCGGTGAGCGGGCGTATCAGTGGGGACATGGCGACCGCGCCGGCCACCACCGGGGTGGTCAGGGTGTGCATGACCTCGTCGACCGGGCCGGTGGACGGAGACGGCAGACCGGGCAGCAGCGGTGCGGAGACCGAGGTCGGCACCTCGGGCGTGCCGCCCGGCATCGATCGCCGGCTCCGGCCCTGCGCGAGCAGGGGGCCGGTTCCGCGACGGCGCAGTGACTCGGGGGTTGTGGCGGCTCCCGAGCCCTGTGTACCGGCCGGGGTCACGTTGCCGGAGGCGCCCCGCGCGTCCGGCGCCGCACCGGTCGGCACGTTGGCGGTGACCCCGCCCAGCGCGATCGCGGCCAGCGACACCGCGCCGACGGCGACGAACGCGAACCGCATGCCGCGCGAGGCGGACCGGTCGGGGTCATGGCGGCCGACGTCGTGGATACGGAAGCCGCCGCGGTCGGCCGACGGACGCAGGGCCGCCGCCGGGGAGTGCGGGGCGGCCGGCGCGTACCCGAACGCGAAGGGCTCGCCGCGCCGCATCCCGAAGAGGCCCGGTTCGCCCCGGCCGGGGAGGGGCGTGGCGAAGGCCCTGCCGTCCGGCGAACCGCCGTCGTTGCCGTCGCCGCCCCCGGGAAGGCCCTGGAGGCGGGCGAGGAAGCTCTCGGAGGGGGGTGGGGGGGCGACTTCTGCGAACACGTTCTTCAGTCGGCGCTGGGCGTCGGCCTCGGCCTTGCACTTGGCGCACGTCGCCAGGTGCGCGAGGACCCGCTCACGCGACTCATGACCGAGCTCTCCGTCCACCAGGGCGGAAAGTCGGTCTCCCAGGTGCTGCTCAGCAGGGGTAGGACGTGATCCACTCACGCGGTCGCGCCCCCTCCTCCCAGCGCCGGCACCCGGGCCACGAAGGACCGGCGCTCGGCCCTGGCCTCGGGTGAACGGTGCGCAAGGGCCTTGCGGAGCTGGGAGCGCCCGCGGTGGATCCGGGAGCGGACGGTACCGAGCTTGACGCCGAGCGTCGCGGCGATCTCCTCGTAGGAGAGGCCCTCGATGTCGCAGAGGACGACCGCGGCGCGGAACTCGGGGGCGAGGGTGTCGAGCGCCTGCTGGACGTCGGCGTCGAAGTGCGCGTCGTTGAAGATCTGCTGCGGTGACGGCTCGCGGCTGGGCAGGCGCTCGGCCGCGTCCTCGCCGAGGGCGTCGAAGCGGATGCGCTGCTTGCGGCGGACCATGTCCAGGAAGAGGTTGGTGGTGATGCGGTGCAGCCAGCCCTCGAACGTGCCGGGGGTGTAGGTCGACAGCGAGCGGAAGACGCGGACGAAGACCTCCTGGGTGAGGTCCTCGGCGTCGTGCTGGTTGCCCGTCAGACGGTAGGCCAGGCGGTAGACGCGGCCGCTGTGTGTGCTGACGATCTCCTCCCACGTGGGCGGAGTCCACGCCTGCCCGTCCGCGTCGGTGGAGAAGGTCGCGGTCTGGGCGAGGTCAGCGGCGTGGCTGTGGTCAGCAGCGGTGTGGTTCACGGATTTCGGCCTGCCCGACGATCCGAGAAAGCGCCGCAGCACTCCTCCCCGATCCACGGAGACAGCCGCACCTCCCCTGTCGGCTCTGGTGGTGTCCAGTGGAGCCCCTACCATAGCCACCTCGCCCGTTAGCTCCGGATAAGCGGTTTTACGCAAATTTGATACATGCCGAAACCGCACACGCGGTCGCGCGGGCCGGTGTTCAAGCCCCTGGTCGGTGCGCTGATCCACTCGCATCCCCCGCTCTTCCCTCCGGGCGCGTCCCCGTCGCTTTCATCTCCCTTCTTAACGCCCGGTCCCATCTGCGGGTTCCCGGCGGCAACGGATACAGTCACGCCCAGGCAACCACGGGGACAGGAGAGGGTCATTACCGGCAACCGGCAGACCAGCTGGGCGTTCGCCGACGCCTACGTCGCCGAGGACGCCGCGCTGCGCTGGGCCCGGGACCGGGCCCGCGAGGCGGGGCTGCGCTCGGTGTCGCCCGGCACGGGCGCCGCGCTGGGGATGCTCGCCGCCACCGTGGACGCGAAGGCGGTCGCGGAGATCGGCACGGGGACGGGCGTGTCCGGGATCCATCTCATGTACGGCATGCGGCCGGACGGGGTGCTGACCACAGTCGACCCGGAGCCGGAGCACCAGCAGTTCGCGCGGCAGGCGTTCCGCGCCTGTGGCTTCGCCAGCAACCGGGCGCGCTTCATCCCGGGCCGGGCCCTGGACGTGCTGCCCAGGCTCGCGGACGCCGGTTACGACCTGGTGTTCTGCGACGGCGATCGGCTGGAGTTCCTGGACTATCTCGCTGAATCGTTGCGCCTGCTGCGCCCCGGTGGCCTCGTGGTCTTCGAGGGCGTCTTCGCCAACGGCCGTACCGTGGACTCGGGTCCGCAGCCCACGGAGGTCCTGCGGCTGCGCGAACTGCTGCGCGCGGTGCGCGAGAGCCCGGAGCTGGTGCCGTCGCTGCTGCCGGTGGGCGACGGGCTGCTCTGCGCGGTCAAACGGTAGCGGACGGAGCCCGCGGAACGGACGTCGGGCCCGGGCCGTAGGGGACCAGAGGACCGGGAAAGCAGCGGCCCCGGCACCGTGTGGGATGCCGGGGCAGCTGAAGGGGTATGGTCGCGTTCCGCGTCAGCCGACGACCTTCTTGAGGGCGTCGCCCAGCGCGCCGGCCTCGTCAGGGGTCAGCTCGACGACGAGCCGCCCGCCGCCTTCGAGCGGAACGCGCATGACGATGCCCCGCCCCTCCTTGGTCACCTCGAGCGGGCCATCGCCCGTCCGCGGCTTCATGGCCGCCATGCTCGTTCCCCTTCCTGAAACCAGCTCATCGTTGCCGACGGCCCCATGGAGGGCACGCACGGCCCCGGAATGGGACGCGCGTCACCGGCATCGAACACATTGCTTCCAGGCCATTATCCCGCATCGCAGGACCCGATGACCAACATCGGTCGGCATCGCTTGGGCAACGCGCGCGAGCAAAACCACTCAATTCGGCGATGTGGCTGCGATACTCCGCCGCCGCGCCGATCTCCGCCGGGCCGATCCGGAGGTGAATTCTTTGACGCAGGTCACACGTCCGTCCCGGTGCGCGGACGGTGATCTCCGCCATGCTGTCCTACAGACGTAGGACGTACCGGCGGGTACGCCGCAGCCGCGACACCGGAGGGATACGCCATGGCCGACACCGTGCTCTACGAGGTGAGCGACGGACTGGCGACGATCGTGCTGAACCGCCCGGAGGCGATGAACGCGCTGAACATCGCCACCAAGGTCGCCCTCCGGGAGGCGGTCGAGGCCGCGGCGGCCGACGACGCCGTACGGGCCGTGCTGCTGACCGCGGCCGGGGAGCGCGCCTTCTGCGTGGGGCAGGACCTCAAGGAGCACATCGGGCTGCTGGCAGGCGACCGGGAGACCGGGGCGGGGCAGACGATGAGCACCGTGAAGGAGCACTACAACCCCGTTGTCAGGGCGCTGACTTCGATGGCGAAGCCCGTGGTGGCGGGGGTGAACGGGGTGGCCGCCGGAGCCGGTTTCGGGTTCGCGCTCGCGGCCGACTACCGGGTCGTCGCGGACACGGCCGCCTTCAACACGTCGTTCGCGGGGGTCGCGCTGACCGCCGACTCCGGCATCTCCTGGACGCTGCCCCGGGTGGTCGGGCCCGGGCGGGCCGCGGATCTGCTGCTCTTCCCGCGCAGCATCGGCGCGCAGGACGCGTACGACCTCGGGATCGCGAACCGGGTCGTGCCCGCGGCGGAGCTGCGGGCGGAGGCGGAGAAGACGGCCCGGGCGCTGGCCGAGGGGCCGACGGTGGCCTACGCGGCGCTGAAGGAGGCCGTGGCGTACGGCTTCTCGCACTCCCTCGCCGAGACGCTGGAGAAGGAGGACGAGCTCCAGACCCGGGCGGGCGCGTCGGAGGACCACGCGATCGCCGTGCAGGCGTTCGTGAACAAGGAGAAGCCGAAGTACCTGGGCCGCTGACCCGGGCCGGCCGCCTCGTCAGGGACGGCGTGCGACACAGTCCGCGAGGTGGTCGTCGACCAGCCCGCACGCCTGCATCAGCGCGTACGCCGTCGTCGGGCCCACGAAGCGCAGCCCGCGCTTCTTCAGGGCCTTCGACAGGGCCGTCGACTCGTCGGTGACCGCCGGGACGTCCGCGAGGCTCTTGGGGGCCGGGACGGGGTCCGGGGCGTGCGACCAGATGAACTCGTCCAGTTCGCCCGGGGCCCAGCCGGCCAGCACGCGCGCGTTGGCGAGGGTGGCGTCGATCTTGGCGCGGTTGCGGATGATCCCGGCGTCGGTGAGGAGGCGTTCGCGGTCGTCGTCCGTGAAGACGGCGACCTCGGCGATCCGGAAGCCCGCGAACGCGGCGCGGAAGCCGGGGCGGCGGCGCAGGATCGTGATCCAGGAGAGCCCGGACTGGAAGGCCTCCAGGCTGAGCCGCTCGAAGAGGGCGTCGTCGCCGTGGACCGGGCGGCCCCACTCCTCGTCGTGGTAGGCCACGTACTCCTCGGTCGACAGGGCCCAGGGACAGCGCGGCGCGCCGTCCGGGCCGGCGAGGGCCGTGCCGTCGCTCACTGCCGGCCCTCTTCCGCGGACTTCTCGATCGAGACCCGGGGGGCCTGCGCACCGGCCAGCGCGGACTCCAGGTCGTCGATGCGGGCGTCGCGCTCGGCGAGTTCGGCGGCGAGCCGGCCAAGGGCGTCGTCCACGTCGGCCATGCGGTAGCCGCGGGCGGCGAGGGGGAAGCGCAGCCGCTCCACATCGGCGTAGTGCACCGGCCGGTCCGGGGGGAACGGGTCGTCGAGGCGCTCGGGCGCGGCCTCCGGCAGCGGGGCGCTCTCCCCGCCGCCCACCACGGCGAGCGTCACCGCGCCGACCACGACGGCGAGCGTGACGACCAGGAACAGGAACATGAACATCGCTGGAGTCTCCACGGGCGTCGTTGGGCCGGACGGGCCGGAGCCGAATGTGTCAGGGTCCGATCGTGCCATGCGACGCTGACAGTTAGGGTCACAGGCGGCTGAAGACCGGGACGTACGAGGAGAGGTCACAGGGGATGCTCAGGTTGGGCGGGCGGGAATTCGGCACCCACGAGCCGGTGGTCATGGCGATCGTGAACCGGACCCCGGACTCCTTCTACGACCAGGGGGCGACCTTCCGTGACGAGCCCGCCCTCGCGCGCGTGGAGCAGGCGGTGGCGGAGGGGGCCGCGATCATCGACATCGGCGGGGTCAAGGCGGGCCCCGGCGAGGAGGTGACCGCCGAGGAGGAGGCGCGGCGCACGGTCGGTTTCGTGGCCGAGGTGCGGCGCCGCTTCCCGGAGGTGGTGATCAGCGTGGACACCTGGCGGCACGAGGTGGGCGAGGCGGTCTGCGAGGCGGGCGCGGATCTCCTGAACGACGCGTGGGGCGGGGTGGACCCCCGGCTCGCGGAGGTCGCCGCGCGCCACCGGGTGGGCCTGGTGTGCACGCACGCGGGCGGCGCCGAGCCGCGCACCCGCCCGCACCGGGTGACGTACGACGACGTCATGGCCGACATCCTGGGCGTGACGCTGGGGCTGGCGGAGCGGGCGGTGGAGCTGGGGGTGCCGAGGGAGTCGGTGCTGATCGACCCGGGGCACGACTTCGGGAAGAACACCCGGCACAGCCTGGAGGCGACCCGGCGGCTCGGCGAGATGGTCGCCACCGGGTGGCCGGTCCTCGTCTCGCTCTCCAACAAGGACTTCGTGGGCGAGACCCTGGACAGGCCGGTGAAGGAGCGGGTGGTCGGCACGCTGGCGACGACGGCGGTCTCGGCGTGGCTGGGGGCGCGGGTGTACCGGGTGCACGAGGTCGCGGAGACCCGTCAGGTGCTGGACATGGTGGCGTCGATCGCGGGCCACCGGCCCCCGGCGGTGGCCCGTCGGGGGCTCGCGTAGCGGTCGGACGGCCCTACCGGGTCACCGGCCCGCTTCCTTCGACACCAGGGCGACCGCCTCGTCCACGTCGTCCGTGACGTGGAAGAGCAGCAGGTCCTTCTCCGACGCCTTGCCCTCGGCGATCAGGGTGCCGGTCAGCCAGTCGACCAGGCCGCCCCAGTAGGCGCTGCCGAAGAGGACGATCGGGAAGCGGGTGACCTTCTGGGTCTGCACCAGGGTCAGCGCCTCGAACAGCTCGTCCAGGGTGCCCAGTCCGCCGGGCAGCACCACGAAGCCCTGCGCGTACTTCACGAACATCATCTTCCGGACGAAGAAGTAACGGAAGTTCAGGCCGATGTCGACGTACTGGTTCAGCCCCTGTTCGAAGGGCAGCTCGATGCCCAGGCCGACCGAGACGCCCTTCGCCTCGCAGGCGCCCTTGTTGGCCGCCTCCATGGCGCCGGGGCCGCCGCCCGTGATCACGGCCCAGCCGGACTCGACGAGCGTGCGGCCGAGCCGTACGCCCGCCTCGTACTCCGGCGAGCCCGGCTTGGTCCTGGCCGAGCCGAACACGCTGATGGCGGGCGGGAGTTCGGCCAGGGTGCCGAAGCCCTCGATGAACTCCGACTGGATCCGCAGGACGCGCCAGGGGTCGGTGTGGACCCAGTCCGAGGGGCCGCCCGCGTCCAGCAGCCGTTGGTCGGTGGTGCTCGCGGTCACCTGGCCGCGCCGCCGGAGGACCGGTCCCAGGCGCTGCTCCTCCGGTGGCTGCTTCTTGCCCTCGGGGTTGCCTGTAGCCATGTGCGCTCCCTCCGCTCGCAGGTGTTTCCGACTCAGCGTAGATCTACGGGGGTTACGGAGGGGGGACATACGGATGTCAGGCGGTGAGCCACTCCCGCAGCCGCCGCTCGGCCTCGGGGACGCGGGCCGCCTCGACGCGCTCGTCGGCCTTGTGGGCGAGGAGTTGCGCGCCGGGGCCGTAGTTCACCGCGGGGACCCCGAGGGCGCTGAAGCGGGCCACGTCGGTCCAGCCGAACTTGGGGCGGGCCTCGCCGCCGACGGCCACCATGAAGGCCGCCGCGGCCGGGTGGGTCAGGCCGGGGCGGGCCCCTCCGGTGTGGTCGTCGACGACGAACTCGGCGACCCCGCAGTCGGCGAAGTACTCGCGTACGAACGCCTCGGCCTCGGCCTCGCTCCGGTCGGGCGCGTAGCGGAAGTTGACGACGAGGGTGCAGGCGTCGGGGATGACGTTGGTGGCCACTCCCCCTTCGACGCGTACCGCGTTGAGGCCCTCGTGGTACTGGAGGCCGTCCACGAGGGGCGTGCGGGGCTCGTAGGCGGCGAGCTTGGCGAGGGCGCGGGCGGCCAGGTGGATGGCGTTGGTGCCCATCCAGGCGCGCGCGGAGTGCGCCCGCTCGCCGGTGAACTCGAGGAACATCCGCAGCGTGCCCTGGCAGCCGCCCTCGACCTGACCGTCCGTCGGCTCCAGCAGGACCGCGAAGTCGCCGGCCAGCCACTCGGGATGCGCCTCGGAGACGTGCTTGAGGCCGTTGAGGGGGGCGGCGACCTCCTCGTTGTCGTAGAAGACGAAGGTCAGGTCGCGGTTGGGGGACGGGACCGTGGCGGCGATGCGGAGCTGGACGGCGACGCCCGACTTCATGTCGCAGGTGCCGCAGCCCCACAGGACGCCGTGCTCGTCGAGGCGCGAGGGGAGGTTGCCGGCGACGGGGACGGTGTCGATGTGGCCCGCCAGGATCACGCGTTCGGCGCGGCCGAGGTGCGTGCGCGCGACGACGTTGTTGCCGTACCGGTCGACCGTCAGGTGCGGCAGGGCGCGCAGCGCGGTCTCGATGGCGTCCGCGAGGGGCTTCTCGGTGCCGCTCTCGGAGGGGAAGTCGACGAGGGCGGCGGTCAGTTCCGCGGCGTCCAGCGTGAGGTCAAGGGGGGTGTCGGCCATGGCGTCGACCCTAGCGCGGGGGCCGGTTCCGCTCGCTGTCCACACCCGGCTCGGGGGGGACGGCGGACTCAAGTACCTTGTACGGATGTCTGAGCCGTCCCCCCACCCCAAGAAGCGTCGACGTGGCCGCCTCTTCCGCTTCGCGGCGGCGCTCGTGGTACTGCTCGGCGTCGCGGGCTACCTCGTCGTCCAGTACGTCACCGGCGGCGGGGGCGGTCCGGGGTGCGAGGTCGTCTCGGGCCGGCCGGACGGCGGGAGCTACCGGTTCACGCCCGAACAGGCGGTGAACGCGGCGACGATCGCCGCCGTCGGCACCGGGCGCGGGATGCCCGAGCGGGCCGTGACGATCGCGCTCGCGACCGCGCTCCAGGAGTCGGGGCTGGTCAACCTCCGTACCGGGGACCGGGATTCGCTGGGCCTGTTCCAGCAGCGGCCCTCGCAGGGCTGGGGGACCGAGAAGCAGATCATGGACCCGACGTACGCGGCGGGCGTCTTCTACGAGCATCTGACGAAGGTGCCCGGATACCGGACGCTGCCGCTCACGGTCGCCGCGCAGCGCGTGCAGCGCAGCGGCTTCCCGGAGGCGTACGCGAAGCACGAACCGGACGCGGCGCTGCTGTCCGCCGCCCTCACCGGGCAGGCGGTGGCCACGCTGACCTGCCAGGGCCGCCCGGACGCCACGGTGGCCGCGCTCGGCCCGGACGCGGTACGGACCGCCCTGCTACGGGACTTCGGGCGCGAGGTGCTCCAGGAGGCGGGCGCGGAGGTCAGCGCCGGGGCCACGCCGAAGCCGGCCCCGAGTGTGCGTGTGAGCGTGAGCTCCACCGACCGGGCGCGGACGGTGACGCTGCCGGTGCGGTCCGGTTCGAGGACCGGCACGCGGACCGGCTGGCAGCTGGCGCACTGGGCGGTGGCCAATGCCTCGGCGCTGCACATCCGGCGCGTCTCCTACGCGGGCCGCGATTGGGCGGCGGGCAGCACGGACAGCGTCTGGCGGACGACCGGCGCGAAGGCCACCGGGCGGGCCGCGGCCGGGGTGCGCATCGTCACCGGGCAGTAGTACGGGTCCTCACTCGCAGGGGTCACGCGGACGAGGGGCGGGCGGCGGGGCGCACGGGTGCGCGCACTCTCCCTCCCGCCGGGCCGGATTCCTTGCGGGCAAAGGGCTGGGCGGGTGTGGTGAGGTTTCGAACCGGGCGCCCTTTGTCCGTTTTTATCCGTAGCTGATAATGCGACGCATTGCCAACTCTTTGTGCCGGCGCTCCGCAACCTTCGTGGGCTTCGCGCGGTAGTCACTGCGTCCGAGCCCGGAGATCACACAAGGAGCACCATGTCCCTCCCCCTGACCCGCCGGATCGCCCGTGTCGCCCTGCTCGTCGCAGCCGGAGCGGCAGCCGGGGTCGGTGCGGCCGGCTCCGCCGGTGCGGCCCCCTCCCTGCCGGCCACCCCGAACCTGGGCGGCCTGACCGCGCTCGACGGGCCGAGCCTCGGCGACCCCGTCGGCGGCGTCGCTCAGCACGCCACTGGACTGGCCGGCACGTCCGGCGGCAAGGCGGTCCAGCAGGCGCTGCCGGCCGCCGGCAAGTCCGGCGGCAAGGTGGCCAGGACGGCCGCCCCGGCCGCGCAGAAGGTCGCCGGCGAGACCGCCGGACGGGCCGGGGGGCTGCTCGGCTCCACCGCGAAGACGGCGACCGGGGCGACCGGCGGCGGCCTGCCGTCCGCGGGCCGGCTGCCGCTGAAGGGCCTGCCGCTCGGCTGACCACGCCCCGCAGCCGAGGGGTCCAGGGAGAGCCTCCCTGGACCCCTCCCGCCTGTCCGGCCGCGTCCTACGCCGCGCCCAGCCGCTCGGCCGCCGCGCGGACCCGCTCGTCCGTCGCCGTCAGCGCCACGCGGACGAACGAGCCGCCCGCCGTGCCGTAGAAGTCCCCGGGGGCGACCAGGATGCCGAGGTCGGCGAGGCGGGAGACGGTGTCCCAGCAGGACTCGCCGCGGGTGGCCCAGAGGTAGAGACTGGCCTCGCTGTGCTCGATGCGGAAGCCGTGCGCGAGCAACGCCTCGCGCAGGACCGTCCGGCGGGCCGCGTACCGCTCACGCTGTTCGCGGACGTGGGTGTCGTCGCCGAGCGCCGCCACCACCGCCGCCTGGGTCGGCGCCGAGGTCATCAGGCCGCCGTGCTTGCGGATCTCCAGCAGCGGGCCGAGCACCGCCGGGTCGCCGGCCAGGAAGGCCGCGCGGTAGCCCGCCAGGTTGGAGCGCTTGGAGAGGGAGTGCACGGAAACGATGCCGTCGTACGAGCCGCCGTTGACGTCCGGGTGCAGCACCGAGACCGGCTCGGCCTCCCAGCCGAGTTCGAAGTAGCACTCGTCGGAGAAGACCAGCACCCCGTGCGCGCGGGCCCAGGCCACGATCCGGGTCAGCTCGTCCTTGGGCAGCACCTGGCCGGTGGGGTTGGACGGCGAGTTGAGCCAGAGCAGTTTCAGGCCCGCCGGGTCCAGCTCGGTCGGGTCGTCGTAGACCTCGTGCTCCGCGCGGGCCAGCCGGGCGCCCACCTCGTACGTCGGGTACGCCAGCCGCGGGTGGGCCACCCGGTCGCCGGGGCCGAGGCCCAGCTGGGTGGGGAGCCAGGCGACCAGTTCCTTGGAGCCGACGACGGGCAGGACGTGGCGGTGGGTCATGCCCCGGGCGCCGAGGCGGCGCTCCGTCCAGCCGGTGAGCGCGTCCCGCAGCTCCGGCGTGCCCCAGACCGTCGGATAGCCGGGCGAGTCGGCCGCCGCGACCAGCGCTTTCTGGATCAGCTCGGGAACCGGGTCGACGGGGGTCCCGACGGAGAGGTCCACGATGCCGTCGGGGTGTGCCGCGGCCGTCTTCTTGTACGGCTCCAGCTTGTCCCAGGGGAAGGCGGGCAGGCGGTCGGAGACTGCGGACACGGGATCAGGCTCACTTTCTGGCGCGTACGGCGGCTCGTACGGCCCGTACGGACCGGTGCACGGCGAACGCCTCGGCCCCGTACGGCGATCACGGTCGAGGTGATCCGGCCGTACGGGACCGAGGCGGTGCGACGGACCGGCCGCTGCTACTGGTTCTGCGGCGGCAGCGCGGCGACGAAGGGATGGTCGCGCTCGATCAGGCCGAGCTTGCTGGCGCCGCCCGGGGAGCCGAGCTCGTCGAAGAACTCGACGTTGGCCTTGTAGTAGTCCTTCCACTCCTCGGGAGTGTCGTCCTCGTAGAAGATCGCCTCTACCGGGCAGACCGGCTCACAGGCTCCGCAGTCGACGCATTCGTCCGGGTGGATGTACAAGGACCGCTGGCCCTCGTAGATGCAGTCGACCGGGCACTCCTCGATGCACGCCTTGTCCTTGACGTCTACACAAGGCTGCGCGATGACGTAGGTCACGCTGTCGTTCCTCCTCGATAGGGCGCTGGCGGGCCTCCGTAGGCTCCGCCGCCTGGCGCGCGGGAGCGCGGCGTCGTGCATGCCCGCACCTAGTATCTCCGTTCCGGGGCGTGATCCATACAGGAGGGGTGAACTGACCTGTGGAAATCTCTGCGGGTGGACGGCTCGAGGTCCGCATCTCCGCTGCTGACGTGGGTAAACGGGTCTCTGTTCGACGCCTGAACGAACCCGGGGAGGGTGTCGAGAAGTTCACCGACACGGTGGGGGTTCTCACATCATGGGACAACGGTGTGCTGCTGATCACGCGTAAGAGCGGCGAGACGGTCCATCTGGCGGAGTCCTCCCTGGTGGCGGGCAAGGTCGTGCCCGCCGCGCCGGCCCGCCGCCGTGGCCCCGCCGCCTCCTACCGGGAGCTCGCGACGGTCTGCGCGCGCGGCTGGCCGCCGGTCGAGAGCGAGCCGCTCGGCGAGTGGCGGCTGCGCGCCGCCTCCGGCTTCACCCGGCGCGCCAACTCGGTGCTCCCGCTCGGCGACCCCGGCCGCCCCCTCGACGAGGCGCTCACCGCCGTACGACGGTGGTACGGCGACCGCGGGCTGCCCGCCTACGTGCAGGCCGCGACCGGCGCCGAGGGGACCGAGGAGTTGCTCTGTGCGGAGCTGGAGCGGCGGGGCTGGACGCGGGAGGTGACGGCCGAGCTGTGGACCGGGGCGCTGGCACCGGTCGCGGACCGGGCGGCGGGTGCCGGAGCCGTGCTGTCCCGGGCGGCCGACGAGACGTGGCTGACGCGCTACCAGCGCAAGGGGGTGGGCGAGGTGGCCCTGAAGGTGCTGGACGGCGGTCCCTCGGTGTGGTTCGCGACGGTGCCGGGCGAGGGCGGGGTGCCGGCGGCGATCGGACGGTGTGTCGTGGACGGGCGCTGGGCGGGTTTCGCCGCGGTCGAGGTCGACCCGGCCCTACGGCGGCGGGGCCTGGCCACCGTCGTCATGGCCGCCCTGGCCGGGCGCGCTCTCGCCGAGGGCGCGTCGGCGGCGTGGCTCCAGGTCGAGACGGAGAACGCCGGAGCGCGGGCGCTCTACGCCGGTATGGGCTTCGGGGCGCATCACGCCTACCACCACTACCGCGAGCCGCCGCGGTGAGCCCGGCGCCCGGCCGGCCGGGCCGCCCCCGGCGGCACCCTGCCCCCGTCCCCGTGAGCATGCCCGCCCCCCGCCCCCGTCCCCCGTCCCCGTGAGGAGGCCCGAACCCGTCATGCCCGGCCCCTGTCCCCCGCCGCCCGAGCGGGCCGCCGAAGTCCGTCGCGCCTTCGCCGAGGAGGCGCGCCGGGAGCGGCCCGATCTGGCGGCGCTGTGCCTGCTGGTGGGCGCGGCGGCCGACGTGACGCTCGACGAGGCCGGGTGCGACGCGGCGCAGATGGAGCTGGACCGGCTGGCCGGGACGGTTCCCTTCCGGCCCGGCGCGCCCGCGGCCTGGGCCGCCGCGCTGCGCCGGGTGCTGGGTGAGCGCGGCGGGTTCCACGGCACGCCGGGTGAGTACCGACGGCTGGAGTCCTCGCTGCTGCACGAGGTGCTGCGGCGCCGGCGGGGGCTGCCCATCCTGCTCTCCGTGGTGTGGCTGGAGGTGGCCCGGCGGGCGGGGGCGCCCGTGCACGGGGTGGCGCTGCCGGGGCACTTCGTCGTGGGGTTCGGTGCGGGCGAGGAGCGGGTGCTCGTCGATCCGTTCGACGGCGGCCGGGTGCTGTCGGGGGCCGACGCGGAGCTGCTGGTGGCCGGGGCGACGGGCGGGTCCCTGGAGCCGTCGATGCTGACGCCCGCCGATCCGCTGGAGGTGGTGGCGCGGATCCTGAACAACATCAGGGCGTGGACGACGACCCGCCCTGAACGGTCCGATGTGGCGTTGTGGGCCGTGGAGTTGTCGCTGTCCCTGCCGTCGCATCCGGCGCGGCTGCGCTACGACCGGGCCCAACTCCTGGTCCAGCGCGGCGATTTCGTCACCGGGGCGACCGAACTGGAGGCGTACGCCGACGTGGTGGCCGCGGTGGACGGAGGGGCGGCCGAGCGGGTGCGGCGCCAGGCGCTCGCGGCCCGCGCGAGGCTCAACTGAGCCCCGGCGCCCGGGAAACTCACAGCCAGCCCTTCTCCCGCGCCGTGCGGACCGCCTCCGCGCGGTTGCGCACCGCCAGTTTCTGGATCGCCGTGGAGAGGTAGTTGCGGACCGTGCCCTGAGAGAGGTGCAGGGTCTTGGCGAGTTCCGCGTTGGTGGAGCCGTCCGCCGCCGCGCGCAGCACCTCGCGCTCCCGGTCGGTGAGCGGGTTGGCGCCCTCGGCCAGCGCCGCCGCCGCCAGCGTGGGGTCGATCACCCGCTCGCCGGCCAGCACCTTCCTTACGGCCGCCGCGAGTTGGGCCGCCGGGGCGTCCTTGACCAGGAACGCGCCGGCGCCCGCCTCCATGGCGCTGCGCAGATAGCCGGGGCGGCCGAAGGTGGTCAGGACGACCAGTTTCACCTCGGGCAGTTCCCGGTGGACCTGGGCCGCGGCCTCGATGCCCGTGCAGCCCGGCATCTCGATGTCGAGCAGGGCCACGTCCACGCCGTGCTCCCGGACGGCCGCCAGCACCTCGTCGCCGCGCGCCACTTGGGCGACGACCTCGATGTCGTCCTCCAGTCCGAGCAGGGCGGCGAGCGCTTCCCGGACCATCGACTGGTCCTCGGCGAGGAGGACCTTGATCGTGCGGCTCATGCCGGGGATCCTACGTCCCCTTTCGGCGCCGGAGCACCCGCGGGCACCCGGGCCACCAGCCGGAACCCGCGCTTGAGCCGGGTCGCCTCCAGGGAGCCGCCGACCTTCTCCAGGCGTTCGGTGAGCCCGGTGAGACCGTTGCCGGGGCCCTGGCCGGAGCCGCCGGACCCGTTGTCCTCGACGGAGAGTTCGAGCATCGGCCCCTCCAGGGTCTGGCGGCGGACGAGTGCCACGGCGCAGCGCCGGGCGCCGCTGTGCCGTACGACATTGGTGGCTGCCTCGCGCAGCGCCCAGGCGAGGGCGGCCTCGTTCTCCTCGGGGAGTTCGGCGAGGTCCGGTTCGGCTGGCAGGTCGGCGGTGACGCCGGCTGCCGTCAACGCGAGCTGGATACCGGCGAGTTCGTCCGCCAGCCGGGTGCGGCGGTAGCCGGTGACCGCCTCGCGGACGTCGACCAGGGCCTGGCGGCTGACCTGTTCGATGTCGGCGACCTGCTGGGCCGCCTTCTCCGGTTGGCCGGGGAGCATCCGGCCGGCCAGTTCGCTCTTCAGCGTGATCAGGGAGAGGGAGTGGCCCAGCAGGTCGTGCAGATCGCGGGCGAGCCGCAACCGTTCCTCGTTCGCGGCCAGTTGGGCGACGGTGGCGCGAGCCTTGCGCAACTCGACGGTCGTGCGCACCAGTTGCCGTACGCCGGTCATCGCGAAGCCGATCAGCAGCACCAGCAGGACCAGGTCCCACGCGTCGTCCTCGCCGCCGTGCAGCCCCACCAGGAGCATCGTGACGGTGGTCAGCGGGATCGTGACGTAGGCGGCCCGCATCGTGAGGGTGGCCCCGCAGGCGACGGAGACGTAGACGAAGAGGCCGAGCCAGGCCGGGCCCATGGTGAGGGAGAGGGCGACGGCGAGGGCGCCGAGCAGGGCCACCAGGACGCCGACGACCGGTCCGGAGAAGGCCCGGCTCACGTTCCGGAAGACCAGGGCCAGATAGGTCCCGACGAAGACTCCGAACCCCGCCCAGCCGGCCGCCGTGGCGGCGGAGCCGTGGTGGCCGGAGAGGAGGTCGCGCACCGGCGAGCTGAAGAAGACCAGCCAGGGCATGATCCACACGAGCTTGCTGACCGCCTGGCCGAGGTTGCGCGGCGGCTCCCCCAGGCGCATCATCCGGTACCCCTCGGCACCGCCGTCCGTACGCTCGTCCCTGCCGTCGTCCGTACCGTCGTCCGTCATCGCGCTCACGCCTTCAGCGTGTCCTTCCGGTACAGCCACGCCGCGCCGCCCGCGAAGAGGACGAAGTAGACGACGAGGAGGGTGATGTCCCTGGCGTGGGGCGACCGGCTCTGCTCGATGGCCTGCCCCAGGGCAGCGTACGCGTGCGTGGGCAGCCACTCGGCGATGGACTGGAGCCACTGCGGGAAGGTCGTGGCGGGCATCCACAGACCGCCCAGCATCGAGAGACCGAAGTAGGTGATCATCGTGATCGGCCGGACCGCGTCCCCGCTCGCCAGGTAGCCGATGGCCACCCCGAGCGCGGCGAACACCAGGCTGCCGGCCCAGATCGCGGCGGTGAGCGCGAGCCACTGCCAGGCGTCCAGACGGACGTCCTTCAGGGCCGCGGCGACCAGGAAGACGATGACGATCGACGGCAGGCTGACCACGGCGGCGCTCGCCGTCTTCGCGAACACGTAGCCGCGCCCCGGCAGCGTGGTGAGCCTCAACTGCCGTACCCAGCCGCTCTCCCGCTCCTTGGCGATGCGCTCGCTGTTGCCCATCAGCACGGCGGTCAGCGCGCCGAAGGAGGCCATCGAGACCATCATGTAGGTGGCGACGGTGAGGCCGGTGCCGTCGATCCTGTCGGTGCTGCCGGAGTTGCCCGCGATCAGCAGGAAGAGGGCCGAGGGGTAGATCACCGAGAAGAACAGGAACTTGCGGTTGCGCAGGGCGCGGGCGAGCTCCAGCTTGATGAGGCTGTTCATGACTGCTTGGCCTCCTCGGCCTCGGTGATGGCCACGAACGCCTGCTCCAGGCCGAGCCCGGCGACTTCGAGGTTGCGGGGGTAGAGCCCGAGTCCGTAGAGCGCGTGGACGGTCGCGTCGGCGTCGCTGGACCGGATGCGGATCGTGTGGCCGGCACCGGCGGCGGAGCCGCCGCGGGAGACGCTGATGGAGGTCAGGAAGGGCAGGCCGCGCAGCGGGGCCTCCTCGATCGCGCCTTCCAGGTCGAAGGAGATCCGGCGGCCGCCCGCCTTCGCCTTGATCTCGGCGGAGGTGCCGTCGGCGAGCAGCCGGCCCCGGTGCAGCACGAGCACCCGGTCGGCGATGGCGTCGGCCTCTTCGAGGTAGTGGGTGGCGAACAGGACCGTACGGCCCTGGTCGGCCTGCTCGCGCATGGTGGCCCAGAAGGCCTGCCGGGCGGAGACGTCCATGCCCGTGGTGGGCTCGTCCAGCACGATCAGATCGCTGTCGCCGGCCGTCGCGAGCGCGAACCGCACCCGCTGCGCCTGGCCGCCGGAGAGCTTGTTGACCTTGCGGTCGGCGATCTGCGCGATGCCCGCGCGGGCGATCACGTCGGCGGCCTTGTACGGCTTGGGGTGCAGAGCGCAGGCGAGCCGCACCAGTTCGGCGACGGTCACCTCGTCCATCAGGCCGCCGCTCTGGAGCATCGCGCCGACCCGCCCGGCGACGATCGCCTCGCGGGGGCTGGTGCCGAAGACGTTCACCGTGCCGCTGTCGGGGTGTTTGAGGCCGAGCAGCAGATCGAGGGTGGTCGACTTGCCCGCGCCGTTCGGGCCGAGCAGGGCCACCGTCTCCCCCGGGTACAGCGCGAGCGACAGTCCGTCGACGGCCCGTACGTTCCCGTAGCCCTTGCTCACCTGGTCGAACCCGACCACCGGGGTGGTGGTCACCGCTGTTGTCGTCATGACCACCATGGTGGCGGCGGGGAGTCGGTGCCCGGCAGTGTCGGCGGTCCGCCGTACGGCATGACAGTTGTCATACGCGACGAGTGGACGTACGAGGCGAGTCGGCGTACGCGGCGGTCGTCCGGCTGCCGTACGACGGAGGGGGCGCCCGGTGACCGGACGCCCCCTCCGCCTCTGCCGTGCGGACGGACCGGCTAGCTGGGGTTGGTGTCGATGACGGCGATCCGGTCGGTCTTGCTCAGCAGGGCCGTGCGGAGGGCGACGTAGACGTCCTGGGGGGTGACGGCGGTCTTCTTGCCGTTGGCCCGGGCGATCGTCACACCGTCGAAGGCCTGCCCGTACAGGTTCTTCAGGGCGACCAGGTCGGGCTTGTCGACCAGCTTGCCGTCGACGGCCGTCACCTTGAGGAACTTCCACAGCGAGTTCTGCGGGCTCATCGGGACGGAGTGCGCCGCGTCCGTCTGCACGGTGACGTTGGCGGACATCGCCGGCTGGGCGAACGCCTTCATCTCACGGTCGACCTCGGCGTTGGAGACCGTCGGCTGCCTGGTGGTGGTGGGGACCTTCACCGGGGTGGTCGCGTCGGTCTCCACCTGGGTCCGGTACGCCTCCTCGACGGCGTGCGCGGCCTGGGCGGCGTCTATCCCCTTGCCCGCCTTGCCGTAGACGGCGACCGCCTTGCCCGACTCGAACTTGATGGAGCCCTCGGTGACCGAGCCGGCGCCGCCCGCCGCGCTCTGCAGAGCGGCTTGCAGCTTCTCCTCGTCGACCGGCATCTCGGGGGCGACGACCCGGTGTCCACCGAAGAGCGAGCCGATCACGGAGACCGGGTTGTAGTCGCTCGTGGCAGCCGCGCTGACGGTGGCCGTCGTGTCGAACTGGAGCCCGGCCTGGTCCGGCTTGAGCGTGACGGTGGAGCCGTCCACCGACAGCTTCAGCGGCTTGTTCACCCGGCCGCCGAAGGCGTCGTCGAGCTTTTTGACCGCGTCGTCCCGGGTGCCCCCGCCGATGTCGACGCCGAGCACGGTGGTGCCCTTGGGCACGTCGGAGTGGTTCATCAGCAGCCCGGCGCCGTACGCGCCCGCTGCGGCGAGGATCACGAGCGTGCCCAGCAGTACGAGCTTGCTGCGGCCCTTCTTCTTTTTCTTCCCGGCGGCGGGGGTGCTCCGGCCGGCCGGCTCGGGCCGCTTCGGGGGCGTGTGCGGCAGCGGGCCGTCGGTGTGGGCGCCCGGTCCGAACGGCCCGTTGCCGGCGGCGGGGACGACCGGGATACCGCTGGTGACGGTGTGTCCGGAGACGTTGTCGTTGGATGCTCCGCCGTAGCCGGGTACGCCCGGGCCGCCGGAGGCGGGCTTCTGCGGGGTGAGCACCGCGGTGTCGTCGCTCAGACCGGCGCCGGGTCCGGCGGTGAAGTCGTTGAAGGGGCTGGGTCCGCCGCCGACCGGCGGCACCGTCGGGCCGTCCCCGGTGACCGGGCCGCCGGTGGGTCCCGCGGGGCCCTGCGGACCGCCGTTCGCCCCACCGAAACCGCCCTGCCCGGGCGGGAGTTCGTGCCCCGGCTCCGAGAAGTACGGCAGCTCGTCGCGGCGCGGCTCGCCCTGGCCGCCGGAGGGCCGGGAGCCGCCGGCCGCCAGCGCCTCGGTCACGTCGAAGGAACCGGTGCCGCCGCCGTGCCCGGGGGCCACGGGTCCGGAGCCGGTGGCCCCGGCGTACCCGGCGCCGTTGGTCCCGCCGGCGCCGCTCGTCCCGCCGGCGCCTGCCGCGCCGCCGGGACGCGAGCCGCTCGGCAGGCTCATGGCACCGGTCACTCCGCCGGGACGGTTACCGCTCGAAGTCGAACCCCCGGCGCGCGGCGCACCGGCGCCCGGAGCGCCCGTGGCCGCACCGCCGCCCGCGGCCGAACCGCCGGGAATTCCGGCCCCGTTGGTACCGGTCGCGCCCGGACCGCCCTTGCCGGAACCGGCTTTGCGGGGCGCGAACCAGTCGCTGGGCTTCTCGTCGCCCGGCCCCGCGGTCCGGCCGTACGGCTCCAGGGCGCTGCCGGCCGCCGGGGCACCCGGCGACTGCTGCTCGGCACCGCCGGCCGGGGCGGTCGCCGTGGGGTCGGGGTCCGTGCTCTCGCTCTCCGCGACGGGCGTGCGGACGACGACCGGCGGAATGGGGCGTGACCCGGGGATGTTGATCCGGATCCGGGTCGTCAGCGTGGTCTCGGTCTTGCGTTCCTCCGGCTGCGCGGCCGAACGCCCCGCCTCCGTACGGTCGTCGGAAGCCGTGGGCGTTCCGTACGGCGGGGTCCCCGAGGGGTAGGCGGCTCCGCCGCGCCCGTCGGGCCCGGAGGACGGAATGTCAGTTTCACGACTCAAGGCAAGTTCTCCCGGTTGGCTCCGCCGCCCGACACAACCCACGGGCGGCTCGGCGGCGCGCACCACCATACTGGCCACTTCTGGCGCGTATCCCACGACCGCCGGGGAAAACCACCCCGGACGCGCACGCGCGGGCCCCCGCGAAGTGGTACGTCACTTGCCAAGTCGGACGTCGGGCGCACCTGGTTGCCGCCCGGAGCCGAGGGTGGCGCAGATCACAGCCAGAGCCATCCCGCCGAGCAGGAAGAGATAGGAGCCTACTCCCGCTCCGAAGAGGAAGTCCCCCTCGGGACGGGTCACGGTGAGCAGGATGACGGCGATCATCCAGCCGGCGGCCGGTGCGACGGCCCCGCTCCGGCTGCCGAGGGCCCGTGCTCCGCCGGAGAAGAGCCCGGCCGCGCCGACGAGGGCGAGCAGCAGGCCGCCCGGGAACCAGCCGCCCTGCACCAGCGCCCCGGCCACGCCGACCACCGCGCCGAGCACGAAGAGGCCCACGCAGGCCGCGATCCGCCCGGGGGACGGCGGTCGCAGCGGCTGGGCAAGCAGGCTTCCGCCGTTGTCGGTGCCCATCACACACCCAGCCCTTCGAAGAGATCCGTCTCACGTGCCGCGCCTGGCTCGCCCCGCGCCAACTCGTAGTACTCGGTGGTGAAGACGGGCTGCGCGAGCTCGTTGGAGAGGGCGAAGTACGGCTTCCCGGGCGCCACTTCGATCTGGGTGGCGTGGGCGCGCATCGCGGCGATCTTCGCACCGGCGTACTCCGTGCCGTCGACCGCGGCGGTGATCCGCCCGTCGTCCACGACGCCGGGTACGTCGGCCACGCTCGCCGCCTTGGAGAAGGGCAGCCGGGGCAGGTCGTCGTCGAGCCGCGCGAAGCCGGCCAGCGCGACGGACCGGGGCACACGGTTCCAGTAGATCTTGTCGATCAAGTGCCCCTGGGCGGCGGCCAGTTCGGCGGCGCGCAGGGCGACGCGGTGGGCCTGGACGTGGTCGGGGTGGCCGTAGCCGCCGTCGGGGTCGTAGGTGATGAGCACCTGGGGCCGTACCTCGCGGATCACGTCGACCAGGTGTCCGGCGGCCTCGTCGAGCGGGGCCTGCCAGAAGCAGCGAAGGTCGTCGTTGTCGGCGGTGCCCGTCATCCCGGAGTCGCGGTAGCGGCCCCGGCCGCCGAGGAGGCGGAAGTCGGTGACGCCGAGCTCCGCCATGGCCGCCGCCAGCTCCCGCTCGCGCTCCTCGGCCAGGGCCGCCCCCGACAGGTGTCGCAGCGGGGGCGGAATGACCTCGCCGCGCTCGCCGAGGGTGCACGTGACCAGCGTCACGTGGGCGCCCCGGGCCGCGTAGGCGGCCATGGTCGCGCCGTTGTTGATCGACTCGTCGTCCGGGTGCGCGTGCACCAGCAACAGACGCCGGGCGGGCAGTTCCGTCATAGTGCCACCCTACGAGAGTTCAGGCCTTGGGCTCCTTGGCGCCCGGGTCCGCGTAACGCGGCAGGCTGTCCGTCGGAATCGTCCGGCCGCCGATGGTGACGGAGGCGTCGGTGGACTGCACGACGTCCCTCATGGCCCGGTACCGGTGTGCGGCGCCCTGTGGGCGCGTTGTCCGGGGCGATGGTCATGGCGCTCGCTCCCCGTCGTGTGTGCCCGGGGGAAGGACCGTCCGGTTCGTGCTGGGCGGCGCCTCGGGAAGACCGGTTCGGCAGTCATGACAGCGTCCTGGGGCCGGTGAGCGGAAGGCGCGCTCGCAGCCGTCGCAGTTGCGGAGTGGGTGGCGTACGTCCGGCGGTGGCGCGGGGGTCCGGAACGGCGGCGGTGGCGGCAGTTGCGCGGCCAGGCGGTGGGCGAGGAGCGCTGCGGGGCGGCGTACTCCCTCAGGGGGCAGGTCGGCGATCAGAGCATGGCGTACGGCTGTGGGGGTGACGTCTCGCTCCAGCCACGCCGCGACGCCTGGGGCGAGGTGGGCCGTGTCACCCACCGACAGGAGGAACTCGGGGGCGTGACGGCGGAGGTCTGCCAGGAGGTCCGTGGCCGTCTGGAGGAGCGCGGGGGCCGGATACCCGGGGCGCGGTACGGCGGGGAGGGGTTTGCGGGGTGTCCGCTTCCGCCGGGTCGCGGGTGCGGCTGCCGCGAGGGGGGTGCGGGAGTCCCTACGGGGGCCGGGCTGGTTGCAGGAGATCGTGCGGGTGACGATACGGCCGTCGGGGACGCGGTGCCGTTCGCGGCGGAGGTAGCCGTGGGCCTCCAACTCCCGGAGTGCGGCGGCGATGCGGGTCGTGCCTTCCGGGAAGCGGGCGGCGAGGGTCTTGATGTCGACGCGGGCGCCTGCGGGAAGGGACTGGATATGGACGCCGAGTCCGATCGCGAGGCCCGACAACTCCGGGTGCTGGGCCAGGTGGTTGCCGATCACCGTGAAGCGGGCGGTGTGACGGGCGTTGTCGTGCGTGAGCCCGCCGGGCCGTTGGTTCGGGTGTTTGCCGGCGGTGTGCCGGGACCGGGCGTGCGCGGGCGCGGTAATGTCGCGGGTATCCATCGGGAAGCTCCTACTTCCTCGGTGGTCAGGCCCTCGCCCTGGGATTGCAGTCCCGGCGGGGGCCGTCGCATGTCTGTAGTTGTTGCTGGCGTGCTGAGTTGGTGTCGCGCTGAGCGTAGATCACGCAACCCCCTCGGCAACCAGCCCAGTTGGTGACGTTCACCCACATAGGTGATCGCCGGGCCGGACTGCCCGGGAGGGTGGGGTGGGGCTTGGTGGGGGTTCTTTCACCGTCGTGGTCCTTGGGAGAAAAGGCGCCACTTGCACCGAAGTTCGGGTTTCTGGGGTTCGGTGCGGGGATCGGTGCGGGGTTGAGTACGAAGCCCGCCCAGACCGGCTTACGGGGGTGCGGTCCCGGAGCCCAGCCGCAGCGGTCGGCGAGCGGGTCGCTGAGCAGCAGTCCGCAGCCTGACACCGCGCGGGTCGGTGACCTACTGCGCCACGACACCATCCGAGCGCTAGCTCTCCCCCACCGGAGTCGTCGGGCCCCCATCGAGCCGCTGCCGGGAGAGACACGATGCACAAGTCCACTGCCGCAGACGCCTTCGAACTCGGCTTTGTGCAAGGCCAGTTACAGCGGCGACAACGACGGTGAGTCGTGCGTGGAGATCGCTACTGCGCTTACCCCGTGCACGTCCGCGACTCGAGAACCGTCGAAGGCCCCCGATTCGCCATCGGCGCGACCGCGCGGACGGACTGCGTCACCCACGCGTCCGAGGCCTGGGCCGCACCCACCCCTCCCGCGAAAGCGTGACACTTCGCGCCGAAGTGACACGCTTTCCGCTGCCGACCACCCGGCCAAGGACAGGGGCAGCGGCATCGGTCGGCCGAGGCCGACCGGCACAACCTCGACCCCGCCGGACGTGAGGACGGTGGCGACGCACGGGACGAAGGAGCGGACAGAGCGGTGCGCCGCTCAACTCCCCTGCCCGCGGCGGCCAAGCGACTGCGACGGTCGCGCGGCAGACCCCGGGGCACTCGCCCGCCGGGGTCCGCGACCGGCGCCGGTCAGAACTTGATGCTGCCGATCATGCTCGCGATGTTGGTCGTCAGGTCGCTGATCGTGGGCGCGACCGTCGAGGAGGCCAGATAGAAGCCGAGGAGCATGCAGACGACCGCGTGCCCGCCTTTCAGACCGGACTTCTTGATCAGAAGGAAGACGATGATCGCCAGCAGCACCACCGCCGAAATCGAGAGTGCCACGGCGGCTCACCTCCAAAGGATCCCAGGGACGCGGGGTCGGACTGACGGGGGCAACAGATCCATGCAGCAAATCCATGAAGCAGCCAGCGGGTTCATACCCACACAGCGCTAGTGATCATAACTATCCGCGCTCGCGCATCGATCGGCGCACAGCCGCACAAGGGGGCGCATGGCCAATATGGTCAGGGGATGACCACCGAGGCTGACTCCTTCCCCCGACGCCACGCCCGCACCCAGCGTTTCACTCTCGGTGCGCCACGCGCGTTCACCGTGGCGCCCGACGGTTCCCGGGTCGTGTTCCTGCGTTCCCCCTCCGGCACGGACCGGGCGAACGCGTTGTGGACCCTGGACCCGGCGGACGGCCGGGAGCGCGTGGCGGCCGACCCGGACGCCTTGCTGGGCGGCGCCTCGGAGGACCTTCCGCCCGAGGAGCGGGCCCGACGCGAGCGCAGCCGCGAGGGAGGCGCGGGCATCGTCGGCTACGCCACCGACAGCGCTGTGGAGTTGGCGTCCTTTGCCTTGTCAGGGCGGCTTTTCGCGGCCGAACTGCGGACCGGCACAGCACGTGAGATCCCGGTCCGCGGACCGGTGATCGACCCGCGACCCGCACCCGACGGCCGGCATCTCGCGTATGCGGCGGAGGGTTCGCTGCGGGTGGTCGGCGCCGACGGGACGGGCGAACGGACCCTCGCCGAACCGGAGTCGGAGCACGTCACCTACGGTCTCGCCGAGTTCATCGCGGCCGAGGAGATGGGCCGTTCCCGAGGTTTCTGGTGGTCGCCCGAATCGGACCGGCTGCTGGTCGCGCGGGTGGACACCACGCGCGTCCGGCGCTGGTGGATCGCCGACCCGGCCCACCCGGAGCGCGCCCCGCACGCCGTCGCCTACCCGGCGGCGGGCACCGACAACGCGGAGGTACGACTCTTCGTGCTCAGCCTCGACGGGGCGCGGACGGAGGTCGTCTGGGACCGCGCCCGGTACCCGTATCTGGCGCATGTGCACTGGTCAGCGGCGGGTGCCCCGCTCCTCCTCGTACAGGCCCGGGACCAGCGCAGCCAGCTCTACCTGGCGGTCCACCCGGAGACGGGGACGACGCGGATGGTGCACGCCGACGAAGATCCGGTTTGGCTTGATCTTTTCCCCGGTGTGCCCTGCTGGAGCCCCTCGGGACAGCTGGTGCGGATCGCCGACGAAGGGGGAGCCCGAGTCCTCGCGGTCGGTGAACGACCTCTCACCGGACCGCAGTTGCACGTCCGCGCGGTACTGGACGTATCGGCCGACGACGCGCTGGTCGCGGCATCGGCGGGCGAGGACGCCGAGACCCCGGAGATCGGCGAGGTGCATGTCTACCGGGTCAACGAGCGCGGGCTGGAGCGCCTCTCACGGGAGCCCGGCGTGCACTCCGCGGTACGCGCCGGGGGCGTGACCGTCCTCGTCTCGTCGGTGCCGGACCGGCCGGGCACCCGGGCACAGGTGCTGCGCGAGGGCAGGAAGACGGTGACCGTCACGTCCTATGCCGAAAACCCCGGTATGTCCCCGCGCATCACCTTGACACAGGGGGGCGCACGCCGTGTCCCGTGCGCCGTGCTTATGCCACGGGACTACGACGGCCGGAATCCGCTTCCCGTCCTGATGGACCCCTACGGCGGCCCGCACGGGCAGCGCGTCACGGCCACGCACAACGCGCACCTCACCTCGCAGTGGTTCGCCGACCAGGGGTTCGCGGTGGTCGTCGCGGACGGACGGGGCACGCCGGGCCGCTCCCCGGCCTGGGAGAAGGCGGTCCGGGACGACCTCGCGGCGGTCGTCCTCCAGGACCAGGTGGACGCCGTCCAGGCGCTCGCCGCCGACTTCCCGCTCGACATGAGCCGGGTCGCCGTCCGGGGCTGGTCGTTCGGCGGCTATCTGGCCGCCCTCGCCGTGCTGCGCCGCCCCGACGTCTTCCACGCGGCGGTGGTCGGCGCCCCGGTCACCGATCTGCGGCTGTACGACACCCACTACCAGGAGCGGTACATCGGGCACCCGGCCGAACAGCCCGAGGTCTACCGGCGCAACTCGGTGATCGACGACGCGGGCCTGGTGGACGCGGCCGGGCCGCACCGCCCGATGCTGATCATCCACGGCCTGGCGGACGACAACGTGGTGGTCGCCCACTCCCTGCGGCTCTCCTCGGCGCTGCTCGCGGCGGGCCGTCCGCACGAGGTGCTGCCCCTGTCCGGGGTGACGCACATGACCCCGCAGGAGGCGGTGGCGGAGAACCTGCTGCTGCTCCAACTCGACTTCTTGCAGCGCTCGTTGGGGCTCACGCCCTGACAACCGCCACCGGCAACCGACAACCGACAACCGACAACGGGCAACGGGCAACGGGCAACGGGCAACGGGCAACGGACCGGGGCTACATGGCGCGCCCCGGTCCGTTTACGGCACCCGCACGGCCGTACGTCGTCCAGGTTGACGCGTCCGTATATCGGCACCGGGTCGGTCGAGTTGCCTCTGTGTTAACGCGGGTTCGGGCCGTTTTGTACGGCTATTCCGTGCCCTCGGTGCGACCTCCCGGCGGCGTGCCCGGCCGGTCCTCCGGGGGGACCACCCGCTTCTCCTCCGCGAAATGGCAGGCCGACTCGTGGGCCGCGGGACCGGCCGTGAACCGGAACTCGGCCGGCACCGCGAGCAGCGGCACCTCCTGCGCACACCGCTCCCGGGCCTTCCAGCACCGGGTGCGGAAGCGGCAGCCGGAGGGGATGTTGGTCGGGGACGGCACGTCACCGGAGAGGATGATCCGCTCCCGACGCTCCCGCGCGTCCGGATCGGGTACGGGCACGGCGGACAGCAGCGCCTGGGTGTACGGGTGCGTCGGATGGTCGTAGATCTCCGCGTCCCGGCCGATCTCCATGATCCGTCCGAGGTACATCACCCCGACCCGGTCCGAGATGTGCCGGACGATCGACAGGTCGTGGGCGATGAAGATGTACGACAGGTCGAACTCGTCCTGGAGCCGGTCGAGGAGGTTGATCACCTGGGCCTGCACGGAGACGTCGAGCGCGGAGACCGGTTCGTCGGCGACGATGACCTCGGGGCGCAGCGCCAACCCCCGTGCGATACCGATGCGTTGGCGCTGGCCGCCGGAGAACTGGTGCGGATAGCGGTTGATGTACTCGGGGTTGAGCCCGACCACGTCCAGCAGGTCCTGCACCTTGCGGCGCCGGTCGCCCTTGGGCGCCGCCTCGGGATGGATCTCGTACGGCTCCCCGATGATGTCGCCGACCGTCATCCGCGGGTTGAGGGAGGTGTACGGGTCCTGGAACACCATCTGGATGTTGCGCCGCACCGCTTTCAGGGCGCGGGCGGACAGCTTGGTGATGTCCTCGCCCTTGAACCGGATCGAACCGGCCGTCGGCCGCTCCAGGTTGACCAGCATCCGGGCGACGGTCGACTTGCCGCAGCCGGACTCGCCGACGATGCCGAGGGTCTCGCCGCGGCCGAGCGCGAAGTCGACGCCGTCGACGGCCTTGACCGACCCGACCTGGCGCCTGACGAGGATGCCCTGGGTGAGCGGGTAGTGCTTGACCAGTCCGTCGACCTCCAGGATCGGCTCGGCGGTCGCCGGCTCAGTCGTCGCGGCCATGCAGGCACTCCCTCCAGAAGTGGCAGGCGCTGCCCCGGAGTTCGTCCACCGCGTACAGCGGCGGTTCGTCGGTGCGGCAGACGTCCTGGGCCATCGGGCAGCGCGGGTTGAAGGCGCAGCCGGGCGGGATGTTCATCAGGTTCGGCGGGAGGCCCTTGATGGCGTAGAGCTCCTCGCCCTTCTGGTCCAGCCGCGGGATCGAGTCCAGCAGGCCCCTGGTGTACGGGTGGGCGGGCGCCTTGTAGATGTCGTGGACCGGCGCCGACTCGACGATCCGGCCCGCGTACATGACGGCGATCTTGTCGGCGACGTCGGCGACGACTCCCAGGTCGTGGGTGATGAGGATGAGCCCCATGCGCAGTTCGCGCTGCAACTCCGCGAGCAGGTCCATGACTTGGGCCTGGACGGTGACGTCGAGGGCGGTGGTCGGCTCGTCGGCGATGATGAGCGCCGGTTCGAGGGCGAGCGCCATGGCGATCATGATGCGCTGGCGCATGCCGCCGGAGAACTGGTGCGGATACTGCCGTACGCGTTCTCTCGCGCCGGGAATGCGCACCCGGTCCATCAGTTCGACCGCCTTGGCGCGGGCGTCCTTGCGCGACATGCCCCGGTGCACGACGAACATCTCGCCGAGCTGGTCGCCCACGGTGAGCACGGGGTTGAGCGACGAGAGCGCGTCCTGGAAGATCATCGCCATCTCGGCGCCGCGCACCTTGCGCCGCTCGTCCTCCTTGAGCCGGAGCAGGTTCCTGCCCCGGAAGAGGATCTCGCCGCCGGTGATCTTGCCCGGCGGCACGTCCAGGATGCCCATCACGGCCTGCGCGGTCACCGACTTGCCCGATCCGGACTCCCCGAGCACGGCGAGGGTCTCCCCCTCGTCCACGCTGTAGTCGACCCCGTTGACGGCCCTGGCGACACCGTCCCGGGTTCTGAACTCCACGTGCAGGTCCCGCACTTCGAGCAGCATGGCGCCGCCTCACCTCAGCTTCGGATCGAGGGCGTCGCGCACCGCGTCGCCGAGCATGATGAACGCCAGCACGGTGATCGCGAGGGCGCCGGCCGGCCACAGGAGCATGTGGGGGGCGTTGCGGATGTAGGCGGAGGCCGCGGAGATGTCGATGCCCCAGCTGACGGTCGGCGGCTTGAGGCCGACGCCGAGGAAGGAGAGGGTCGCCTCCAGCGAGATGTAGGTGCCGAGGGCGATGGTGGCGACCACGATCACCGGCGCCACCGCGTTCGGGGTGATGTGCCGGAGCAGCAGCCGGGAGTCGGAAGCGCCCAGGGCGCGGGCGGCCTGGACGTAGTCGTGCTGCTTGGCGGTGATGACCGAGCCGCGGGCGATCCGGGAGATCTGCGGCCAGCCGAGCAGCACCATGAAGCCGATGACCGGCCAGACCGTGTTGCTGGTCACCACGGAGAGCAGGACCAGACCGCCGAGGATGACGGGGATCGCGAAGAACACGTCGGTCAGCCGGGACAGGACCGCGTCCCCGGCGCCGCCGTAGAACCCGGCGAGTCCGCCCATCAGCGAGCCGAAGAGGGCGACGCCGAGCGTGGCGCACACACCGACCGTGACGGACGTACGGGCGCCGTAGACGGTCCGGGTGTAGACGTCGCAGCCCTGGCCGTTGAAGCCGAACGGGTGGCCCGGCTGGGAGCCCTCCTGGGCCTTGGCGAGGTCGCACTGGAGCGGGTTGCCGGAGGCGATCAGCGACGGCCAGAGCGAGATGACGATCAGGAAGAGGATGACGAGCCCGGCGATGACGAAGACCGGGTTGCGGCGCAGGTCCCGCCAGGCGTCGGACCACAGGCTGCGCGGCCGGTCCTGCGGCCCGGTGCCGTCGGGGCCGTCCGGTGTCCGCTCCAGCGTCTCCGCCTCGCTCGCCGCGAGGTCCATCGCGCCGCCCATGCCGGTTCCGGCCATGCTGCGGTTCTCCGGGGGAAGCCCCCCGAACCCTCCTCCGGGTGCCGGGTCCAGCGGTTGCTCAGGCATAGCGGATCCTCGGGTCGAGTACGGCGTACAGGAGGTCGACGACGAGGTTGGCCGCGAGGAAGACGAGGACCAGGACGGTCACGAAGCCGACGACGGTCTGCGTGTTCTGGCGCAGGATGCCCTGGTAGAGCTGGAAGCCGACGCCGTGGATGTTGAAGATCCGCTCGGTGACGATCGCGCCGCCCATCAGGGCGCCGATGTCGGTACCGATGAAGGTGACGACCGGGATCAGCGAGTTGCGCAGCAGGTGACGGACGATCACCCGGCGTCGGGGCAGGCCCTTGGCGACGGCCGTACGGACGTAGTCGGAGCGCTTGTTCTCGGCGATCGACGTCCGGGTGAGCCGGGTCACGTAGGCGAGCGAGACGGAGGCGAGGACCAGGCCCGGCACGATCAGTTCGCCGAACGTGGCCTCCGGGGAGACCGACGGTTCGATCCACCCCCACTCGACGCCGAGCAGGAGTTGGAGCAGCAGGCCGGTGACGAAGGTGGGGACGGAGATGACGACGAGGGTGAGCAGCAGCACCCCGGTGTCGACGGGCCGGCCGCGTTTGAGGCCGGTGACCACGCCCAGCGTGATGCCGATGACGATCTCGAAGAGGATCGCCACGACGGTCAGCCGGATGGTGACGGGGAACGCGGTCGCCATCAGCTCGGTGACCTTCTGCCCGTTGAACGCCGTACCGAAGTCACCGGTGAAGACGTTCCCCATGTAGGTCAGGTACTGCTGCCAGACGGGCTTGTCGAGGCCGAACTCGCGCTGGAGCTGGGCGGCCGTCGCCGGGTCGCACTGCCGCTCTCCGCAGAGGCCCGCGATGGGGTCGCCCATCACGTTCACCATGAGGAAGATCAGCAGGGTGGCCCCGATGAAGACCGGGATCATCTGGAGCAGGCGACGGGCGACGTACCGGCCCATGGGGGTCAGCCGACCTTGATCTCGTTGTAGACGGGGACGCTGAACGGGTTGAGCGCCACGTTGGAGAGCCGGTTCGAATAGCCCGCGCTGCCGTTCTGGTACCAGAGCGGGATGGCCGCCATGTTGTCCCGGACGACGCCCTCCGCCTGCTGGAAGAGCTTGACCGCCTTGCCGGTGTCGGTCTCCGCGTTGGCCCGGTCGACCAGCTTGTCGAAGTCCTTGTTGCTCCACTGACCGTCGTTGGAGGAGGCGTTGGTGTAGTAGAGCGGCTGGAGGAAGTTCTGGATCAGCGGGTAGTCCATCTGCCAGCCCGCCCGGAACGGCCCGGTCATCTTGTGCCGGCCGATCTGGTTGCGGAAGTCGGCGAAGGTGCCGACCGGGTTGCCGACGCACGCCTTGTCGTTGGAGAGCGCGTTGTTGATGGAGTTGCACACGGCGTCCACCCACTCCTTGTGCGAGCCCGTGTCCGCGTTGTACGAGATCTTGACCTGGCCGCCGGGCAGCCCGCCGCCCTGCTGGACCAGCTTCTTGGCCTGGGCCGGGTCGTAGGTGCAGGCGGTCCCGCAGAGCCCGTCCTGGAAGCCGCCCTGGGTGCCGAGCACCGGCGAGGTCCAGTCGGTGGCCGGGGTGCGGGTCTTCTGGAAGATGGTGTGGGTGATCTGGTCCCGGTTGATCGCCATCGACAGGCCCTTGCGGACCTTGTCCGAGCCGCTCTTGTTCCAGTTCTTGTCGTAGTACGGGAACGCGAGCGTCTGGATGATGCCGGCGGGGGTGTTGATGTACCGGTCGCCGAGGTCGCTCTTGACGTTCTTGAGCTGGGCGGCGGGGATGTCGTCGGCGAGGTCGAGGTTGCCCGCCATCAGGTCGGTGTAGGCCGTGTTGTTGTCGGTGTAGACCTTGAGGGTCACGCCGCCGTTCAGCGCCTTGTCCGGGCCGCTGTACCCCGCCCACTTCTTGAGCTCCATCTGCGAGCCCTTGGTGTAGGAGGCGATGGTGTACGGGCCGTTGCCGACCGGCTTCTGGAGCCAGGCCGCGTGGTCGGAGAAGAAGGATTGCGGGAGCGGCGAGTAGGCCGCGTAGCCGAGGGTGTCGGGGAAGGTGGAGAACTTCTGGGTCAGCCTGACGGTGAAGGTGTCGGTGCCGGTGACCTTGAGCCCGGAGAGCGTGTCGGCACTCTGCGACCCGCTGTCGGGGTGGACCTTGTCGTACCCCTCGATGTACCCGAAGAAGTAGGCGTTCTTCTGGTTGTTCTTGAGGGCGGCCCCGTAGTTCCAGGCGTCGACGAACGACTTCGCGGTGACGGCCTCGCCGTTGCTGAACTTGCCACCGCTCTTGACCGTGACGGTGAAGTTCCGCGAGTCCGTGGTCTCGATCTTGTCGGCGAGCATGTTCTCGGCCTTGCCGGTCTTGGCGTTGTAGCGCTTGAGGCCGCGGAAGACCATGTCGAGGACCTTGCCGCCCTGCACCTCGTTGGTGTTGGACGGCTCCAGCGGGTTCTGCGGGTCCCCCCAGGAGGCGCTGAGCAGCGCGCTGCCGCCCCCGCCGCCGCCACCGCTTCCGCCGCCCCCGCAGGCGGTCGCCGCGAGGGCTACCGCCGCCGCGCAAGCGGCCCGTCCGGCGTGCGTGGCTCCGCGCATCGAGTGCCTCCTCAGGAATGCCGATCCGTTACCGGCAAATATCAGCGCGAAAGGCGTATATCGCCTGCGGGCCCACTCCTTCGGGGTACCTCCGGGGCCCGTTCGGTCGATCTTCGGTGGAGCGCACAATGGATCACTGAGAAGCGATGCCGAACCGTTGGAATGCGACGGCCCGGTGTACGCATTCCGACACGGAGGCGTCCGCATATCGAACTCCTTGACCGTTTCGCGCAGTTGGTCCGATGTAAAGCACGGATCGATTACGGCGCGCTACCCGCGTAGCTACGGAAGAGTCATGATCGGGCAAAGAAAGTAAAGAGAAACTCAAGGCGGCCGAGAATTTATTGACCTTGAGTGAATTACGTTGAAAAAGTCCGGCGTAGCCCGTAGGGGAGCGCCCCTGCGGAGTCATCAGTCCCTTGCCTGGGCCAGGAGCACCATGACCCCCCCAACTCCATCCGCGGCTGCCCCCCTAGAGGTGACCGACGAGAGCGACGAGAAGTCAGCGCCGCCCGCCATCCCCCAGGGCAACGAGAGCCGCTCTCCGGGACGACTGGCCTGGAAGCGCTTCAAGCGCGACCGCACGGGCGTTATATCCGCCTACATCGTGATCTTCTTCTTCGCGGTCGCGATCCTGGCCCCGCTGATATCCAAGCTCTACGGCAAGAACCCGTACACGACCTACGCCAGCCAGAACCCCGGCCTGCTCAACGCCTTCTCGTACCCCTCGGGCCCGAACGGCGGCATGAGCTCGGAGTTCTGGTTCGGCATCGAGCCGCAGCTCGGCCGTGACGTGTTCACCTTCCTGATCTACGGCATCCGCACCTCCCTGGGGATCGCCGCGGCGGCCACCATCCTCACCACGCTGCTGGGCGTGGTCGTCGGCGTCACCGCGGGCTACCTGGGCGGCCGGACCGACTACCTCGTCGGCCGGATCATCGACATCGTCCTGTCGTTCCCGTCCACCCTGTTCTTCATCGCCTTCATGCCGGTCATCTACGGCCTCTTCGTCGCCCCCGACGACAACATCCCGACCTGGCTGCGCGCCACCGCTCTGATCGTGGTGCTCTCCGCCTTCGGCTGGGCCTCCATCGCCCGTCTGCTGCGCGGCCAGGTACTCGGCCTGCGCGAGCGGGAGTTCGTCGAGGCCGCCAAGGTCACGGGGGCCTCGCCGCGGCGCATCGTGTTCAAGGAACTGCTGCCCAACCTGTGGACCCCGATCATCATCCAGTCCACGCTCATGCTCCCGGCCTTCGTCACCGCGGAGGCCGGTCTCGCGTTCCTCGGCGTCGGCATCATCGACCCGACCCCGGACTGGGGCGTCATGATCCAGCGCGGCGCCCAGTTCTACACCGAGGACTTCACCTTCATGCTCTTCCCGGGCCTGACGATGGTGATCTTCGTGCTCGCCTTCAACCTGCTCGGCGACTCGGTGCGCGACGCACTCGACCCGAAGTCCAAGGGCTAATCCAGTCCAACTCCGGTCCGGATCAACGACGTCCGGCTGGCCCCGTTCGATCCGACTCTTTTCTGAGGCAGGCCCAGCATGTCCTTTTCCCGTAGAAACTTCCTGATCGCCACCGGGGTGGCCGCCGCCGGCACCACCGTGCTGAGCGCCTGCAGCAGCGGCAGCGGCAGCGGCTCCTCGAACAACAAGGTGCCCTCGGTCGGCGCGGCCAAGACCATGAACATCCCGGTCGGCTCCAAGGCCGACTCCACCGGTCCGGCCCCCGAGGTCACCGGCGCGGTCAAGGGCGGGACGATCTACTCGCTGGACCAGTTCGACATGGACCACCTGGACCCGGCCCAGATCTACGTCTCGACCGAGGGCGCCATCACCCGTCCGATCCTGCGCGGCCTCACCGGCTACAAGATCGACGAAAAGGGCGGCTGCACGCTGGTCGGCGACGTCGCCACGGACGCCGGCACCATGAAGGACGGCGGCAAGACCTGGTCCTTCACGCTGAAGGACGGCGTCAAGTGGGAGGACGGCGCGGACGTCTCCATGGACGACCTCCGCCACACCTTCGAGCGCCTCTTCGCCTCCTTCGTCACCGAGGGTCCGCGCTACGTCCAGCAGTGGCTGGTCGGCGGCGACAAGTACAAGGGCCCCTACGACGGCAAGAGCCTCAGCTCGATCGCGGTCTCCGGCAAGACCATCACCTTCACCCTCACCGAGGCCCGCGCCGACTTCAACTACACGCTGGCGATGCCCGGTTACGGTCTCGTGCCCAAGAAGCACGACACCAAGGAGAAGTACGACAAGCGCCCGTACTCCTGCGGCCCGTACAAGATCGAGAGCCGTCAGGTCGGCAAGTCGATGACGTACGTGCGCAACACCCACTGGGACCCGGCGACGGACGCGATCCGCAACGCCTACCCGGACAAGTACCTCTTCCAGTTCGGCTTCGAAAACGTCGCCTCCACCGACCGCTACATCGCGGACAAGGGCAACGACCAGCACGCGATGTCGATCTTCAACGAGGTCGCCCCCGAGCGCACCGCCCAGGTCCTCACCAACGCCACGCTCAAGCAGCGCGTCCTCACCCAGGTCGACACGGTCACGTACTACTGGCCGATCAACACGACCCGCATCAAGGACGTCAAGGTCCGCCAGGCCATCAACTGGGCGTGGCCGCACCAGCAGTTGCAGACGATCCGCGGCGGTGCCTCCACCAGCGCGCTGGCCTCCACGATCCTCAGCCCGGTGACCCCCGGCTACGAGAAGTTCGACCTGTACGGCGTGACCACGAAGCCGGGCGGCGACCCCGTCAAGGCCAAGGCGCTGCTGAAGGAGGCCGGCAAGGTCGGCCAGAAGCTGGTCATCGCCTACCAGTCCTCGGACAACGCGGTGAAGCAGGCCGTCGCCATCAAGAACGCGCTGGAGGCCGCCGGCTTCCAGGTCGTCAACAAGCAGATCGACAAGTCGACCTTCTACACGCAGATCGGCAAGATCGACAACGGCTACGACCTGTTCGCCGCCGGCTGGAGCCCGGACTGGCCGAACGGCTACTCCGTCTTCTACCCCTGCTGGAGCGGCAAGAACATCGGCGACGGCCGCAGCAACTACGCCCAGCTGAACGACGCGAGCGTCAACAAGGCCATCGACGCGGCCGCCACGATCGCGGACACCGCCAAGGCCAACAAGGCCTGGGGCGACATCGACCGCCAGATCATGGAACTCGCGCCGGTCGTCCCGGACTACCACTCCATCCGCAACTGGATGCACGGGTCCAAGGTCGGCAACGTCGTGTACGACGCCGGCAACACCTGCGTCGCGCTCTGCAAGCTGTACGCCAAGTCGTAACCGCGCACGATCCGTTGGGGCGGCCACCCGAGTGGCCGCCCCCCCCCGCCCCCCCCCCCCCCCCCCCCCCCCCCCGCCCCCCCCCGCGCTGGGCCCACCCCCACGTACCCCCTGATGGTCCGACACGACAACACCCG
>NZ_JBEXET010000029.1:0-99811 GCF_040606415.1 Streptomyces sp. NPDC005423 | reverse complement strand
CCCAGTCGACATGGTCGTCTCTGCTCTCGGAACGCTGCTGGACGGCACTGCCGCAGCGGCCAGCTCTGTGTCCCGTAACCGGCGGATCATGAACCTGGCAATGGAGTACGCCGTCCGCCACGGCATCCTCCGCCAGAATCCCCTGCCGAAGGGCAAGGGTAGTGGAGGGGGTGCCCCCAAGGTCGCTCAGGCTATCGACAAGCGCTCGCTGCTGAACCCGGAGCAGGTCACTGCGCTACTCGATTGGATCGGCAAGCGGCCTCTGCGGCGGGGGCCCCTCTATCGAGCCTTCTTCGCGACCCTCTGCTACGCCGGTCTCCGCCCGGAGGAAGCCGTCGCGCTTCACGTGAGCGACGCCACGCTGCCCGAAACGGGCTGGGGTGAGTTCATCGTCCACAGCGCCCGGCCGGAGGTCGGCAGCCAATGGACCGACAGCGGAGAGCCCCACGATGACCGTGATCTGAAGGGGCGAGCGGAGGGCGACACCCGGACTGTGCCCATCCATCCTGACCTCGTCGCCTTCCTTCGCGAGGCCATCGTCCAGTACAAGCTCAAGCCGACCGACCTCCTCTTCCCCGGAGAGTTCGGCGGCAGGCTGGCGGGCTCGGTGTTCCGACGGGTTTGGATCAAAGCCCGAGAGGAGGTCCTCCAGCCCCACGAGTACAAGTCGCCTGCGGGTAAGCGCGTGTACGACTGCCGCCACACCTGCCTCACCGCGTGGCTAAACAAGGGCATACCCCCGGCCCAGGTTGCCGAGTGGGCCGGGAACAGCGTGCCCGTGCTCCTGGCCATCTATGCGCGGTGCATCATCGGTCAGCGGGACAACTACCTGAAGCAGATCTACGACGTCAGGTATGTCGGCAAGGCCGGGTAAACCGGATGCGAGAAGGGCGGTGTGGGACCTCCGCGGATGGGGTCCCACACCGCCCTTCGGCGTTGCTCGACATACATCCCTTGGATGCGTCTGGGTGGTGGAGCTGGGGGACGCATGGGGGACAGACACCCGTAGAAACCCAGTTTCAGCCGGTGTCAGCCGGACTCCCACGCCGCTCGGCGGTCCGGCGTACGCTGGAATTGTGCGGAGGTCAGACACAGCCTGACCAGGCAAAATACGGTCTATATGGCGCGAGGTCGGTGGCGCCCCCGGCAGGACTCGAACCTGCGGCCAAGCGCTTAGAAGGCGCCTGCTCTGTTCTCGTGCTTCTTGGCCGCCGAGGTGCAGGTATGGGTGGTTCTGTGCCGGTTCGCCGACGGCAGACACGTTAAGTCCCGTACGGGCTGGATTAACTCGGCGAAGGAAGCAAACCTAGAGCGGTCCTCGGAAAGTAGAACCTGCTATCTGCGCATCAACCGGGTCCGCGAGAGGTGCGTCGCGGGCGCAACATAGCCGACGATCGCCGGTTGGCCAAACCGGCGCTTCTCCGGACCATTGAATGACCCGGGGACGCTGACGCGTCCCGATGCCTAGTGCAAGGAGTCAAGTAGCTTGTCGCAGCCCGCAATAGATGAATCGTCCTTGCTCTCTGCGGACCACGTCCGCGCCCTTCTGGAATGGATCCAGGCGGAATCTCCGGGAGCGGTATTCCCCTTCCTCGCCTCTATGGCGGGCACCGCGCTGTCGCCGGGCGAAGCGGCCTCGGTTCGGGTGCACGACGTGACGCTCCCGGACGGGGAGTTCGGGGAGGTGCTGGTCCGTGCAGGCGAGGGCCGGAGGGTTCCTGTCTCCCCGGACATCGTGGGTGTGCTGAGGCGCTGGATCGACGAGGCAGATTTGGAAGCCGAAGATCTGCTGTTCCCGGCTGAGCAGGGTGGGCCGTTGGCGTCCTCTGAGTACAAGAGGGCGTGGAGGCAGGCTCGCCAAGCGGTATTGAGCCCGGACGAGGTGCAAGCGGGCTTGGGGAAGCAGGTCTCCAGCCTGCGCGACTCCTGTCTGGACCGCTGGCTCGGGGCGGGTGTTCCTGCATGGGGCGTCGCTGAGTTCGCTGGCGTGAGTGCCAGTTGGATTGCGTTGCGGTACCCGCACCGCTTCAGGCTGGAAGACATCGAGATCGACTGGGACCACCTGGAAGAGATCCTCCGCCTTCCGGGCATTCCCGAGCGGTAGTTTCCCGTCCCGCGCTCCGACTCACGATCCGAGCGCGGGAGCAGCGCCGCATGCATCTCGAACGTCGGCGGTCCACGCCTCACGCGGCTGTGTCACATGGCTCGGCCCCTCGGTGATCTGGTCCCACTGCCCTGGTAGGGCCAGTTGACCTGCGTCGTGGACCGCCGACAGCCCGGCTGAATCAATTCGCCTGCTTGGCCTTTCCCCCTCTGTTTCCGAGGACTCGCGCATGCCTGCCCATTTGCTATCCATCCCCGCTGTCGCCGCCGCCCTGGACGTCGACCGCCGCACCGTCTACCGCTTCATCGCCGCGGGACACCTCCCCGTCGTCGATCTGCGCACCGGAACGGAACGTTCCCGCGTCCGCGTCCCCGCCGCCGGTCTGGAGGAGTTCATCGCCAGCAGGCTGGTTGCTACCCCACGCCCCCGCCGGTGATCCCTCGCCACCAGCCCGGCCCTCACCCTTCCCGAACGAAGGAGTAGTACCGCGTACCTGCGCAAATTGAAGTCCGGCAAGTGGCAGGCGACCGTACGCAACCGGGCCGGAGACCGGTTCAGCGAGTCCTTCCCCCTCAAGGCCCAGGCGCGGGCCTGGGGTATCGAGCTGGAGACCCAGTTCGCTCGCGGAGGCATGCGCGACCCGCGGGCCGGCGAGATCGCGTTCCGGGAGTGGCACGACCGATGGTGGAACGCCCGCATCGTCGAACCTCACACCCTCCAGGGCGACGGGTCCAGCATCAAGAACCACGTCATGCCCTACTGGGCGGACTGGGAAATGCGGGCCATCACCCGCATGGACGCCCAGAGCTGGATCCGCTCCCTGGTCGAGAAGGGCGCAGGCCCTGCCGCGATCAAGCGGGCCTACAACCTCATGTCGTCCATCATGCGCGCGGCGGTCGACGACGATGTGATCGCGGTGAGCCCGTGCCGCAGCATCGATCTGCCGCCCATCGCGGTCAAACCGCCGCAGTGGTTCACGCCCGACCAGGCGCAGAGCATCCTCGACGGACTCGCCCCCGCCTGGCGGACGATGTGCCTGCTCGGCTTCTATACCGGACTGCGCTGGGGAGAACTCTCCGGCCTGCACCGCCACCGCATCGACACGCGCCGCTCGCGCCTGTTCGTGGTGGAGGTCAACTCCAAGAGCGGCATCAAGGAGTACCCCAAGAGTTCCAAGAGCCGTCGGGAGGTCCCGCTCCCGTCCCACGTCCTGGAGGCCCTCGAACGCCATATCCACCGGCTCGACCGCGACGCGGTGGTGTTCACCACCATCACCAAGGGCCGCTCCGGGCGCCGGCTCGCCGACAGTAACTGGCGCCGGCAGACCTGGTGGCCTGCCGTCGAGGCCGCCTACCACTTCGGCGACGACGGCGAGCTGCAGCTTGTCCCGCACTACCCGCCCCACTCCATGCGCCACACCTGCGCCTCGTGGCTGGTCCAGAAGGGAGTCTCGCTGTACGAGGTCCAGCACCTCCTCGGCCACGAGAGCTTCCAGACCACCCAGCGCTACGCTCACCTCCAGCCGGACGCCCACAAGGCCGTCCTCGGAGCCTGGGAACGCATGGAAACCCCGCTCACCATCGCCGCATAAGCCCTTCGCCCTGTCCTTCCCGGACAGGGCGAAGTCGTTTCCCGGTTGGACAGGTCCGGGTCACGGAGGCGGGTCGGTTGGCCGGTCGTGAGGAAGAGTCCAGCGGCCGTCGGTGTCGAACGGCCACGGGTAGGCGTAGGCATCGACTTCGCCAATTCACGCTGCACCTCCCGCCCGGCGGGCGGGTCCGGCGGGGTGCACAAGCGGCCTTGGAGAGGGTCGAGTTGTTCCGCGTGCGCCTCGGCCCACTCCAGCCAGTCCGCCTCGGCCGTCGCAACCGGTGCGCCCTCGGCTCGGGCGCGGGCGGCCTGGCAGAAGGTGCGGATCTCGGCGGCCTGCCGCCAGGCCCTAATCTGCCCGGTCAATACCGTCGCCCGGTGCTCCTCGATCTGCTGCTCGCGAGCCATTGCGACGGCCCCGTACCAGCGCCGCCGCTGCTCGGTCTCGCGCAATTCCTTCTCCCGCTCCCGGCGTTCGGCTTCCCCTGCGAGGCGTTCGAGATCTTGCAGGAGGTGTTCCAGCCGAGACTCCAGAGTCCACCGGGCACCGTCGCTGTAGGAGTACGAGTGCTGGTACCAGCTCCCGGTGGGCGCGCCGAGGGTGAGGCGGCCGTTGAACTCCTCGTCGTACTTGGGAAGGCGCGTCCAGGGGTTGCGCTCCCGCTGGCGGAGCTCCTGCGGGGTCGGCTCGTGCGGGACCTTGGTCGTCCGCCCCGTGAGAACGAGAGGAAAGGCCCGGCCCCGGATCATGATCGCCAGCGTGTGATCGGCTTCACCGTGCCTCAGGTCGGTCTGGGTCTCCACCGTGTATCCGCGGTTCTCGGCCTCGCTGAACAGTGCGTGCATGATCCGCAGAGCCCGGTCGGCGAGCGGACGCGACAAGTACAGCGGGATGACGTCCGGCGTGCCCCGGGTGTCGACCAAGCTCTGGGACCAGCCGAGGACCTTGCGCGTCGCACGAACGAGACGATGAGGGCGATCCAGGGTCTCCGACACCTCTACGGCCGGAACCGGAGGAGGCTGGGCAGCCTTCTCGGCCTCCTCGTCAACCAGCGTGAAGACACAATGGCCGCGCTGGCGGCCGTTCCACCACAGCTTATGCCCTGCCGGCACATGCCCCTGATGGAGCGCGTCGTAGTACGCCGCTCGCCACCGGCCTCGGGTCTGCACAGCAGGATCAGGAACCGTGACCTTCCCCAGGGCTGCCTGCAGGCGGGAGATCAACTCGGCTCCATCGGCCGGAGCTCGCGCGACCTGGGCGGCATCGCCCTCCAGTCGTTCCCTCTCGGCCTGGACCTGCCGGGGATGCTTGCCGTGCTTGAGGAAGTAGCGCCGTCCGCAGTGACCACGGCGGTGTGACCGCTGCCGCGCCAGGTCCGTCTGACCAGGCCCCGCTGCTCCAGAGCCCAGGATGTCTGCGTCCGGGCAGGTGGAATGGGCATCGCACTGGAAGCAGCCGCGACCTCGCGGAGCAGGTCGACCTGCGGCTCCGTCAACGCGCACTTCACGTATCAATCCGGTATACCGAGAGGCTGTCCGAGATCGGGGCTTCGGCCTCGGTCGGCTCGGTCGCCGACAGCTATGACAACGCGATGGCCGAGGCGCTGAACGGAACCTTCAAGGCTGAGCTGATCGAAATGCAGGGCCCTTGGCGGGACGTCGACCAGGTTGAGCGGGTGATCTTCCAATGGGTCAGCTGGTACAATGAGGAGCGGCTCCACTCCGCCCTCGACTACGTACCGCCCGCCGAGTATGAACGCGCCTGGTGGCGACAACAGGAACCCACCCCGCAGTCCGCCTGAAACAAGATCACCGGACTCTACGAACTCGGGACAGCTCAGTTTGGATTGTCACCGTGTTGGAGGAGTGCCGAAGGGCCAGCTCCCGTTGTTGCGGGGCCAGCCCTTCGAGGTCAGTGCGGTGGAGTGTGTCAGGTGTAGTAGCCGCTGGAGTCGATGACGAGGTCGGTGGTGCCGGTGCTGCTGTTGTAGAGGGTGATGGATCCGCTGGTGTCGGTGGGAGTGAGGGTGAGGTTGGCGATGGTGTCGCCGGTGCCCCAGTTGATGTTGCTGGTGGCGGGTTTGCCGGTGCTGGTGGGGTAGACGGTGGCGTTGCCGCCGGCGGTGGGTCCGGTGATGGTGACCATGGCGGCGATGGTGGGTGTGGTGGCCGTGGTGACGTGCTGGGTGATGGTGGGGGTGAGGGTGTAGGTGCTGTTGGCGGCGACGGGGGCGGTGGTTCCGCCGATACCGCTGCGGGTGTCGACGAGGCGGGTGGGGTTGATGGTGTGGAATTTCTGGCCGTTGGTGCTGGTGGTGTAGTAGCCGGAGATGTCGGCGAGGACGGCGGTGGCGCTGGCGTGGACGGCGATGGTGATGGTTCCGGAGGTGCCGATGGGGACGTCGCCGGAGAGTGAGGCGATGGCGTTGCCGCTGTTGAAGCTGAGGCTGGTAGCTGCGGTGGGGGTGTATCCGGTGGCGTAGGTCTGGAGGTAGCCGGTGCCGGTGGCGTCGGCGGCGGCGAGGTTGATGGCGACGGCGGTCGCGTTGCTGGGGATGCCGTTGAGGCCGGTGATCTGAAGGGTGAAGGTCTTGTCGGCTGCCACGGTGCCGGTGGTGGTCAGGCTGGTGTGGGCGATGCTGGAGCGGGTGTCCAGGGCGCGGACCGCGCTGGTGAGCGGGGTGTAGGTCTGGTCGCCGGTGACGGTGGCATCGCTGATGAAGTAGCCGGTGACGTCAACGATGAGGGCTGCGGTGCCGCCGGTGGTGTTGATGTGGGTGTAGAGGTCGATCTTGCCGTCGTTGCCGACCGGGACGATCTGGTAGCCGGTTGCCGTGGTGGACGCGGTGAAGTTGGTGGATGAGGTCTTGGGGCGCTGGGTGCCGTCGGCGTAGGTGGTGACGTAGCCGCCGTCGGTCTGTGCGGTGGCGGTCACGTCCACGGCGACGGCGGTGACCGAGGCCGGGATGGTGGTGGGTGCGCCGCTAACCGGGGAGGTGACCGTGTCGCCCGCGATCTTCAGATGGGTGATGGAGTCGGTCGCGACGGTGCTGGTGCCGGCGGTGATGCCGCTGGTGTAGGTCAGGCCGTTGCTGGAGCGGGTGTCGAGGATGCGGGTGGGGGTGACGGCCTGGTGGTATCCGGCGGGGGTGTAGGGCTGGGCGGGGGGTACGACGGCGCCGGTCCAGGTCTGGACGCGGGCGAGTTCACCGGTGAAGTAGTCGGCGCGGGCGCTGGTGTGCCAGTCGTCGCCGAGCTGGAAGTTGCCGGTGGCTCCGGTGGTGGGGGCGGTGTGGTTGCCGGTGGTGACGCAGACGTCGTCGACGTAGAGGTTCATCACGCCGGTGGTCTTGTCGTAGGTGGCGGTCAGGTGGGCCCAGGTGCCGAGGTGGACGGTGCCGCCGGTGATGGTGTCGAAGCTCCATGCGGTGCCCGCGCCGGTGTTGAGGCTGAACTGCCAGCCGTCGGTGGTGGGGATGAGCAGGATTCCTGAGTCCGCGCTGCCGCTCTGCGAGAGGACTGCGCCGCCGTAGGCGGTGGGATCGGCCCAGAGGGACACGGTGAAGGACTTGGTCAGGTCCAGGGCTTTGCTGCCCTGCAGGTAGTCGTGGTCGGTGGAGTCGAGGGCGACGTCGGGGTCGAACAGGCCGCCGGTGGGCGCGGTGACGCCGCTGGTGCCGGTGAGGGGGACCGCGGTGGTGGCCGCGTCGTCGGCGGTCAGGGCGGTGGTGTCGTAGTCGTTGAGGGGCCAGTCGTGGGTGTCGGTGCTGAGAGCCTGGGCAGCGCCGGTCGTCAAGGTGGCGGTGGTGCCCGACAGGGTCATCTCATGGGCAGTAACGGTTCCGGTGCTGCTGGTGGTCCACAGGTCGGGTGTGCCGTCGTTGTTGATGTCGGCGGCCTGGAGGGTGGGCTGTTTGGCGGAGTCCCAGCCGCTGGTGGCGGCTTCGACGGAGGTGAGCGTGGTGTCTATGACGAGGTTGTTGATCGCGTCGTCGGCGAGTTTCGTCAGGTTGTCGGGGCTGAGGTACCACAGCTGTCCGGCAGAGGGGCCGCTGGTGCTGGTGTCGCGGGCGAATACCGCGGGCAGTCCGTTCAGCAGGGTGCTGGTGATGGTCCAGCCGCTCCAGCCGGTGGTGCAGTTGGTGGTGGTGCTGGTGTTCTGGGCGAGGCAGTAGGGGTTGTAGTCGGCCAGGTCGGTGGCGGCGTCGGCGCCGTTGTAGCCGCCGGGCTGGTTGCTGTCGGGTGACAGGTAGAGCGAGCCGTCGATGACCATGAGCAGGTCTGAGAAGCCGGTCATGGCCGTGGGATCGAACGTGCCGTCACCGTTGGTGTCGCTGACTGCATAGTTGTACAGACCGCCGCCGTTGGCGATGGATGTGGCGAAGGCGGTGGTTGAGGTGGTGCTGCCGTCGTCAGCGGTTGTGCTGACGGAGCGGCTGAAGGCAGCGGTGGAGTCGCCTGCTGCTGGGATGCCGCCGTTGGGGTCGAGGGGGCTTCCGTCGCCGGTTCCGCGCAGGATCTCGGCACTGGCTGACACTGCGGAGGTGTCGTAGCTGTAGTCGAGAACGTCGGTGAAACCGGTGGCGCTGGCGAAGTGGCCGGTGATGACCTGGGTGCCGGTGAAGGATGTGGCCGTGTGGTTGGTGGTGGAGACGCCGTTGCCGTCGATACCGATGTTGCGGGCGACGGCGTTCACCTTCCCGGTTCCCGTTCCGGCGGCCTGCCATAGTCCGGCGGGCAGCGAGTTCTGGCCGCCGAGGGGCAGCAGGTCGGCGTTGCCGTCGCCGTTGAGGTCGTCGCTGGTCGCTGTGGTGGGGGCGTTGGCAATGAAGCGGTAGTTGTAGGTGTCACCAATGTTCCCGCTACTGGCGACGGCGGTGACGGTCAGGACGTTGGTCTGTGTGGTCGGCTTCAGCGAGATGGTGGCGGTGTAGGGGCTGGAACTCGCTGGGGTGACGCTGACCGGGTTGCCGCCGTTGAGCTGGTAGCGGTAACTGCCGGGCGAGGTCGTGGTGTTGGTGTCCGTCACGGTGAAGCCGGCGGCCGTGCCGACCGTGCACAGGCTGTCACCTGAGGGGCTGTCGGTGAGCTCCGGGCACTGGCTGGTGGTGGAGGGGGCCGAGGCGATGGTGGGGGCGCCGGGGGCGGTGGGGTCGTAATAGAAGTGACAGGTCTTCGACTGGCTACTCGTCAGATGTTGGTCAGTGACGGTGAGATACCAGGCGAACTCTGTTTTCGCTGTGAGTGCCTGGAAGGGCCCGGAGGTACTGGTGTGCGAGTAGAGGGTGCTTGTGGTGGTGCCGCTGGTCGCGTTGATGGCTCGGGCATAGGTGGTGCCGCTCGACATGTTCTTCAAGGTGAAGTTCGCCGTGAGCGGGCTGGTGGTGCCGTCCGGGTCGGACACTCCGGCGCGCAGGGTGACGTCGCCCAGGCCCAGAGTGGTGGGGGTGGTGGCGGTGCAGCTGGTGGCCGGGCTGGTGGTCAGGTTGGTGGGGGTGTTGGGGGTGTGGTCGTAGGTGGTGGTGATGGTGGCCTGCTTGCTGAACTGCTTCCAGGCCAGGTCGTCGCTTTCGTCGGCGGCTTTCAGCTCGAAGGTGGCCTTTGAATATTTGCCGGCGGCGGCTTGTTCCATCAGCGACTTGATGTCGAAGGTGACGTCAGCAGGTCCGCAGGAGGTGGACCAGCCGTGGGCGGCGGACTGGGAGTCGAGCAGTTTGAGCCGACTGGGCTGGTTGTTCCAGGTGGTGCTGGAGGTGATCGATCCGGTCCAGTACAGGTCGACTTCCTTCTTGGTGCAGGAAGCCGACCAGTTCTCGTAGAAGGAAATGTTGGAGCTGATCACGTCATCGGCGCCCCAGACGCCGCTGTGGATGCTGGTCTGGTAGAAGGCCCGGTTGGTGGAGACGTCGGAGGTCCAGTCGGTGTATCCGACGTGCAGGGGGCCGGGGGTGGAGGCGGCCGGCTTCCAGAACGAGGTGTCGGGCCACTCGTTGTCGACGTACGCCCACGCCTGGACGGTGTCGGTCTGTCCGGAGGCGGTGAAGGTGGGGTCGATGTAGACGGGGTAGGCGGTGTCCTTGCCCGTCAGCAACTGGTGGTCGGGCGAGAGCCGGATCTTCCCGGCGTGGTAGGCGGCCTTCAGGCTGGTGGTACGGGCGGCCGTTCCGGGGGAGGCAGGGCTGGAGCTGACCGGGTCGCCGGTGCGGATGTCGACGCTCTGGCCGGTCTGGGGGTTGGTCGCCTTGGGTGTGCTCGCGGCGGCACGGCCGGAGTCCCACATGGTGGGGGCAGTGGCGGAGAAGACGGTGCGTCCGTGGCGGTCCCTGGCGGTGATGTCGCCGGCCGTGTCGCTGGCCAGGGTCACTCCGGTGGCCTTGGTGGACAGACTCAGGTCGGCGAGCGCGGGATTCGCCGCGGCGGTGGCGTTCTTGACGACCAGCACCTCGCTGAACCCGCCGGTGTCCTGAGCGGTCACAGCGAGATCCACATCAGGCAGCACGCTGTGATATGTAGCGGTGGCGCCCGAGAGAGAAGGTGTTCCCAGCGTGAACCCGTGGGGCAAGGACACCGCCAGGGCTCCGTCGCCGGCCCGCATGGCGGCCAGCGGGGCATCCGGGCTGCCCCCTGACAGCAGGAGGGAACTGGTCGACACCTTGGGGGAGATGGTGCCGTCCGCCTGACGCACGAGCGTCGGATCCAGGCTCTTCCATCTTCCGTGCACCAGCTTGCGCACCGGGGCGATGGTCTGTCTGAGCGTCAGCGTGCCGTTCGGGTTCGCGGTGAGGGTGGAGGAGGCCGTCGTCGCGGCCGTCGCCTGGACCGGCTTGCCGGAGGCGCGTGCCTTCGCCAGGGCCTGATCCTCACTCAGCCCCGGGGAAACGCCGGCCGAAGGGCGGCCGGCTGCGCTGGCGTGAGACGCCGACGTGGCCGCTTCAGCGATACCGGGAAGCCCCAGGGCGCCCGAGACGGCCAGGACGGCTGTGCCGACAATCATGCGGCGCGCCCAGGAACGGGGCAGGGACGTCCGCGAATTGTTTTGCATTTTCTTTCCCCCAATTATTCATGCTGATGGAAAAAACCGCACTACTTACCCCCGGCCCACACTGAACGACCTCGCGTGAGGGTCAATGTCTCGCAAAATTGCCTCGGCGGTTTTCGTCGTCTGCCGAGGCGCTCAGCCGCCGTGGAGTGGAGCTCGGAGCGGCGTTGAGCGTGGCCGGATCGCGCCACGGTATGAGGATTTAATGGCCACACGTGCGATTGTGTGACCCAGATCACGGCACGTGTACGCCTTGGATGTCCACTTCTGTTGAAGTTTGGTCATCTTCTTGGGCGGGTTCTTTCCTAACTCATTATTCATTTGGATTGAACCTTCATGTACTTCTTTTCGTCGGGGAGCAATCACCGCAGCAGCAATAGGTGCAGGTGGTCGTTCGATATTTCGGCATGTCGTCATGGGCGAGGGGGAAGCCGTGTCCGGTAGACGGTTGCGCGGAAACAGCGGAGTGGTAAAGGCTCGATACCGGCGCACGGCCGGGAGGCTTCTGATCGGGTGGGCCGCGGTACTGGCCTGGTCCCTGTGCCTGAGCCTGGCCTTCGGATCGACAGCGACCGCGCTGACACCGTCCACCACGTCCACTACGGCCGCGAAGCCGAAGGCGGACCTCGGCAAGTCTGTAACGGGCCTGAAGCCTGTTGCGCACAGGAGCGTTCGCCTCTCCGGTGCCACCCGACACACGGCGGTACCGACCCGGACGGCGTGGCCGGCCGCCAAGACGGGGACTCTGAAACTCGCGGCGCCGAAGCACTCGGCGACCACGGGCTCCAAGGCCACCGCGTCGGGAACACCGGTCTGGGCACAGGCCGTAGCACCCAGCAAGGGCACCTATACGGGCCCGACCACGCTGGGGGTCTCGGTACAGTCGCGGACCCTGTCCACCCGGCTGGGTGTGTCCGGCCCGGTCTGGTCCCTCGCCACCAGCCAGAGCGCCGGTGCCGGTGCATCTGCCTCGGGTCGAGTGAAAGTGGGCCTGGACTACGGGGCGTTCAGCCAGGCCGTCGGCGGCAACTACGCCTCCCGGCTGCGACTGGTGACACTGCCCGCCTGCGCGCTCACAACCCCTCAACTCGCCCAGTGCCGCAAGCAGACACCCCTGACATCCCTGAACGACCCCAACAACACAGCCGTATCCGCAGACCTCACGCTCGGCAGCACCGGCTCAGTCAAGAGCGCCGCCTCCACCAGCGTCAGTCAGGCTGCGGCTGGATCGGCGTCTTCGGCTGTCTACACCGGTGCGGCCTCCAAGTCCGCGACGGCGCAGACAGCCTCGGCCTCCGGCGCGGCCACCGTGATCGCGGCCACCGACTCCACCGGGCAGGAAGGCGGGGCCGGAGGAAACTACGCCTCGACCCTGTCGTCCGCTGGCTCATGGGGCCAGTCGGGCTCTTCGGGCGATTTCACCTACACCTACAAGGTGAACTCGCCCGCGGCCTCGACCTCGTTGGCGCCGGACGCATCGTTGTCTTATGACTCTGGCAGTGTCGACGGCAAGACGGCGAATACCCAGGCCCAGGCGTCGTGGGTGGGTGATGGATGGACCACCCAGGACTCCCTCGTGGAGCAGGAATTCACGCCCTGCTCCGACTCCCCGGAGGGCAGCACCGGTTCGGTGACCACATCGGATGAGTGCTACGACGGCCCGATCCTGACGATGTCCCTGAACGGGTCCTCGACGTCCATCGTCTACGACAAGGACACGTCGACCTACAAGCTGTCCAATGACAACGGTGCGACGGTCACGAAGGTGACCAGTTCGTCGAACGGATCAGGTACCTACGACACGTCGTACTGGGTCATCACGGAGCGGGACGGCACCAAGTACTACTTCGGCCGCAACGAGCTGCCCGGCTGGGCCTCAGGCAACGACACGACGAACTCGGTGGACTCCGAGCGCGTGTACTCCGCGCACTCCAGTGACCCCTGCTACAACTCCACGGCCACGAGCAGCTACTGCACCATGGCCTACAAGTGGCACCTGGACTACGTCACCACCCCCACCGGCGACGCGATGGCGTACTACTACAAGCAGGACACCAACTACTACGGCGCCTACAACGGAGCCTCCGAAGTCAAGTATGTGCGCGACTCCTACCTCGCGCACATCGACTACGGCTTCACCACCGCCACCGGCCCCTATGGCACCGTGCCCGACAAGATCGTCTATAGCACCTCGGTCCGCTGCACCTCCACAAGCACCAACTGCGGCAGCTCGGAAACCTCCTCCAACGCCTCGTACTACCCCGACGTGCCCTACGACCTGACCTGCGCCTCCGGAGCCACCTGCAGTGCCTACGGACCGTCGTTCTACTCCACTGTCCGCCTGAACTCGATCACCACGCAGCAGTACTCGGTCTCCTCCACTGCGTACGCGACGGTCGACTCCTACGCCCTGACGCAGACCGAACCGTCGACAGGTGATGCGACCAGCGCGACGCTGTGGCTCTCCTCTATCCAGCGCACCGGGTCAGACCTCACTGCAGGCGGCTCCACCTCGTCGATCAACATGCCGGCGGTGAAGTTCACCGGCTCGGCGCTGGAGAACCGCGTCAGTACCTCCACCTATCCCGGCTTGTTCCGCTACCGCATCACTGCGATCACCAACGAACTCGGTGGAGTGACCGGGATCTCCTACACACTGCCTACCGCCTGTTCGACCTCGGCCACACCGTCTTCGAACACCGCGTCCTGTTTCCCGGAGTACTGGACGCCCAGCGGCTACATCAGCCCGATGCTGGACTGGTTCAACAAATACGCAGTGCAAGAAGTCCTGGAGACCGACACCACCGGCGGCTCGGCGACGAAGGAGAGCGATTACTCCTACTCTGGCGCGGCCTGGCACTACGACGACGACGAACACGTTAAGGCCAAGTACCGCACCTACGGACAGTGGCGCGGCTACCAGCAGGTGACCACCACCACCGGCAACGGCTCCGGCGACGCCCAGACCAAGCAGGTCGACTCCTACTACCAGGGCATGGACGGTGACCGGCTCTCATCCACCTCGAACCGCAGTGTGTCGCTGACCGACTCGCAGGGCGGCAGCCACACCGACTCCGCTCAACTCAGCGGGCAGATAATGGAGTCCACCTCCCACCTTGGCAACGGTGGAGGCGTCGATCACTCCACCATCACCTCGTACTGGATCTCCGCGGCTACAGCGACCCGCGCCCGCTCCGGGCTGCCGGACCTGACCGCCAACGCTACGAGCACCGCCGAGGCGTGGACCCGGCAGCGGCTGACCGACGACGGCACCACCAGCTGGCGCTACAACGAGACCGACACCACCTACGACGCCACCCGCTCCGACGACGACTTCGGCCTGCCGACCTACACCTACACGCACACCGTGCCGGCCAACACAGCCTACGACCAGTGCACCGCCACCACATACGCACCGGCCAACACCACCGCCAACATCATCGGCCTCGTCTCCGGCACCGAAGTGGACTCGGTCGCTTGCTCGGGCTTCAGCGAAGGCTCCATCGCCTCTGTCCCCAACGGACTGAACACCCTCGGCGCACCCACCAGCGTCAACCGTCCCGACCAGGTGGTCTCCGCCACCCGGACCTTCTACGACGACCCCACCTTCTCCACCGCCTTCCCGCAGGCCGCCGCCCCAACCACGGGCCTGGTCACGATGACCCGCAAGGCCACCGACTACGGTTCGGGCGCCTTCACCTGGCGCACCACCGCGAAGAACACCTACGACAGCACCTACCACCGCCTGGCCAGCATCACCACCGGCAACGGCAACACCACCACGACTACCTACACGGTCAACTCCGCCTCCCTGACCACTGGGCAGACCATTACCGAACCCAGCGTCAGCGGGGTCGCCCACACAAGCAGCTCGACATTCGACCCGGAACGCGGGCTCACGCTGACTGCCACAGACGCCAACCACGTGGTGACAACCTTTCAGTACGACGCGTTGGGGCGCGCCACGTCGGTGTGGAAGGACTCGCGCGCCACCACCGCACTGGCGAACCTCACCTACGCCTACACCCTGTCCAACACCTCCCTCTCGGGCGTGGTGACCAACACCCTCAACGACAACAGCGGCTACCTCACCTCGGTCAGCATTGAGGACTCCCTCGGCCGCACCCGCCAGACCCAGACCTACACGCCGCAGGGCGGCCGTCTGATCGACGACACTCTCTACGACTCGCGCGGCTGGACGGCGAAGAAGAACACCGACTACTGGGACTCCACCACAACACCGACACTCGGACTGAAGTCGGTGGCCGACAACCAGGTCGCCGAGCAGGACGTGTTCACCTACGACGGTCTCGGCCGGCAGGTCTACGACGTCTCCGAGAAGAACGCGGTGCCCGTCTCCACCACGACCACGGTCTACAACGGCGACACCACCACCGTCATCCCGCCCGATGGCGGGGTCACGAAGACCACGCGCACCGACCCGGCCGGCCGCACCAGCGAACTCGACGAGTACACCGTCGCACCCACGCTGACCACGCCACTGAACCCCGCCACCGGAATCTTCTACCTCACCGGGGGCACCAGCACCGCGACCACCTACGGATTCGACGGCCACAACCAGCAGTCCACCACCACCGACGCCAAGAACCAGGTGTGGACCAGCACTTACGACCTGGCCGGCGAGGTGATCTCCAAGACCGACCCCACGGCTGGCAACACCTCCGCCATGACCTACGACGCGGACGGCAACCTGCTGCAGGCCCAGGACGCCCGCGGCCAGTACGTCTCCTACACCTACGACGCACTCGACCGTAAGACCGGCCAGTACGCCGCCGCCACCGCCGGCCAGGCCGCCTACGCCTCCACCAGCTCACCGGGCAACCAGACCGCAGCCTGGGTCTACGACAACTCCAACACCGCGATCTCCGGCATGACCTACCCGGTCGGGCACGTCACCACAGCCACCTCCTACAGCGGCGGCTACGCCTACGTACAGCAGGCGGTGAACTTCAACGTCTTCGGCGAGTCCCTGGGCGAAGAGACGATCGTTCCCCTGGGCGCACAGGGATCGGTCCTCGGCAAGACCTGGAAGATCACCCACACCTACACCAGCGTCAACGGGCTGCTGTGGACCGATGCCTACGGCTCCGGCGGTGGGCTGCCAGCCGAGACCGTCACCCACACCTACAACAACGACAGCCAGCCCTACGGCCTGGCCACCACCTCCTACGGTTATGTCCAAGGCACCACCTACAGCGCCTATAACCAGGTCGCCCAGGTCCAGCTCGGCTCCTCCACCTCCTACGCCACTGTCACGGACGCCTACGACGCACACACCGGGGACCTGACGGACCAACTCGCCACCCGCTCCACCACCACCCCCGCCACCATCGACGAGACCGCATACACCTACGACCTTTCCGGAAACATCACCCACCAGACCGAGACCCGCTCCGGCTCGAGCAGCGCGGCCGAAACCCAGTGCTACACCTACGACACCCTCGACCGCCTCACCACGGCCTGGACCACCGCCTCAACCGCCACCGACACCTGCAACACCACCCCCACCAGCAGTAACCACAGCACTGTCGGAGACGGCATCACCGGCGGTACCTACTGGACCAGCTGGTCCTACGACGACATCGGCAACCGGCTCACCCAGACCCAGCACACCGTCTCCGGCACCGGAAGTGACACCCTCACCACCAGCGGCTGGTCCAGCAGCCAGCCCAACACGATGACCGGCACCACCACCACGGGCGGCACGACCGGCTCGACCAGCTACACCTACGACGCCGCAGGCAACACCCAGACCCGCAACACCAGCACCGGCGACCAGACCCTCCTCTGGAACAACACCGAACAGCTGACCAGCGTCTCCAACAGCACCACCGGCACCGCCACGAGCTACATCTACGACGCCGACGGCAGCCTCCTGCTGCAGATCGACCCCGCCACCACCACTCTCTATCTCGGCAGCGAACAGATCACCCTCGACGATTCCGCCGGCACCGCCACCGGTGTGCGCTACTACAACGCCCCCGACGGCACCACCATCGTTCGCACCGGCACCGGCACCAACTACGGCTTCGAACTCGCCGCCGACCAGCACGGAACCAACAGCCTCTACCTCGACTCCACCGCCCAGACCCCCACCTGGCGCCAGTTCGACCCCTACGGCAACCCTCGCGGCACAACCACCAGCTGGCCCGACAACCGCACCTTCCTCAACAAGACCACCGACACCACCACGGGCCTCACCGACATCGGAGCCCGCGAATACGACCCCACTATCGGCCGCTTCATCAGCCTCGACCCCATCTTCGAAGCCACCAGCCCACAAGAACTCGGTGGATACACCTACGCGGGCGACAATCCCATCGGTGAAAGTGACCCCACCGGTCTGTGCATGGCGGACATCTGCGGTGTGGGGACGCCCAAGGGCAATGTGGTGGGCGGTTCGAGTGGTGTCATCAACGATGGGCCGGTCGATCCTGGATACAACAGTGAAGGCTACTGCCACAACGGCTCATGCGGCCGGACTCACTACAACACGAGCTGGGGTACAACACACGAGAGTTCGAATAGCTGCTGGCCACTCTCTGCTTGCTCGGCTCCTTCCCCTTACTACGGAGATATGGGGAACGCCCCCAAGTCTCGGAATGTCACCCCTTTCCTGGCAAAAATAAAGAAGGCGCTCAAGGAGTATTGGAAGTTCCTGAATCCCACTTGTTCGGGTGGTAGTGGCAAGGGCGCACTTGCGCCGTGTCAACCCCTCACAGGGACGTTCCAGATGGGGCCCCTGGGGGAAGAGGGTGGATTCGGCGAGCCTGGTGAGCCGGCCCCGCTGCCGGGTTTCGCAGAGGGCGGGCCTACGTCAGGACTTGGCGTCACTCAGGACGGTAAAGCCTACGATGTGGTAAGCGGGAATAAGAAGGCTGACGCCGATTTGATCAACATAGTCAATCAGAGGCTGCAGGACAAGGGTGTGTTGCCGGGGAGAGCCACTTCAAGTCGCGCCAGTGACGCCGAACAGAAATTCGCCGCCGTAATGCTGCGCGATAAGATCGCGAAGGCAGACCTCTATATAAACAACCCTTCCGGGCCGTGCGCGCAGAGATTGGGATGTGATGATGTGCTCGGTACCATCCTCGGCAACAAAAAGCAGCTTACGGTACACTGGCCCGATGGAAACGGCGGCTGGGAGTCGCGATCGTATGGAGGTGCCCCTTAATGCAGAATCGGGTGGAGGCGTACTACCGCAAGGAGCACGCCGGGAATCGCCCCGTACTTGGTAGCGTTGAGGATGTTGACGCGCTTATCGAGTCCCTTCTTGCCGCTCCGGCATTCCATAATTTGGCAGAACTGCATTCATTGAATCGGCAACTTCTGCCTTCAGGGTTTCCCGACCATGAACTTTTGGTAGGGGTGGACAAAGATCGTCGAGTTGGTGTTCTGGAATTCATGGATGCCGACGGCAACGTGGTGTCGCTAGGTGCACCGAATGGGCGAGGTGAGGTTTCCTATTTTCTTGTGGGGAACCCAACCGAATTTCCTGATCGCTCGGAAATCCCCGTCGAACTCGTGTGTGAAGCGGTCAAGGAGTTTCTGACTTCTGAGGGGCGGCGCCCGAAGTGTGTTGAGTGGCAGGTGCCGGAATTCTGGTGAATTTTCCAAGAGGTTCAATATGCACAGCGACATGCGGGACACGTCAGGTAGGCATTTCGGGTGATCGATGCGTCACGAGCAAGACTTTGGCCTAAAGCGCGTTGCAGAAGGCCGTGATTTTGCAGGTCAGGATGCGGGTGCGGTTGTTCTGATCACGCGGCGGTGGCGAGGTTGTGCATGTGGGCGACGGCCTGGACCGCATGGTGGAGGCCGTCACCGTGCTGCCGGCAGTCGCGGAGGATCTTGTAGTTCTTCAGCCGGCCGATCGCATGCTCGACCCGCGCGCGGACCCGGCGATGCTCCTTGTTGTCGGCTTCCTCGCCGGCCAACAGGGGCCGGCCGGGCCGTTTGCGGTGCGGGACGACCAAGCCGGTGTTGATGTAGGCACCGTCGCCGAGCACCGTGACTCCCTGGCACTGCTCCGGCAGACCGGAGCTGCGCCAGACATGGGCATCGGCCTTGTTGCCCGGGGCTGGGCGGGCGGTGGCCACGACGAGGCGGGGGTCGGCGTCGATGATGACCTGCACGTTCGCCGAGAACCGGTAGTTGCGGCTCGAGGCGCCGACCTTGCGGTCACGGACCGGGACCAGCGTGCCGTCGACGATCCACAACCGGTCCGTGGCATCGGCCGGACGCGAGACCGGTGCGATCGCGAGCAGCGGCCCAAGCCGCTGGATGACCCGGCACACCGTCGCCGGCGAGACCCCGAACAGCGGCGCGAGCTGCCGCATGGTCAGGTTGGTCCGGTAGTAGACCGCCACCATCAGCACCCGATTGGCAAGCGGCAGACACCATGGCCGCCCGATCCGCGGCCCATCGCCACCCCGCTCCCGCACCACCTTCAGCAACCGCTCGAACTGCGTCATCCGCAGCCCCGTGAACGTCTCCACCCACAACGGCTCAACCCTCAACACCCCACGCATACAAGGGAAATGCCCTGATCACGGCCTTCTGCAACGCGCTTTAGGCTTGCTCGGCAGTCCTCTGCTACCTCCGTGGGCTCGCCGCATACGCAGTGCCCGTCGGCAGGCGGCATAGACCGCGCGCAGGACTGTTGCCGGGCGAACACGCTCGCTCAGCACCCACAGGGTCGCGACCAGGTACACCCCTTCCAGGGCCTCGCGGGCAGGAGTGGCCGACGAGTATCGCTGTTGGTCATGACGCTCGTTTGACGCTCCGGGCGCCCGTACTCGGGACAGCGAGCCGACATGCTGGCTCTGACCTGCACTTTTACGTGGCTTGCGCAGGCCGACACCTTTCCGATGACGCATCACGTGGAGTGCGTGGCGATCCTGGAGCCGGTGGGGAAGGGCGCCTGACCTGCGGTTTTGAGAGCAGCGGCTACTCGTACGTCGAGTGTGAGCCCTGCCGTCCCGTCAAGGACGGCAGGGCTCACGCACGCCGCCAACCGACCGTCACGTCTCCCCGACGAACCCGGACCACGCCTCACGTGACACATGGATGACGGGTCCGGTCACGGTCTTGGAGTCACGGATGTGTACAACTCCCTTACTGGCGAACCGCATTCCGTCCTTGCGTGTGATCACCGTGAACGCGCCATCAACGCCAGCGTTGCACTCGCGGTCTGTCGGCATGACCTGCATTTCGACGTTCTGCTTCTCGCCAATCAGAAGCAGCTGTTCCAACTGACCCCGGTGCACTGTCTTTCCTCCCCAGGGGTGTCGCAATGCCGCCTCTTCGAGCACGAAGCTCAGTAGCGGCGCGGGCCAGCGGCTGAAGATGTCCTGCCGGGCCAGGCGGACGACACCAGCGGCCGAGGGCTGCTGCTGGTCGCCGCGCTCGTCACCCGCTGGGGCTGGCACCTCCGGCCTGGAGGGCCGGGCAAGACCGTCTGGGCGGAATGTGTGTTCTCCTGACGTCTCACCAGGTTGGGCGAACCACCGGCGCACCTCCGCGCGTCCTGCCTTGGAGGCCATCAGTCACCTACCGCGGGGAGGAACCGTGCAGCAGTCGAAGGGGGCGCTCGCCGAGCGCATCGCGGAGCGAAGGCAAGGCGGTCATGATCCGCGCGCTCTGGTCGGTGAGATGCGGCGTTCGCTTCTGCTGGTGCCGGTGGCCGACGGGGGGCTGTGGTCGGTGCGTTCGGGCGGGGTGCGGTGGATCTGTGGGTTCACCGACGAGGTCGCGCTGGCCCGGTTCGCCCTGCATCGCGGACTCGGGGAGCGGCAGTGGGAGTACGCGGCCTTGCTGGGCGCGCGCATCGTCGACGAGATCGTGCCGACCCTGGGCGAGCCCGCCGGTCTCGCCGTCGACATCGCCACCGAGTACGGGGCGATGTTCTTCCCGCCGGTCGCCGGCATCGTCCCCGACGCGGTCGCCGTCGACACCGGCCGTGTGCGGCAGGCGAGTTCATGAGCGGCGACGGAGCGGACCTCCAGCTCGACAAGGCGTCCGTCGCCAAGTTCACCCATGGCGTGGGCGCCACCATCGAGCAGCTCGGTGAACTCGGCGGCCCCACCGGCTCGGTGCTCGGCAAGGGCTTCTCCGAGCTGGCGATGACCGGGATGGAGGCCGGCCACCATGGCCTCGCGGTCGACTTCGAGGACTTCTGCGAGCGCTGGGAGTGGGGCGTGCGCGCGCTGGTGCGGGATGCCAGTGAGCTCTCGAACCGGCTCGGTCTCGCGGCGGGCACGCTGTGGGAGGAGGACCAGTACGTCGCCGGCTCGCTGAAGGTCGGCGCCAACTCCCTGTTCGGCGGCGACCCGCACGCGAGCGAGGACGAGATCGCCCGGCAGGGCTGGGGCGACATCTTCACCCCGGATGCCCTGCACCCCGACTGGAGCGCCGAGTCGTTCGACAAGGCCGGCCAGGACGCGGAGCAGACCTGGAAGGACACCGGCCGGTCCCTCCTCACAGAGGGCCAGGGCGGCCGTGAGTCGCAGCTGCTCAACCAGGCGCTCGGCGTCTCCGACGACGACTTCGACCAGGCGCTGGACGACACGTTCGGGCCGTCACCGCAGGAGCGCGCCGAGCAGCGGCAGCAGGGCGATTCCGGGGGGAACTGACCGTGGGCATAGGCGACTTCATCAGCGACATCACTCCCGACTCGGTGGAGGACGCGGTCGAGCACGGCACCGAGTGGGTCGGCGACCGGGTCGAGGACGCGGGCGACTGGACCGCCGACCGGTTGCAGGACGTCGGCTGGGACTCCGGCGCGGACTGGGTGCGCGAGCAGTCCCGTTCGGTCGCCAACCGGCTGGGCGCCGAGGTCGACGAGATGGACCTCGGGCAGACCGAGGACAAGACCAAGCTGATCTACGGCAGCCCGAGCAAGATCAACGCCGTCGCCGCGAAGCTCCGTGCCTTTGAGTCGGCCTTCAACGAGACCGGCGACGGTCTCAGGGGTCTCGACTCCTCCCGGCTCAAGGGTGAGGCGGCCGACGCGCTGCGCACCGCTGTGGGCAAGCAGCCGCACAGGTGGTACACGGCGGGTGACGCCTGCGTCAAGGCGATCAGCGCGCTGGAATCGTTCGCCGACACGGTCACCTGGGCCCAGGGCCAGGCGCAGACGGCGATCGACACATGGAAGGCCGGCACCAAGGCGTCCGAAGACGCCGCCGACGCCCACCGCACGAAGGTCGACGACTACAACAAGGCCGTCGACCGGTACAACGCCCAGCCCGCCGACCGGCGTGATCCCTCGTCCCTTCCGCCACGCCCCGCCGAGACCTTCGACGACCCGGGCAAGAAGCTGATGAAGGAGGCGCAGGACCTCCTCGCCGAGGCCCGCAGGCAGCGGAACTCCGCTGCGCAGACGGCGAGTTCGGCGGTCCGCGCCGCCCGCGACATGGCGCCGAGGAAGCCGTCGTACGCCGAGCAACTGCGCGACGGCTACGAGGAACTGCAGATCATGCAGGACCACGTCGGCGGCGGTCTCATCAAGGGCACGGCCGGCATCGTGAACTTCGTCCGGTCGGTCGACCCCATGGACCCGTACAACATCACGCACCCGGCCGAGTACCTGACCTCGCTCGACAGCCTCGCCGCGGGCATCGTCGTAGCGGCCAACGACCCCGTCGGCACCGGCAGCAAGATGGTCGAGGACTTCATGAAGGACCCGGCCGAGGGCTTCGGCCGGCTGATCCCCGACATCGTGCTGACCGTGGCCACCGACGGCGGTGGCGCCGCGGTGAAGGGCGTGCGCATCGCCGAGGACGCCTCCGACGCCTCGAAGGTGCGCAGGCTCGTCGACGACGTCGAGGAAGGGACCCACAAGCGCCCGGACGGGGAGCGCCTCACCGACGGCTCCGACCCGGTGGACCTCGCCACCGGCCGGATGTTCCTGCCCCAGACCGACGTGGAGATCCCCGGCATCCTGCCGCTGGTCTTCACCCGGCGCACCGAGTCGGGCCTCGCGACCGGCCGCTTCCTGGGCCCGTCCTGGACGTCCACGCTCGACGAGCGGCTGGAGATCGACGCGATCGGCGTCGTCCACGCCACCGCCGACGGCCTCCTGATCACTTACCCGCACCCGGTCCCCGGCGACCCCACCCGGCCGGACTCCGGCAGCGGTCGTACCCTGCTGGCCCGCGACGCCGACGGCGACTACGCCCTGACCGACCCCGGCTCGGGCCTCGTCCGCCACTTCACCGCCCCGCCCGGCGCCGAACCCGGCGGCGACGGCACCGCCTGGCTGTCCGGCACCGGCGAACGGGGCGGCCACACCGTCACGGTGGACCGGGCGGACGACGGGCTGCCCCTGGCCCTCGTCCACTCCGCGGGCCACCAGGTCCGGCTGACGACCGCCGAGGGGCGGGTGACCGCGCTCTCCCTGGCGGGCGGCGGGGAGGACGGCGCGGACCTGCCGCTGGTGCGCTACGACTACGACGACGAGACCGGCGACCTCACCACCGTCACCCGCCCCTCCGGTGCCGCCACCGCCTTCCACTACGACGAACGCCACCGCGTCATCGCCTGGATCGACTCCAACAACCGCCGCTACGACTACGTCTACGACGACCGGGACCGGGTCGTCGCCGAGGGCGGCGAGGCCGGCCACGTCCAGATCACCCTGACGTACACCGAACCCGACCCCGAGACCGGCCACCGCACCACCACGCTCACCACCGCCGACGGCCGGCCCACCCGGCACCTGATCGGCCCGCGCTGCCGGATCCTGGCCACCACGGACGCCCTCGGCCACACCACCCGCTTCCGCTACGACGCGAGCGGCAACCTGCTGTCCCGCACCGACCCGCTCGGCGCCACGAACAGCTTCCGCTACGACGACGAGGGCCGGCTGATCGGGGCCGTCCGCCCGGACGGCTCCGAACTGCGCGTCCTGCGCGGCCCGTTCGGGCTGCCGGCGGAGGTCGTCGGGCCGGACGGCGCCCGCTCCGCGTACACCTACGACGAGCGCGGCAACCGCACCGCGTACACCGACCCGGCCGGACACACCACCCGCATCGCCTACGACGACGGGGGCCGCCCCACCTCGGTCACCGACGCCCTCGGGAACACCACCCGCGTGATGTGCGACGCGGCGGGGCGGACCGTGGCGGTGACCGACCCGTCCGGCGCCACCACCCGCACCGAGCGGGACGGGCTCGGCCGCCCGGTCCGGGTGACCGGCCCGACCGGCGGCGTCACCCGCCTGGAGTGGACCGCGGACGGCCGGCTCGCCCGCCGCACCGGCCCGGACGGTACGAGCGAGTCATGGACCTACGACGGCGAGGGCAACCGCACGGCCCACACCGACGCCGCCGGAGCCGTCACCCGCCACGAATACACCCACTTCGACCTCCCGCTCGCCACCACCCGTCCCGACGGCGGCCGTTACGAGTTCGAGCACGACGCCGACCTGCGCCTCACCCGGGTCACCGGCCCGCAGGGCCTGAGCTGGACGTACGAGTACGACGCGGTCGGCAACATCGTCTCCGAGACCGACTTCGACGGGCGCACCCTGAGCTACCGCGTGGACGCCGCAGGCCGCCTCACCGCCAGGACCGACGCCCTCGGCGGCACCGTCTCCTTCGAGCGCGACCCACTCGGCCAGGTGCTCGGCAAGACCGTCGACGGGCGGGTGACGACGTACGCGTACGACCGGGCGGGCCGTCTCCTGGAGGCGGTCGGACCGGACGGCGAACTGCGCTACCAGTACGACCGCCGCGGGCTGGTCAAGACAGAACTGGTGGACAGCCGCCCGATGCTCTACTCCTACGACACCCTGGGCCGGCGCGTCCGCCGGACCACCCCCACCGGTCACGTCACCTCCTACGCCTACGACTCGGACGGGCTCCCCGCACGGCTGACCATCGGCGGCCGGCCGGTCGACTTCACCCACGACGCCGCCGGCCGCGAACTGTCCCGCGCCTTCGGTGACGCGCTCACCGTGACGTCGGCCTGGGACGAGGCCGGCCGGCTCGCCACGCGGCACATCACCGCCGGAGCCCGCTCCGTCAACAGCCGTGCCTACACCTACCGCGCCGACGGGCACCTGCTCTCCGTCGCGGACCACCTCTCTGGCACCCGCACCTTCGACCTCGACCCCCTGGGCCGCGTCACCGCCGTGCGCGCCCCGGGCTGGACCGAGCGGTACGCGTACGACGACACCGGCAACCAGACCTCCGCCTCCTGGCCCGGACGCCACCCCGGCAGCGAGGCGGCCGGCCCCCGCTCGTACGACGGCACCCGGGTCACCCGCGCCGGAGACGTCCGCTTCGAGCACGACGCCCTCGGCCGCGTCACCCTGCGCCAGAAGACCCGGCTGTCCCGCAAGCCCGACACCTGGCGCTACGAGTGGGACACGGAGAACCGCCTCACCCGCGTCACCACCCCCGACGGGACCCGGTGGCGGTACCGCTACGACCCGCTGGGCCGCCGCACCGCGAAGCAGCGCCTGGCGGCCGACGGCGAGAGCGTGGTCGAGGAGGTCCGCTTCACCTGGGACGGGCTCATCCTCTGCGAGCAGACCAGCCACCGGCCCGGCACCCCGCACACGATCGCCCTCAGCTGGGACCACCGGGACGTCGTCCCCCTCGCCCAGACCGAGCGCATCCTGACGGCCGACAGCCGGCAGCAGGAGATCGACCGGCGGTTCTTCGCCATCGCCACCGACCTGATCGGCACCCCCACCGAACTCATCGACGAGACGGGCGGCCTCGCCTGGCGCAGCCGCAGCACCCTCTGGGGCACCACCGCCTGGGCCAGGGACAGCGACGCCTACACCCCGCTCCGCTTCCCCGGCCAGTACTACGACCCGGAGACCGGTCTCCACTACAACCTCTTCCGCCACTACGACCCCGAGACCGGCCGCTACACCTCCCCGGACCCGCTGGGCCTCGCCGCCGCGCCCAATCCTCTCGGCTACGTGGACAACCCGTACACGGGGTGCGACCCGCTGGGGCTGATGCCCCAGTACACGAGGGAGGAGAAGGCGCAGAAGCGGATCGACAAGATCCTCGACGACGTCGCCGGCAGGGCGCGAAACGGTGAGATGAACAAGCATGCGAAGTACCACGGGGACACGCGCCACGGTTTCACCGACGAACGGGTCCTGGAGATCCTCAAGGAGCCCGATGCCGTGTACCAGTCATCAGGTCAGGCAGGGAACTTCATCTACCGGAAGGGCGACGACATCGCCGTGGTCTACGGGCCCGGATCCAAGCAGGGCCAGGTCATCACGGCCTACGGAGAGTCGGGCATCAAGGGCGAGTCGGGCGCCAAGGCGCTCGGCGGCAGTCCGACGGACCCCGGCGCCCCGGTGACTCACGAGGACATCGTGCAGGGCAGGATTCCCACCGAGGACGGCTACCTCGCACCGGCGAAGCAGATCAGATGAGGCACGAATGACCATGGAACTGTCTTTCGACGGCGGCTGGCGCGCGACGGTCACGGACGAGCCGCTGCCCCTCACCCCCCGCTTCACGGGCAACTCCGTGGATGTCGTGCGGTACGCGGACGGGAAGGAGCGTGAGCGATTCCTCGCGAGCACATTCGGCAGCCAGGACTGGTTGTGGGACTCGCCTGACATCCTGCGGTTCGACCCGGTCAGCCGGAAGCTGGTCGGGGCCGAGCTCCAGATGCCGTACGTCTCCGCGTCCGCCGAGACCTCCGTCCGCGTTCCGGTCATGCCGCCGGTACGCCCGGGCGGGCTCCGGGCGGACGAGGTCCGGGACTTCCGGCACGAGATGTGCACGGTGCTGTGCCGCGCTCCCGGGGACACCGTGCTGACCTGCCTGCGCGACCTCGAAGTCCTCGACGAGCCGGTGGAGGCCTGTGTCGGCATCGCCCCCGACGTGGCGCTCCTGGTCCAGGACTCCACCGTCGTCGGCTGGCGTCTCACCGATCCCGCACGGTACCTGACCACCACGTACGCCGACCCCGACCCCAGCCCGCCGTCGCCTGCGACCCGTCGGTTGCTGACCGAGTGCGTGGACCTGCTGACCACGCCGACGGTCGACGACCTGGTGGACGGCGAGCCGGCCGCCCTGGCCCGTCTGCGGGCCGCCGACGAGGCACTGCGCGCCCAGCGCGAGGACCGGCACCGCGCCGACGCCCTCCTCTCGCTCATCGGCAACTCGGTGCAGGACTACGGGAATCGGTGACCTCGGAGCCGTGACGGTGCTCCCAGCGGTTGGCTGCGGGCACGACGTGATGGTCGGGTTCGACGGGTCGTCGGACCATGAACGGCGCTCAAGGGTCACTTCGTGGGGTCAGCGTGCCAGCAAGTCTCGGATCGCTCCCGTGGTCTCGTACGGAGCCTCCTCGGCCATGAAGTGCCCCGCGTTCGTCAGACGGTGGTCGAGATCCGGAGCCCAAGCCCTCCATACCTGGGCGGCGTCGTAGCCGAGCTGGGCTCCCCAGTCCTGCTGGATGACCGTGACAGGCATGGCGAACTGCGATCCGGCATCAAGGTCCGCCCGGTCGTGGGCGACGTCGACACCCGCGGAGGCACGGTAGTCGGCGACGATCGAGTCCACCGCGGCCGCGCTCGCGCGCAGGTACTCGGCGCGCACCTGCTCCGGAATCGCGTCCGGGTCCTTGGCCCAGGCGTCGAAGAACGAGCCGAAGAACGCGTCCGCACTGTTGGCGATCATCCTCTCCGGCAGGCCCGCCGGCTGCGCCATCAAAAACAGGTGGTAACCCACCGCCGCCGACACGCCCTGCAGCACGTTCCACATGTCCAGCGTCGGCACGACGTCGAGGATGCCCAGATGCGTGATGGTCTCCGGGTGGTCCAGCCCGGCCCGGAACGCGACCAGGGCACCACGGTCGTGGCCGACCAGGGCGAACTGCTCATGGCCGAGCCCGGTCATCAGGGACACGATGTCAGCGGCCATCGTCCGCTTCGAATAGACATCCTCGTCGGCGGCCTCCGGCTTGTCGCTCACCCCGTAGCCGCGCAGGTCAGGACAGACCACCGTGTGCTCGGCGGCCAACTGCTCGGCGACGTGGCGCCACATCAGGTGGGTCTGGGGAAAGCCGTGCAGCAGTACGACCGGGCTGCCGCTGCCACCGATCGCGGCGGACAGCTTCACACTGCCCGAACCGGGCAGGAGGGTGTACTCGAAACCAGGAATCATGAGTGTCACAACGGTCCTTCTCTCAGTGCCGGATGGCGGACCACTCCAACGTGCATGACACCGATGAGCAGCGAATCAGTACGGCACCGCAGATCAGGGCCCGCGCACCGAGGATGGGGAGTATGCGGATCGATGTGCTCGGGACAGTGCAGGCACGGCGTGACGACGGCAGCCCGATCGACCTGGGCGGGCCGCGGCATCGCGAGGTACTCGCGCGCCTGGTCGCCGCGGAAGGCCGGATGGTCACCACCGACACCCTCATTGACGACCTGTGGTCGCGGGCGACGGCCGGCTCCCTGGGTGCGCTGCGCACCTTCGTCGCCGCGCTGCGTCGCGCCATCGAACCCGACCGACCGCCCCGCACACCGCCACGCGTGCTCATCACGCAGGGACCCGGCTACGCGCTGCGCCTGCCCCGCGGGGCCACGGACGTCGACCGGTTCCAGGACGCACTGGCCAAAGCCCGCCACTGTCCCGAAGGCGTCGTTGACCTCGGGGAAGCACTCGCCTCGTGGCGCGGTCCGGCCTATGCCGACCTGCCCGAGGCTGCATGGGCCAAGCGGGAGCGAACCCGGCTCCAGGAACTGCGATTGCAGGGAGTGGAACTACGGGCGAGCATCCTCCTCGATTCCGGCAGGGGAGCCGACCTTGTCGCCGACCTCGGCGCGCATATCGCCGAACACCCCTGGCGAGAGCCGGCCTGGGGCCTGCTCGCGCGCGCCCTCTACCGCGACGGACGCCAGGCCGACGCCCTGGCCACACTCCGGCGCGCCCGCACGATGCTCGTGGAACAGCTCGGGCTCGACCCTGGTCCTGATCTTCAACGTCTGGAGACGGACATCCTCACCAGGTCCGCGACACTTGAGCCGACCCGCGAACCGGCGCCCCGTCCCTGGTCGGGAACCGGTGCCCGGCTGGGTCCGCGCACGAGGATGGACCTGGCCCGCACTCTCGCGCTCGTCGGCGGCGATGCCCTGGTCTCCTCACGGCGCGACCGCCTCGCGGCTATCCAGGCGGCCGAACAAACGGGGGACGTCGCTCTGACCGCGCGGGTCATCGGCGCCTACGACGTACCCGCCATCTGGAGCCGAGCCGATGATTCCAGGCAGTCCCGCGCCGTGGTGGAGGCTGCCGAGCGCGCCCTCACCGCGCTCGGGCCAGGCGGCCCCACCGACCTCAGAGCCCGGCTACTGGCCACCGTCGCCGTCGAGAGCCGCGGCGGCGACACCTGCGACACCGCACTGAAGAACGCGCACGAGGCCGAGGCTCTGGCCCGTGGCCTCAACGACCCCCCGCTGCTGGCGTTCGCGCTCAACGGGGTGTTCTTGCAGTCCTTCGCGCGCCCTGGCCTGGCACCACAGCGCGACACGATCGGAGCCGAACTCGTCTCGCTGTCCACCCGGCACGGGTTGCCGACCTTTGCCATTCTGGGCCGACTCGTGCGCCTGCAATCCGCGTCCGCTCTCGGCGACCTCGAGGCCGCGTCCGTGCACGCAGTCGCCGCGGAAGAGCTTGCCGCCGCCCACGAGTCCCCACTGGTTACGGTCCTGACCGCATGGTTCAGAGCGCGGGTCACCGCCGCCCGCAGCACCGAACCCGGCGGCCCGAGCCCCGCGGCCGCTGCGGCGGCATACCGAGCTGCCGACGACGCTCTCGCGACAGCCGGAATGCCGGGGCTCCGCCGCGGCCTGCTCCCCTTGGCTCTGCTCGGCCTGCGCCTGCTGCACAACCGCCCCGCCCCCACCGACTCCCAGCTCGACTGGGGGCCGTTCCTGCCCTGGGCGACGCCACTCGTACTCCTGGCTCAGGGCCGGGTGGAAGACGCCCGCGTCTCCCTTGCCGCCACACCCGAACCACCCCGCGATCACCTCCAGGAAGCCCTGTGGTGCCTCACCGCTCACGTCGCGGTCCGCCTCGACGAACCCGAGATCGCCGTGCGCGCCGCAGTTGCCTTGCGCGACGCCCGTGCCGAGCACGCCGGCGCCGCCAGTGGCATGCTCACCCTCGGCCCGGTGGAGAGCTACCTCGCGGAAGCCGAAGCGTGCGCCGCCGCAGACCAGTGATCCACCCCGACTGGAGCACAGTCCGGCTCAGCTCGCCGTTTGTGGCCCTACCCGCACCCCTTGAACGGGGCAACTGGCGTTGCCCCGGCGGAAGTTCAGACGCGCGAGTCGGCCGCCAGCGTCGTGAACGCCGACCACGCGTCGCGCGAGAGGGCCAAGGACTGCCTCCGGGTGTCCTTCGAGTCGCGGACGAGGACGGTCTCAGGGCGCACAGCGACCTCTACGCAGTTGCCGCCGCCACCGCCGCTGAAACTGCTCTTGAACCAAGCAAGTTCGGTGGTGCTCATAGCGCTCCTCGCATCTGCTCCAGCAGGCTCGCGGTGGCTTGATGACTCAGAGCCTGCGAGCGCATCTTGCCATAGCGTTGAAGCATGGCGCTTGCGGCTTTTATGTCGGTGACGAGCATGCTGCAGTCGTGCGCTTCTACGTAGCCCACCCAACGATTTTCGCCGGTCTCAGCGAGGTACAGAGGGCCCTCGAAGCCGGAGTGGTCCTCCTGGGTTCGAGGCATGACCTGGATCTCCACGTTCCGGAGACGGCCTGCTTCCAGGAGGTTTCCGAGGAGTGCGTAGGTGACCTCGGCACCTGCCAGTCGCCGATCCAGGAGCGCTTGTTCGACGATGAAGCTGAACGTGCTGTTCGGCCGCTCGGTCAGGAGGCGCTGGCGTTCGAGCCGAGCCATGACCTGCTCCTCGAACTGCTCCTCCGACAGAGGAGGAAGACGTCGGTCGAAGAGGGCGCGAATGTACGGCTCGGGCTGAAGCAGTCCTGGAATCACCGCGCATTCATACGCGTAAAGCGAGATCGCCTCCTCCTCGATCCCCGCCCACTGCCGGAACCACGACGCCAGCCCCGCCCTCCGTGTCAGACTCTTCGCCGCCGCTCCCAGCACCCGCCCCGCGACCGCGCCCAGCACGTCCTCCGACCGGTCCAGCAGGTCCCGCGGAGGGAACCGTTTGCCCTGTTCGATCTTGGCGATGTACGCGACCGAGTACCGCACCAGCGGCGCGAACTGCTCCTGCGTCAGGCGGGCTTCCTCCCGCAGGGCCTTGAGGACCGCGCCGAAGGTCTTGAGACTGTCGGAGAGCTCCGGCTCACAGTTGCCGCCGCCCCCGCCCTGCCCGGTGTTCCCGCCCGCCCCGCCGCCGTTGCCCGTCGCCATCGCAGCCGCCTTCCCCTGTGCCGCCGGACCGTACTCGTGCCGGGCCCGGACACCTGCCGTACCGTGTGCCGTGCGCGCTGCGCCACGCGAGACACACCTATCGTCACGTACAGCGACCGACCCGGTCCAGTGAGTCGACCAGTACAACGCGATCTGTATCAGCGCCGGACCTGCCGACGGACCGTCAACTCCAGGCACAGTGACGGTCATGTCAGCCCCCCACACCCAACACCCCACGTCGGTCCGTACGTTCGCGCAGCGTTTCTCCGCCACCCGCCGCGGCGCCCGCCTCGCCCGGCTGCTCGCCGCGCACCAGCTCACCGAATGGGGACACCCGCACGGCACCACCACACACGACACGGCCGTCCTCGTCGTCGCCGAACTCGCCGCGAACGCGGTCCTGCACGGCCGCGTCCCCGGAAGGGACTTCGCCCTTCTCCTGTCCCACGAGGAGAGCCGGGGCGTCGTCCGCATCGAGGTGACCGACACCCACCCCGCACAGCCGGCGCGGCTGGCTCCCGGCCCGGACGAGGACGGGGGCCGCGGCCTGCTCCTCGTCGACGCCCTCGCCGCCGACTGGGGCGTACGGGACCGCCTCGGCCCCGGCAAGACGGTCTGGGCCGAGTGCGTCCTCGGACCCGGGCGCTGATCCGCCGCTCAGTACGGTGCGGGACGGCTCGGTCCGGTCAACACCGCGTATCCGTAACGCTGTTACGAGCGTCAGCGCGTCGTGCAACCAACCGGTGACGACGGTCGCACCGGCTCCACGAAGTGATCTATCGTGACGTTGCATCCACCGGTACCGGGCCTGCGAGCCTGTGGACTTCCCGGAAAGGGAGACCGGCGGCCGCAACTCCGTTGCCGAACAAGTGCGATGTCGCCAGGCCGGGACAACACCGCGGCGACAGCCCCGACTTGGGTCGTAAGTCTAGAGAAGGCGAGCTCAGTGCATCCGCTCGATGGAACTGATCCGGTACAGATAGGTCGGTACCGTCTGGTAGGCAGACTCGGGCAGGGCGGCATGGGCCGGGTGTACCTCGCCCGCTCGCCGGGCGGGCGTCCGGCCGCCGTGAAGGTGATCAACGACCACCTGCAGAACGACGAAGGGGTGCTGGGCAGGTTCCGGCGCGAGGTGGAGACGCTGCGTACGGTACGCAGCGCGTTCACCGCCACGCTCATCGACGCCGAGGTGGCCACGTCGCCGTACTGGCTGGCCACCGAGTACGTGCCGGGGCCGACCCTGCACACAGCGGTGACGGCGACGGGCCCCTTTCCGGCGGATCTGTGCCGGGTGCTGCTGGCGGCCCTCGCCGAGGGACTGGTCGACATCCACGTCCATGGCGTGTGGCACCGCGACATCAAGCCGGACAACGTCATCCTCTCCGCCACCGGTCCCCAGCTGATCGACTTCGGTATCGCGCGGAGCCTCGGTTCGCCGGTCCTCACCCAGGTCGGCACCTCGGTGGGCAGCCCCGGCTACATGGCGCCGGAAACCCTCACGCACGGTGAGACCGAGGCCGCCGCCGACGTCTTCGCTCTCGGCGCCACGCTCGCCTTCGCCGCCACCGGCCGTCCGCCCTACGGTGTCGGCCCCATCGCCGCGGTCTCCTACCGGTCCGTGCACGAAGACGTCGACCTGAAGGGCGTGGACGCGGACCTCGCCGCTCTGATCGCGGCGTGCATGCACCGCGACCCCGCCCAGCGCCCCGATCCGCAGAAGATCGTCGAGATGTGCGCGGCCCACACCGATCTCGTGCACCACCCCGTCTACCAGCGCGCCCTCGCCGCGGGCGCGGGCGCGGGTGTGGCCGGGGCGCCCGCGACGGTGGCCGACGGCACGGGCACGCTGAGCGAACGCCCCGCACATCCCGCGACGGTCGTGGCGACACAGTTCAGCCCCATGACGTACGGCGAGGCGGGCGCCCCGCACGCCTCCACGGGCGGCTTCGGGGCGGCTCCGAGTGGCCTTCCCCCGCACGCCGCTCCCGTGCCGGGCGCTGCCCCGGGGCGCGGGCGCACCGTGCGGCTCGTCCTGGCCGGCTCCGCCGTGGTGACAGCGGGCGTCGTGGCCGTGACGGTGCTCGCGCTGCACGGAAACGGCAGCGAGAGCCACGCGTCCACACCCGGGAAGTCGTCGACGGCCTCGGCTCGCACCGGCGCGTCGAAGGTTCCGGCAGGGGCCACGTCGAGTCCGAGTCCGACGGCGTCGGCCACGACCGGGAGCGGGGCGCGCCTGCCGGACGTACTCGTCGTCCGGGCGCGGCACCTGCTGAACGCCGGGGATTCCCTTCAGACCCGACGCACCAGGCTGCTCATGCAGCCGGACGGCAACCTGGTGCTCTACGACGAGAACGGCAAGGCGCGCTGGGCCAGCGACACCTCCGGCGACGGTCTGCGCGCCCTCTTCCAGGAGGACGGCAACTTCGTGATCTACGACGCCGCGGCCAAGCCGGTGTGGGCCAGCGATTCGGCGGGGCACCCGGGTGCCGTCCTCAGCCTGTTGCAGGACGGAAACGTTGTCATCCGGCAGGACAGCACAGTGGTGTGGCAGACCGGCACCGCGCACTGACGACGAGCGCCGGCCCTGCGACCGACACTCGCCCGTGTCCGGGGTCGACCGAGTAGTCCTCAAGGATCATGAACACCCGGTCGACGAGATCGCCGAGCGCCCCCTGCACGCGTTGAGCGTTCCCCTCTCAGACTCAACTCGCCTTTCTGGCAACGGAGTTCAGGCGTTCTTCAGGTAGGCCGCCAGCTTGCCGATGAGGCGGGCGGCGTCGTCCAGGCCGAGGGCCGTCTCGCCCAGGTCGCCGGCGAGCAGCTGCCGCAGGGCCTGCCCGGCCTCCTGGCCCTCCCGCTGCCCGGGGGCGTCGGACCAGGGGCCGGGGACGGTCGTACCCCGGTATCCGACGGGGTCGCCCGCGCGGGGTGTGCGGTAGCCGGTGAAGTCGGCGGCACCGTGGACCGGTCCGGCGGCCGGGGTCTCGCCGGCGAGGAACTGGATCCGGGAGAGCTGGGTCAGGTCGGAGCCGTTGTTGCCTTCGATGGTGAGGCGGTAGTGGGCGTAGGGGGCGGGGGAGGCGACGGAGTACTCCTTCGTCTCGTACCGGTCCCGGAAGCGTTCGCCGGTGCGGGAGTCCAGGCGCGTCCAGTGACGGCCGTCGTGCGACCCCTCCAGCTTCCAGTCCTGCGGATCCCGGTCGACGGCGTCGTTCGCCGAGGTCAGCCGGTAGGCGGCGACGGCGGCGGGCTGCGCGAAGGTGAAGTCCAGCTCGGGGGTGTCCTCGAACGCCAGCCACTTGTTCCGGGACTTGTTGAGGAGGTTCCTCGCCACCTCGCCCCCGTCCTCGAACTCGTTGCTCGCCTCGACCTCGGTGACCGTACGAGTGATGTCCTGGAGCTCCCCGACGGGTTGCCGCACCTGGGGGGCGCCGGCGGAGTTCGCGGAGGTCAGGGCGACCGAGGCGGTGTTGCCGCGCCGGTCGGTCCAGGACACGCGTTCCGCCAGCGCCCCTCCGTCGTCGAGCAGCAGGCGCAGCTCGCCGGCGGGGGACCAGGCTCCTTCGCGCCCCTCCTCGGTGGAGAACCGGTGCAGCCGGGCCCCGGCCGTGCCCTCGGGGTAGGTCCACCGGTCGGCGAGCGTGCCGCGGTACTCGGCGACCGCGCCGTCGGCGGTCCTGCGGTGTCCCAGGAAACCGGAGAGGTCCGCGCGCAGCCCGATCGCCGCCTCCGCGCCGTCCGCCCCACGCCAGGAGACATGGGCGGGCATCGCGCGCTCGCCGGTGTCGATGTGGAGGAGGAGGCGGGGAGCGGGCTGCCACGCGGTGGAGCCGGGGGCGCGGACCTCGGTGCCGAAGGCGACGACGGACCGGTTGGCCCCCCGGGCCGCCATCGCGCGCTCCGCCCGGTCCCGGTCGTGTGCGGGGGCCACGGTGACGGCACGCAGCCGCAGCAGTGCCTCCGCGCCCTCCGGGCTGCGGATCTGGAGAACGTTGTCACCGGCGGTCAGGAGTTCCCCCGGCACACTGAGGACCGTGTCCTGCGGGTCGTTGTGTTCCCGGCCCGCCCCGTCCTCCGTGATCGCCAGCCGCTCCGCGAGGGCCTTGCCGTTGAGCAGCACGTCCATCGCGGCGCTCGCGCCGAGAACGGTGACGGTGACGACGGCCTCGGCGATCTTCTCCCGCTCGCCCACCGTGAAGTCCACCGTGATGTGTCCGCCGGGGCCCAGCGCGAGGTGCGAGGGGGCGATCCCGCAACGGTGGTGGGTGACCACGGCGTTCGACAGCCTGGCCGGGTCGGTGGAGAAGTCGGCGAATACGGCGTCCATGCTGGTCCTTACGTCGTCCGGGGCGCACCGGTGGGACCGGTCGCGCTGTGCCGCCTAGCGGCCCTGGCACTTGCAGAACGTACCGGGAGCCACTGACAACTCAACGCGCGCGCCCCCGACTTGGGCGCCCGGCCGGGCCACCGAACCGTCCGGGCAAGGCCCGACGCCGACCGGAAACCACCGCACCCCGGCGGCCCCGGACCGGCCGCCTGCGCGTCATCCCCGATGACAGCGCGTCACCCGCCGTCGCCGCCCCCCTGCCCTCCGGCACGCAGCTCCCTCCACTCGCTCGGCGGCAGGCCGTACACCGTGCGGAAGGTGCGGCTGAAGTGGGCCGGACTGGCGAAGCCCCAGCGGCGGGAGACGGCCGCGACCGTGGGGGGCGTGCGGTCGAGGCGGGTCAGGTCGCGGGCGGACTCCTCCAGGCGGCGGCGCTGGATCAGGCGGGTCACGGTGATGCCCTCGTCCTGGAAGAGGCGGTGCAGATAGCGGACCGAGATCTGGTGGGCGGCCGCGATGGTCTCCGCGCAGAGGCCGGGGCCGGCGAGGTCGCGGTCGATGTGGGCGCGGATGCGCAGCACGAGGTATCCGCGGGCCGTGTCCGGGTTGGCGGCCGGGAGCGGGGCCCGCTCGGACGCCAGGGCGGTCAGCAGGTCGGCGACACCGTTGGCCAGCCGGGCGCCGACAGCCGCCGAGTAGGTGTGCGGGGAGGCGGCGAGGGTGGTCAGGAACGGGCCCAGCACCGCGCCCACACCGTCCGCCGTACCGGCCGTGGTGCCCGTGACGCGGCGCAGGTCGATGTCGGGCAGGGCCAGCGCGCGCCGGGGCAGCCGGAACGCGTGGGTGGTGAACGGCTCCGGGTGTTCCAGCCGGTACGGGCGGGAGGTGTCGTAGACCAGCAGGTCGCCCTCGGCGGCCTCGGCCCGCCGGCCCGCCTGGGTGAGGACGGCCGGACCCGACGCCTGGACGCCGACCACCACGTACGCTCCGGGGGCGCGCGCGACGAGCGGCTCGGTGCGGCTGATTCGTACGGCGTCGGCCTGCACCGTCGCCACCTGGAGGCAGCCGAGGCGGCCGGTCGTGACACGGCCCGTGAACGGCCCCTCGCCGAGCGGTGTGACGGTGGCCGGCACCAGCGCCCTGTCCAGCGTCTCGCGCCAGTCGGCGAGCCGGTCCCGGTCGAGTGCGGGGGCGGGGGCGGACGTCAGGTACGGACTCAAGTGGCTCTTCCCTCCGGCCGGCCGTGCGTCACGGCGGGAGACGCCCTGGCCGACCCGCCCTGAGCAGCCAACCAGCCGGGCGGCGCGCGCTCCAGGCACATCCCAGGCAGAAAGAGCGGAAGCGCCGGCGGCGGAAGCCTCAGCCGCCGAGGCCGGCCAGGTGGGCACGGGCCTCGGCGGTGAACTCGGGATCGGCCGTGGGGCCGAGCGCCACGCACCGGGCGTAGGTCTCCCTTGCCTCCTCCTCGCGGCCCGCCGCCAGCAGGGCACGCCCGAGGTAGACCAGCGCGCGGGTCTCCATCGCCGTGTTGCCGCTGTCACGGCTGCCGGCGCCGGCAGCCCGCAGATGGGCGAAGGCGTCGTCCCAGCGCCGCATCAGGGTGCAGGCGCGCCCCGCGCCCATGTCGAGGGCGATCCGGGTGATGTGGGCGATGCTCGGCTCGATCCGGTCGCCGGCCCGGTCGAGCAGCGCGAGCGTGTCCAGGAAGGACTCCAACGCCTCCTCGCCCAGGCCCTGTTCCAGCAGGCTGACGCCGTTGTTGTGCATCGTCTGGAACGAGCCGTGCACATCACCGGCGGCCTCGAACAGCCGGGTCGCCTCCCGGTTGTGGTGGGCGAGGGGAGCGAAGTCCCGCAGCATGCGATGGGCCACGGCCGCGTAGTAGTGGGCCCACGCCTGCTGCGACAGGTCCCCGGCGCGCCGGGCGGCGGCAAGGGCTTCCATGGCGACCGCGACACTGTCGGCCGGACGGTTCTCGCAGGCTGTCAACGCCCAAGCGTAGTAGTTGAGTTGAGTGGCCTCCGGCAGCGGGTCGCGCAGCGCGCGGGCGGACCGGGCCGCGGTGCCGAACACCTCCGGCCAGTGGCCCCAGAAGATCCACTGGTCGGAGAACCAGTGCAGTGCCTCGGCCACCTCCACGACCGTGGCGTGTTCGCCCGCGTCCGCGGCGGCACGGAACGCGGCCAGCCAGCCCGCGGCCTCCGCCCGCAGCCACTCCCGGGCCCGCTCACGGGTGGAGAGGTCGACGATGCCCTGCCAGTCGGGCGGCGGGGCGCCGTGGTCCGGCTCGTACCAACGGCCCGCCACGACCGCCGTCTCCAGCAGCCAGCGGTGCATCGCGGTACGCGCCCGCGCTGTGTCCTCGGCGTACTCGGCGTTCCCGGTGTTCCCGGCGTCCTCCTCGGCTTTCAAGCGGGTGCGGGCGTACAGGCAGAGCAGGTCGTGCAGGCGGTAACGGTCCCGGTCCGTGCCGAGCAGACCGGTCTCGACCAGCTCCTCCAGGGTGTCCTCGGTCTCGAACAGCGACTGCCCGGTGAGCCGCGACGCGCAGGCCGCGCCGACGTCCGGGCCCTCGACCAGCGAGAGCAGCCGGAACAACCGCGCCCCGGCAGGCGTCAGCTGACGGTACGACAGGTCGAAGGCGGCCGAGACCCGGACGTCACCGGCGGCCAGCGCGTCCAGCCGCCGCTCCTCGAAGGCAAGCCGGTCGGCGAGCCGCCGTACGCTCCAACCGGTGCGGGTGGCAAGCCAGTTGCCCGCCACTCGCAGGGCCAGCGGGAGGTGTCCGCAGCGCTCGGCGACCTCGGCGAGGGCGGCCGGGTCGGCGGCGGACCGCTCCTCGCCCACCAGCCCGGCGAGGAGGACGGCCGACTCCGCCGGGCTCAACTCGCCCAGTGGCAGCCGGTGCACGCTGTCCAGCCCGGTGAGCATCCGGCGGCTGGTGATCACCACCATGCCCCTGCCGGTACCGGGCAGCAACGGGCGGACCTGGGCCTCGTCCCGGGCGTTGTCCAGCACCAGCAGACACCGCCGCTCGGCCAACAGCCGCCGGTACAGCGCCGGATGACCCTGCGGGCCCGCCTTCCCCAGCTCCCGGTCGGCCACCCCGAGCGCCTTGAGCAGGGTCAGCAGCAGCTCGGCCGGCGTGGGCGGGGCGTCGTCCATCCCCCTTAGATCCACGCTGAGTTGACCGTCGGGGAAGCGGTCGGCCAGCTCCCGGGCGGCATGCAGGGCGAGCGTGGTCTTGCCGGTGCCGGGCGCCCCGGAGACGGCCGCCACGAGCGACTGACGGGGGCCCCGACCCACGCCGCCCGACCCGCCACCACCCACCGGCCCGCCACCGGAGACCGAACCGCCACCACCCACGGGCCCGTCACCGGAGACCGGTCCCGCCCCGGCAGCCGGCCGGTCGGGACCCGCACGGCCCTCGTCCGTCACCACCAACTCGTCGGCCAGTCGCGCCAGTTGCGCCAGCTCCCGTTCCCGCCCCACGAAGTCGTCGATCCCACGCGGGAAGGCACGTACGCCCAAGGGGCTGTACCCCGGCGCGCGGCCGGAGCGCGCGGCGGACAGGAGGTCCTCGCGGTCCCGTTCGCCGAGGCCCAGGCCGTCGGCGAGCGCGGCGACCGTGCCCCGCTGGGGGGCCGTCCGCCGCCCCCGCTCCAGGTCCCCGATGCCGCGCACGCTCACCCCCGACGCCTCGGCCAAGCCCTCGATGGTCAGCGACGCCCCGAGCCGCAGCTCCCTGAGCCGCGCCCCGAACGTCGCGCTGTCCCCGGCCACCTCGGTCCCTTCGCGTGCGACACGCGCGGGCCGGACCGCTCGCGCGTGATCACGAGAAGTCTAAAGGGGTCGATATGTCACTGTGCTGTGTGTATCCGCACGACGCTAGACCCCCGCACGGCAACCGGCTTGACCCGCAGCGCACACCTCGATGCCTGTAGGCGCACTACGCACCCCCCCGTCCGCCACCGCCGCCCCTCTCCCCTCCCCTCCCCTCCGGCGCTCCTGGGCAAGCCCCCGTGCGCCCCCGGGTACGGGCGGCCGTACGGTCCCGTTCTAGCCTCGGACCGGGTGGGGCCGCCGGGCGCCGCCCGAGCGCGGTGAGAGCGGGAGCGAGGAGCCGGCATGAGCACGGACGAGCGGACGGCCGGGGCCGTCCGAGGCGGTCGGGGAACCCGGCGGGGGCTGCCCGCGGCCACGGGGGCGAGGTGGCGGACCATGGGCGGCCGGGACCCCGGCGAGCCGCACCGCACCGCCACCTCGCTGGAACTCTTCTTCGACCTGTGCTTCGTCATCGCGGTCGCGCAGGTGTCCGCGAGCCTGCACGCGGCACTGGACGCCGGCGCGTACGGCACCGGTCTGCTGCGCTTCGCGATCGTCTTCTTCACCATCTGGTGGGCGTGGATGAACTTCACCTGGTTCTCCTCCGCCTACGACCCCGACGACATCCCGTACCGGCTCGCCGTCCTCGTCCAGATCACCGGCTCGCTCGTCCTCGCCGCCGGGGTGCGCCGGGCCTTCGACGACGGTGACCTGCGGGTCATCACCATCGGATACGTGGTGCTGCGCACGGCGCTGGCCGCGCTCTGGCTGCGGGCGGCGCTGGCCGACCCGGCCCGGCGGCGCACGACTCTGCGGTTCGCCCTCGGAGTCGTCGTCTGCCAGGTCGGCTGGGTCGCCCTGCTCGCGGTGCCGGCGGGAGCGCGGCTGCCCGGCATCGCGGTGCTGGTGCTGGCCGAGGTCGCGGTCCCGGTGTGGGCCCAGTCCGCCGGGATGACGCCGTGGCACCCCCACCACATCGCCGAGCGCTACGAGCTGTTCACGCTGATCGTGCTCGGCGAGTCCGTCGCGTCGGCCACCGTCGCCGTCCGCGACGCCTTCGACCGGCACCAGGGGACCACCGCGCTGTACGCGACGGCGGGCGGCGGCGTACTGATGGCCTACGCCATGTGGTGGCTGTACTTCGCGAGCCCGGCCTACACCCTGCTCGCCACCACGCACCAGGCCGACCGTAGACGCTTCCCCTGGGCCTACGGCCACTACCTGGTCTTCGCCTCGGCGACCGCGGAGGGGGCCGGCCTCGCCGCCTACGCGGACCACGTCACCCGGCACGGCGCCCTCTCGCAGACGGCCGCGGGCGCGGCGGTCACCGTCCCCGCGGCCGTCTTCCTCCTCACGGTCTGGGGGGTGCACCTACGGCCCCAACAGCGCCGTACCTACGAGTGGTTGGTGTTTCCGGGCGCGGCGGCCGGCATCCTGGCGGCCGCGTGGTCCCCGGCGCCCGCGCTGGTCGCCGGGGCGCTGCTGGCCGGGCTCGTCGCCGTGATCGCGGCACCGCGGGCGGGGCGGGACGTCGCGGCGGAGGGCGCGGGCTGACCCCGCGAACGGCGCCGGGCCGCCCGCGCCGAAGGAGCCCGCGGGACGGGTCTCCTTCGGGCAGCGGCCCGGGCGGCGGGAAGGGGACGCGTCAGCTCGTGGCGCGTACCGCGTCGAGGATGAGGCCGGCGACCGTCTTGGGCTGCGAGACCGCCACGGCGTGGGACGCGCCCTCGACCTCCAGGACGACGGCGCCGGCGCGTTCGGCGCCGAACCGCTCGACCTCGGGGTTGATCGCCTGGTCGGCGCCGGAGACGAGGGCCCAGGAGGGCTTGGTCTGCCAGGCCGCGGCCGCCGCCGTCTCGCCGAACGCGCCCGCGGCGAGCGGGCGTTGGGTCGCGGCGAGGACCGTGGTCACCTCGGCCGGGACGTCGGCGGCGAAGATCCCCGGGTAGGCCTCGGCCTTGATGGAGACCTCGGTCGCGGGCTCGGCGCCGTCGACCGGGTACGTCCACTCCTTCAGGTTGGAGACGAGCGGCGACAGGGCGAAGCGGCCCTGCAACTCGCCCAGGCTCTCACCCTCTTCGAGGACGTAGGCGGCGACGTAGACCAGGCCGACCACGTTCTCCGCGGTGCCGGCCACGGTGATCACCGCGCCGCCGTAGGAGTGGCCGACGAGGACGACGGGGCCGTCGATCTGGGCCGCCACGGAGGCGATGTAGGCGGCGTCGGACGCCAGGCCGCGCAGCGGGTTCGCCGGGGCCAGGACGGGTATGCCGTGGCTCTGCAGTTCCGCGACGACGCCGGACCAGCTGCCGGCGTCGGCGAAGGCACCGTGCACGAGGAGGACGGTGGGGGTGCTGGGCATGGGGAAAGGCTCCTTGTGGTGCTTCGTGGTCGGTGGTCGGTGACCGTGCTGAGCGGGGTGGGCTCAGTTGTCGTGCAGGGCGGCGCGGAGGGTCGTGGTGGCGAGGGTGATGGCGGCCTGGGCGGCGTGGGTCTCGCGCAGGGCGTTGAGCATGACGAAGTCGTGGATGATGCCCTGGAACCGGACGGCGGTGACCGGGACGCCGGCGCTGCGGAGCTTGTTGGCGTAGGCCTCGCCCTCGTCGCGCAGCACGTCGGCCTCACCGGTGATGACGAGGGCCGGGGGCAGACCGGTGAGCTGTTCGGTGGTGGCGCGCAGGGGGGAGGCGGTGATCTCGGCGCGCTGGGCCTCGTCGGTCGTGTACTGGTCCCAGAACCACTGCATGCCGTCGCGGCGCAGGAAGTAGCCGGTGGCGAACTGGTGGTACGAGGAGGTGTCGAAGGCGGCGTCGGTGACGGGGTAGAAGAGGACCTGCCGGCGGATGGTGACGTCGCCGCGTTCCTTGGCCATCAGGGTGAGCGCCGCGGTCATGTTGCCGCCGACGGAGTCGCCGACGGCGGCGATGCGGGTGGGGTCGAGGTTCTTGGTGGGCCCGTGGGTGGTGATCCACTGGGCGACCGTGTAGTTCTGCTCGATCGCGGTGGGGTAGCGGGCTTCGGGGGAGAGGTCGTACTCGGGGAAGACGACGGCCGCGTTGGTCTCGGTGGCGAGTTCGCGTACGAGGCGGTCATGGGTGTGGGCGTTGCCGAAGACCCAGCCGGCGCCGTGGATGTAGAGGATGACGGGGAGGGTGCCGGTGCTGCCGGCGGGCTTGACGATGCGGGTGCGGACGGTGCCGGTGGGGCCGCCGGGGATGGTGATCCACTCTTCGTCGACGTCGGGCGCGGTGACGGGACCGGACTGGACCTCGTCGACGGCCTTGCGGCCTTCGGCGGGGGCGAGGTCGAAGAGGTAGGGCGGGTTCGCGGTCGCCTCGACGAAAGCCTGGGCGGCCGGTTCCAGCACGGGCTGGACCGGCTCGGCGGTGTGGGACATGGGGGTCTCCCTGAGTTCGCGGACGCGGCGCGCGGCCGTGGAATGTCACGCTAAGCCGGGACGACCCGCCCCATGTGCCCGTCAGCGCACGGGGACTCGACCCACAGCGCACGGAACGGACGCATCCGGCGACCGGTCGGCGCGAGCCCGCTCCGACGCCGCCCGGTTCCGCCCTACGGTGCGGCCGGGTCGGGGTACTCGGCCGCACCGTCGTGCTCAACGGGCGGTCAGGCTCCACAGATGGTCAGCGGTGCCGTTGTCGTCCCACTGGAGGACCTGCGCGCCGGACGCGGTGCTCATGCCGGTCACGCCCAGCAGCAGACCGCTGTTGTAGTTGGCGATCTTGTACGTGCCGTCTCCGGCCGGGATCAGCTGCCAGAGGTGGTCGGCGGTGCCGTTGTCGCCCCAGATCAGGGCCGTACCGCCGGCCGCGGTGCCCGCGCCGGTGATACCGAGCAGCAGTCCGCTCGCCTTGTCGGCGATCTTGTAGAGGCCGGAACCGGCGGGCGTCAGCGTCCAGGACTGGCTGGTGCCGGTGCTCGGCGCGGCCTGCACCACCGCCGTGCCCTGGGCGGTCGCCGCCCCCTGGGTGTCCAGGGCGAGTCCGCTGTTCCTGTTCTTGATCTGGTACGTCCCCGCGAGCGAGGTCGAGGTGCCGCTGGGGGTGATGACCAGGTGGTAGCCGTCGGAGGCGTTCGTCGTCACGGGCACGGTGACCGAGCCGTTCGACACGGTGTAGTCGGCGTCGGAGACGGTGATCGGCGCCGGCACGGCCGTGGTCCGGCCCTTCGACGGCGTGTACTCCAGCTTGACGTGCACGGTGGTGCCGAAGGCGGAGAGCGAGCCGAGCCCGTTGACCTGGACGGCCGTCGAGCCGGTCCCGCCGCCGAAGATGACGCCGATCCGCTTTCCGTCACCGGTCAGCGCGGCGGCGCCGTCCAGGCCCGTCTGGGACGGGGGTGTGGTGGCGAGCATGGTCCCGGACAGGTCGCCGTACCACTTGTAGAGCCAGTACGCCCCGTTGGGCGAGCCGCCCGTGTCGGTGAGGGTGTCGCCGAGGGTGCCGTAGTGGTTCCAGAAGGCGAGTTCGGCGTCATGGACCCCGGCCCGTTCGAACTTGGCGACGTATCCGGCCAGCGGGCCGGGCACGCCGACCTCGCTCGTGGTGCCGTACTCCTCGATCGAGATCGGGCGCGGGCTGATGCCCAGGCTCGATTCGAGGGAGCGGTACGCGGCCACGTGGGCGGCGATGTTCTGCGCGCCCTGGAGCTCGTGCCAGCTGACGATGGAGGGGAGGGTGCCGCTCGCCTTGGCGTCGGTGAGGAAGGTGCTCATCCAGCTCTGGTTCCAGGCCGAGTGACTGGGGCCCTGGATGGGTGTGTTGGCGTCCTTGGCGCGGACCTCACGGTACGTCGTCGCCCAGCCGGCGTCGAAGACGCCGGCCGCCGAGGTGTTCCAGGTCCAGTCGGGCTCGTTCCACAGCTCGTAGGCGCTGACGTTGGTGGCGCCGGAGGACTTCACGGCGGCGACCTGCTTGTCGACGGCCGACAGCCAGTTGCTCCAACTCACCCACTGGTACGGGAAGTTCGGATACCAGTCGGGCATCCGCACCACCACCTGGGCGCCCGCCCGGGCCGCCTTGGCCGCCACGGTCAGGGCGTCGCCCGCGGGCTTCGGCTCACCGTTGGGCAGCTGCGAACCGCCCGGCGCCATCTGTACGAAGGTGTTCGGCTTGAGTGGGGCGACCAGGCTGTCGGCGGGGGTGCTCGCGTCGGCGAGGCCGTACAGGCCGCCGCTCGCCGCGTGGGTGACCGGGCGGAGGGTCTGCGCCGCGTTGACGACGAGGGTGGTCGCGGCGGTGGGGGCGGCGCCGGCCGGGGGCGCGGTGCCCAGCGCGGCCGTGGCCGTCAGGGCGGCGACTCCGACGGCGGCGGCCCAGCGGCCGTAGGACGGTGTGGGGTGCTGCTTATGATCAGGGCATGTCAAGCGGCTCATCGGGGCTCCTGGGAGGAGGGGGCGGGGGAGGGTGGCGGTGCCTCAGTCCTTGACCGCGCCGGCGGTCACGCCCGCGGCCACATAGCGCTGGGCGAGGACGAGAAGGACCGCCGCGGGGACGGAGGCGACGACGGCGGTGGCCATGATCGCGTTCCACTCCTGGTTGTTGTTGCCGATGTAGTGGTAGATGCCGAGGGTGATCGGCCGCCAGTCGCCGCCGCCGTCAAGGGTGTTGGCGAAGACGAAGTCGGACCAGGCCCAGAGGAAACCGAACAGGGAGACCGTGACCACCGCGTTGCGGCTCACCGGGAGGACGACCGACCAGAAGGTGCGGAAGGTGCCCGCGCCGTCGATCCGGGCCGCGGCCGTCAGCTCGCCGGGGATGCCCGACATGAACGCGGTGAAGATCATGACGCCGAACGGCACGGCGATCGTCGAGTCGGCGACGATCAGCCCCCACCAGGTGTTCAGTATCCCCAGGTCCAGGAAGACGCCGTAGAAGCCCATCGCCATCACGATGCCCGGGATCATCTGGGCGATCAGCAGGACCAGGCCGAGGGCGCCGGCGCCGCGCGGGCGCAGCCGGGCCAGGGAGTATCCGGCCGGGGCGGCGAGCACGAGGGTGAGCGCGACCGTGCCCAGACCGATCAGCAGGCTGGTGCCGAGGTAGGGCAACTGGTCGTCCAGGACGGCCCGGTAGCCCGCGAAGGTGGGGCGCAGCGGGATCAGGTCCGGCGGGGACTTGCGCATGTCCTGCTGCGGGGTGAGGGACACGTTCAGCATCCAGTACACCGGGAAGAGCATCAGCGCGGTCAGCAGCAGCCCGATGAGGGTGTGACGACGGCCGCTCGTACGGGACTTCACGCTTCCTGCCTCCTCTGGACGCGGACGTACAGCAGCCCGAAGGCGAGCGCGACGACGATGAGGAGATCGCCGACGGCGGCACCCGGCCCGAACTTCGGTAGCAGCGTGCCGAATCCGAGCTGGTAGGACCAGGTGGCCAGGGTCGACGAGGAGTCACCGGGACCGCCCTTGGTCATGATCCAGATCAGGTCGAAGACCTTGAGCGTGTAGACCAGTCCGAGCAGCAGGGTGATCGCCGACACCGGCCGCAGGAGCGGGAAGGTGATGCGGCGGAACCGCTGCCAGGGGCCCGCCCCGTCCAGGGCCGCCGCCTCGTACAGCTCGGCGGGGATGTTCTGCAGCCCGCTGTAGAGGATCACCAGGTTGAAGGGGATGCCGATCCAGATGTTCGCCACGATCACCGAGGTCAGCGCCCAGTGCGGCGAGGTGAGCCAGCCGACCGGGTCCAGGCCGATGAGGTGGAGGCCGTAGTTCACCACCCCCGACTCGCTGTTGAACATCCACGACCAGGTCGACGCCGACACGATCAGCGGCAGCAGCCATGGGATCAGGAAGAGCGCGCGCAGGGTGGCGGCCAGCCGGAAGTGCCGGTCGAAGAAGACCGCGAGGGCGAGCCCGGCGGTGTACTGGAAGACCAGCGACCCGAAGGTGAAGACCATCGTGTGGCGCAGCGCCGGGCCGAACATCGGGTCGCCGAGGATCTTCGAGAAGTTCGCCCAGCCGGAGTACGGCGCGTCGCCCGACACGAAGGACCGGACGGTGTAGTCGCGCAGGCTCAGATCGAGGTTGCGGTAGAGGGGAAAGGCGTAGAAGGCGGCGAGATAGACGAGGAGCGGGGTCACGAAGGCGAGGGCCGTCAGGCGGGCTCTGCGCCGGTACCGGCGGCGCAGGAGAAGGGGATCGGCGGCAGCCGTCCGCGAGAGGGCCGGTGCTCGCCGCGGACGGTCGACCCGGGCGACGCTCATACCGGTGTCAGCCCTTCTTCGCGCTCGACTGCGCCGTGTCCAGGGCGGCCCGCGGGCTCGTGCCGCCGGACAGGGCCGACTGCACGGCTGTCCACAACGGCTGTGAGATCGTGGGGTACTTGGTGCCCAGACCACCGCTGGTCCGGCCCCGCGCGGCGGCCACGGCCGTCACCCACGGCTTCAACTCCGGGTTCGCCTTGACCTGTTCGGCCTGTACGGCCGCGGTCGGCGCGATGTACGTCAGTGCCGTGTCGGTCGCCAGCAGGCTGTCGGCGCTGGTGAGGCAGGTGACGATCTTCTTGCTGACGTCGTAGCGCCCGGTGTCCTTCTGCACCGGGACGGTGACGAACTCCCCGCCGGTCGGGACCGGTGCCGAACCGCCGTGCTGGGCGGGGATGTTGATGATCCCGTAGCCGAACCCCGCCTTGTCGGCGTTGCCCAGCTGCCAGGTGCCGTTCTCGCCGAACGCGTACTCCCCGGTGGCGAACTCCTGCCAGCTGGTGGTCTGGGTGTTGGTGAGCACGTCCTTCGGCGCGTACCCGGCGGCCACCCACTGCTTCCACAGCGTCAACGCGGCTGTCCCCTGGGCCGAGTCGAGCCGGGTGAGGTCGGCGCCCGCGCCCCAGAACCAGGGCAGGAACTGGAAGCTGCCCTCCTCCGTGTTGATCGCGGAGAACGTGATGCCCTTCTTCCCCGCCGCCCCGACCTTCTTCAGCGCCGCCGTCAGTGAGGCCCAGTCCTTCACCGAGGCCGCGTCGACATGGGCGGTGGCCAGGATCTTCTTGTTGTAGTAGAGGGCGAGGGTGTTGGCGCCGACGGGTATTCCGTACGCCGAGCCGTCCAGGGTGCCCGCGCCGATGATGTTCTTCTGGATCGGCGAGGTGTCCAGCCCGAGATCGCTCGTTTTGTTGAGGATCCCGGCCTCCACCAGCGTGGAGACCACGGGGTTGTCCACCAGCATCACGTCCGGCGCGTTGCCCTGCTGCGCGGCGAGCAGCGCCTTGTTGCCCAGGTCCGTGGTGTCGTACGCGGTCCGTCTGATCTTCACCCCGGCCCGCGTGCCGCACTCCGCGACCCGTTTGCCCCAGGCCGAGGAGGCGTCGAACTGCGGGTAGGGGTCCCAGAAGGCGTACGTCGACGAGGAACCGGAGGCCCCCGAGGAGCCGGCGGAGCCGGAGCCGCAGGCGGCGACGGAGACCAGCGCGCCGGCCGCGGCCAGGGCGGTGAGGAGGGTTCGGCGGGTGTTTCGCACGGAGTGACCTCGTTGTCAGGGTGAAGAACCAGGGCGACAGGGGTGACGAGGGTGATGAGGGTGATGAGGGAGGCGACGGAGTCGAGAGGGGCGAGAGGGGCCCGGAGGCGCGAGGGACGAGAAGGAGTTCAGGAGGTGGGGAGCCAGACGCGCATGCTGCCGTCCTGCCGGTTGGCCCAGGCGTAGTAGGGGATCGCGGTGAGTTCGACGGCGTCACCGGCCGTCCCGGTACCGGGCTCGGCGTCCCGGTAGGGCCACCACCGCCCGTCGTCGGGGAGCCGGCGGCGGTAGCCGGCCGCGACCACGCCGGTGATCCCGCCGAGGAGGTCGGGACGGTGCTTCACGGCGAGCGGGCGCGTCGGGTCGAGCACGATGTCGTCCAGCCCCCCGCCCGGATGGTCCGCCTGTTCCAGGCAGTACACGAGCGGCCCGCGCTCGATCGCCGCGCAGCCGCGCACGGCGTCCACGCGCGGGTCGGCCGCCGTCAGCCGTGGTTCCAGGGCGAGTTCGAGGACGACTTCGTCGCCCGGCGCCCAGGTGCGTGTCAGCCGCAGCCAGCCGTTCTCCACGGGCGCGTCCGTCCGGTCGTAGGAGAGCGTTCCGACGCGCACCCGGAACTCGCGGCACCAGGCCGGGATCCGCAACGACAGTGTCCAGGGCCGGTCTTGGGGGGTCTCCTCGACGGTCAGGGCGACCGTGCCGTGCCAGGGGTAGTCGGTCTCGGCGCGCACCCCGATGCCGTGCGAGGAGTAGCGCCCGGAGACGTACTGGTGGACGCGCAGGCCCTCGCCGTCGGTGTCGGTGGACGACAGGTAGTGCTCCAGGGAGGCGAGCAGGCGCATGGCGTTCGGCGGGCAGCACGCGCAGCGGAACCAGCGGGTGCGGCGGGCCGACTGGTCGCCGCCCGGGTCGGTGTGGCCGTCGCGGACCTGGAGCGGGTTGACGTAGAGCCAGCGCTCGCCGTCGAGGGAGACACCGGCCAGGAAGCCGTTGTAGAGGGTGCGTTCGATGAGGTCGCCGTAGCGGGCCTCGCCGGTGAGCAGGGCCATGCGCCAGCTCCACTGCACGGAGGCGATGGCCGCGCAGGTCTCGCAGTAGGCGCGCTCGGTGGGCAGTTCGTAGGGGTCGCCGAAGTCCTCCTCGTCGTGGTGGGCGCCGAGGCCGCCGGTGAGATGGGTCTTGGTGGTGGTCATGGCGTGCCACAACCGCTCGGCGGCGGCGCGCAGTTCGGGCTCGCCCGTCTCGGTGGCGAGGTCGGTGACGGCGGCCAGCAGGTACAGCTGCCGTACGGCGTGGCCCTCCACGTCGGCCGCCTCGCGCACCGGGACGCGGTCCTGGCAGTAGGCCTCGCCGCCGAGCAGGCCGTGGCCGTGCCGGTCGACGAAGTACCCGGCCAGGTCGAGGTAGTCGCGTTCGCCGGTCTCCCGGTACAGCTCGACCAGGGCGGTCTCCACCTCGGGGTGGCCGTCGATGCCGTCGATGGGTTTCCCGCTGCCGGGCGGTCCGAAGACCTGGCCGAGGTGGTCGGCGAACCGGCGTGCCACGTCGAGGAGTTCGGTGTTCCCGGTGGCCCGGTGATGGGCGACCGCCGCCTGGAGGAGATGGCCCGCGCAGTACAGCTCGTGGCCCCAGCGCAGGTCCCGGTAGCGCTCGCCGCCCTGGCGCAGCTGGAACCAGGTGTTGAGATAGCCGTCCGGCTGCTGGGCGGCGGCGACCAGGGCGACGATCCGGTCGACCTCGGGCCGCAACGCGGCGTCGGGCTGCCGGGCGAGCTGCCAGGAGGCGGCCTCCAGCCACTTGTAGACGTCCGTGTCCACGAACGGGTAGCCGCCCCGGAAGTCGCCCTCGGCCGTACCCGCGGCCAGTCGCAGATTGTGCAGATTGCCCGCCGACTCCAGCAGTTGGGGACCCTGGGGAAGGGAGACGCGTGCGTTGACCTCGCGACGGGTGTGCCAGAAGCCCGCGCCGATCTCCGCGCCGGCGGGGCGCAGCGCGGCGTGCGCGGCGGGGCCGAGCCGGACCGGGCCGGTGGGGGTGGGGGCGGAGTGGGTGGTGGGCATGGTTCTCCGGTTCTCCAGCAGAACTAGTTTGCGCAACCGTTTTCCTGCTGGAGAGTGAAGGGGAGTTTGGGGAATCTGGTCAAGTAGCGAGACGCAGTATTTTTTCAGTTTGCTCAGGGGCTGGCCCGCCCCGCCGCACGGGTGCGACGATGGGGCCGCCACTGTCGCCGACCGGGACGTCACCGCCGACGTACCGGAATAGGACTGCCCGTGACCTCCGTTCCTCGTTCACCCTCCGCGGGCCGGGCCCGGCTCACCGACGTGGCCGCCCTCGCGGGCGTCAGCGTGGGCACCGCGTCGAAGGCGCTGAACGGCGGCGGGCGGATGCGGCCCGAGACCCGGCAGCGGGTGCTGGACGCGGTGGAGACGCTCAAGTTCCGGCCGAACCAGTACGCGCAGAGTCTGCACACCGGCCGCAGCTGGACGGTCGGGCTGATGACGACCGACGGCATAGGGCGGTTCAGCACCCCCGTCCTGCTGGGCGCCGAGGACGCGCTCGGCGCGGGCAAGATCTCCGTGCTGCTCTGCGACACCCGGGGCGACGCCATCCGGGAGCAGCACCATCTGCGCAACCTGATGGACCGCCGTGTCGACGGCATCATCGTCACCGGCCGCCGCACCGACCCGCGCCCGCCGCTGACCGGTGTCGACGAGGTGCCGGTGGTCTACGCGCTCTCCCCGTCCACCGACCCGGCCGACACCTCCGTCGTCTCCGACGACCGGGGCGGCGCGCGGCTCGCCGTGGAGCACCTGCTCTCCATCGGGCGCACCCGGATCGCGCACGTCACCGGCCCGGAACACCACGCGGCGGCCCGCGACCGGGCCCGGTACGCCGTCGGGCACCTGGAGCGCTCCTCGCTCCAACTGGCCACCGGGCGCGTCCACTTCGGCGAGTGGAGCGAGGCGTGGGGGCGTCGGGCCGCGGAGGCGGTGCTGCGCACGGCCCCCGGCACGGACGCCTTCTTCTGCGGCAACGACCAGATCGCCCGGGGTGTGACGGACGCGCTGCGCGAGCGCGGGGCGGCCGTTCCCGGCGACATCGCGGTGGTCGGCTACGACAACTGGGACACCATGGCGCTGGCCAGCCGCCCGCCGCTCACCACGATCGACATGAGCCTCGCGGAGATCGGGCGGATCGCGGCCCTGCGGCTGCTGGAGGCGATCGACGCGGACCCGGCACCGGGGCTGCACCCGGTGCCGTGCCGGCTGGTGGTGCGGGAGTCCAGCTGACGCCGGCGCGGCGGCGGCCGGCGGGGGCGGTCAGCCCGTCGCGAGATCGGGCAGCAGGGCGGAGAGCGCCTCGCGTTGCTCCGGTCCGACGACCCGGTTGAGGGCGCGGCTGACCGTCTCCGCGAGCGGCTCGGAGGCCGCGCGCAGCAGCTCCCGGGCCTTGTCGGTGAGGGCGACCTCGATGCCCCGCTTGTCCCCGTGGACCGACTTGCGGGTGACGAGACCGGCGTGCTGTAGGCAGGCGATCTGATACGTCAGCCGGGTCTTGGGCCGGCCCAGCAGCTCCGCGACGCGGGTCATCCGCAGCCCCTCCTCGGGCTCTTCGGCGAGCAGGCAGAGGACGAGGAACTCGTCGTGCGAGACGTCGAGGTTCCCCTTCACGACCGAGCGCAGCTCCTGCTCCACCGCCCCGGTCGCCGCCAGCAGCAGCATCCAGGCCCGCAGCTCCGCCGGGAGCAGGCCGCCACCCCGTGAGGAGGGGCATCCGGGCTGGTCGGCGGGGCGCTTTTCGAGATCGGCCATGCTCAGGAGTCTACCCGTCGTCCAAATTTGGAGGAGTTGGTTGTCCAGATTTGGATAATGGGCTAGCGTGAGCTCATCCAAATTTGGACTACCGATGCCGACCACCGCTATCGAGGAGAGACCATGACCGTCGCCGTGGAAACAGGTGTGTGGCAGCTGGACCGGGCCGCGTCCACCGTGGGCATCCGGCACAAGACCATGTGGGGTCTGGTCACCGTCAAGGGCGTCTTCGGCGCGGTCCGCGGCCAGGGCGAGGTGCGCCCGGACGGCTCCGCCATCGGCACCCTGACCCTGGACGCCGCCTCCCTCGACACCAAGAACCCCAAGCGGGACAAGCATCTGCGCTCCGCCGACCTGTTCGACGCGGACAGGTTCCCGGAGATCACCTTCGTCCTGCGCGGCGCGGAGCCGCGGGACGACTCCACCGTGGACGTCGTCGGCCAGCTCACCGTGCACGGCATCAGCCGGCCGCACTCCTTCACCGCCCGGCTCTCCGACGCGAGTGCCGAAGCCCTCACGCTGGACGCCGAGTTCACCGTGGACCGGAGCCAGTTCGGCATGGGCTGGAACCAGTTGGGCATGCTGGCCGGCCTGACCACGGTCACGACCACCCTCCGCTTCGTCCGCGGCGTCGCCTAGGATCCGCTCAACTCCCCGGCCGCAGGCGCACGTCCGAGCTGGACAGCGTCTGCGGGGTGGCGGTGAAGGCACGCAGCCGGAACCGCACCGCCTTGTGGGGCAGCGGGAACCTGCCGTCGGGGGCCCGCAGTTCGACGGTGGCCGTGCCATGGGCCGGGATGCTGGACGGCCCCTTCGCGAGCGACCAGAACCTGCTCATCCCCTGCCCGGTCGTCATCATGTAGTGCGGAGACAGGGCCCCGTCCGAGGAGTTGGTGACCCGGACGGTCAGCGTCGAGACCGAGGTGGCCGAGGGCCGCCGTACCGCGGTGACCGCCATCCGGAGCGGCGGGCCGCCCGTCACCGCCACCGCCGCGCACGCCAGGGCCGGTACGAGCAGCAGGCCCGCCGCGGCGAACCGGGCCGGGCGGCCCGCGAGGCCGGCCGGCGGCCGCGGGCGCGGCTGCCACGCGCCCGCGAACTCCGACGCGGGCGCGGTGATCGCGCTCGCCAGCCACAGCGGCGTCATCATCAGGTAGTACCCGTCCTGGGAACGGGTCGCGAGGTAGAAGGCGCACCACGGCAGTACGGCCGCCGCGGGCCCCAGCCGCCGTACGAAGAGCACGAACAGGGCGAGCAGCGCCGCCGCCAGCAGCAGGCTCGCGTGGGAGTACCAGTCGAGACGGTTGCTGCCGTCGGTGAGGTACAGCGAGATGTCGACCAGGCCCTGGCCGTGCGGCACCGCGCCCTGCGTCAGCGGCAGCGCGATGCCCCGCAGCCAGGTGCCCGGCTCGTGCACGATGAAGTACGTGTTGATCAGCAGCCAGACGGTGACCGCGATGCCGAGGACGCGCAGCACCAGCCGCCCGGCCCGCCGGCCGCCGAGTTCACCGCGCCGCACGCAGTAGATCCCGGCGAGCAGGAACGGCGCCAGGAACCAAGGCAGTTGCTGCGCCGCGCAGGCGGCGCCCAGACACGCCGCCTGGACGGTTCCCGCCGTACCGAGCCGGCCGCCCCTGCCGATCCGGGGCCAGCGCACCACCACCGGCACCAGCAGCGCCATGGCGAGGACCGCCGGATAGCCCTGACGGCCGTAGGCCGGCAGCAGGCCCAGGCCGAGACAGGCCAGTGTCGCCGCCGACCGGTACCGCGCGGGCAGCATCCGCCACAGCACGACCGCGCCCACCACGAGCGCGCCGGTACTGACCGCCGTGGCGGGGGCGCCCTGGTGCCGCAGCCACAACAGCGGTGCCACGAGCAGGAGTTCAAGCGGGGGATAGCCGTACGTGTAGTCGTAGGTGCCGGTCACCGTCGGGGTGAGCGCGACCCCGTGGCTCGGGTGGAACAGCCAGGGCCAGGGCTGTCCGTAGACGGCGTGCCCGGCGACCAGTTCCCTCGCCGCCTGGGTGGTGAGGACGGCCTCGTCGCCACCGCTGTGGGACACCGCCCACGCGGAGAGGGTCAGCGCCACCGCCGTCACCAGCACGCACAGATCGACCCGGGCCAGCGAGCGCTCCCGGCGGACCACCAGGGCCAGCACCCCGCAGACGAGGATCGAGGCGTAACAGACCGAGATCAGTGCCGCCACGACGAGACGGTGACCGGCGGCCTGCGTCCACACCCCGCGCGTTCCGACGAAGAGACCGACATCGGCGAGCAGGGTGAGGACGCGGTGCCACTGGACGGGCGGTTCCGGGGCGGACACCGCCGACTGTGTCCGCCGACCGGGTGTCACCTGCTGTGTGTCTGCCAAGTGCACGACATGGGACGTTATTGCCCCCTGGTGAGCGAGGCGTCAGCACGCGTGAAGAGTCCGGTGTGAACGCGGTAAGAAGCCCGTATTACTGCGGGATTGGGGCGAAATCGATCACTCGCGCCGGGTGCGCGGCAGGCGTCAGTACACATCCCGTACGTACCGCTTCGTGGCCGCCAGCTGCTTCACGTACGCCGCCGCCTCGGCCTCGTCCAGCCCGCCGTGCGCGACCGCGATGTCCCGCAGCGCCGCGTCCACGTCCTTGGCCATCCGGGACGCGTCGCCGCACACATAGAAGTGCGCGCCCTCGCTCAGCCAGTGCCACAGCTCCGGCCCGTGCTCGCGCATCCGGTCCTGCACGTACACCTTGGCCCGCTGGTCGCGGGAGAAGGCGGTGTCCAGGCGGGTCAGCGTCCCCTCGGCGCGCAGCGCGGCCAGTTCCTCCTCGTAGTAGAAGTCGCTCGCCCGGTGCTGCTCGCCGAAGAACAGCCAGTTGGGTGCCTGGTGCCCGAGCGCGCGCCGCTCCTGGAGGAAGCCGACGAACGGCGCGACCCCGGTGCCCGGACCGACCATCACCATCGGGGTCGACGGGTCGGCGGGCGGCCGGAAGTGCGGCGCGCTCCGCACGAAGACCGGTACCTCGGTGTCCTGGCCCGCATCGGCGAGGAACGGCGAGCAGACGCCGCCGCGCGACCGGCCGGCCAGGTTCTCGTACCGCACGACGGAGACCGTCAGCGAGACGCGGTGCGGGTCGGCCAGCGGGCTGGACGATATCGAGTACAGCCGCGGCTGGAGCCTCCTGAGCACCCCGGCCCACTCCTGGGCGCCGGCCCGCACCGGATGCTCGGCGAGGACGTCCACCGCCTGCCGTCCCCAACTCCAGCGGGTCAGACCGTCCTTGTTGTCCGGCCGCAGCAGCTTGCGCAACTCCCGTGCGTCCCGCGTCCGTTCGGCGACGAAGCGGAGGAAGTCGGTGGTCGCCCGGGTGATGTCCAGGTGGCGGTGGAGCGCCTCGGCGAAAGGCACCTCCCCGACATCCGCCACGTGGACGGGCGTCGCGACGTCCACGCCGGTCACGGCGAGCCACTCGGCCACCAGGGAGGTCGAGTTGACCGGGCGGACCCCGAGGGCGTCACCCGTCTCGTACGTCAGCGAGGTGCCGCTGGTGTCGAAGGTGAACTGGCGGACCTCCTTGGCGGCACCGGCACCGCTCAGCAGCCGGTTGCCGACGAGACGGGCGGTGACGGGCGCGGGCGCGGGCGCGGGCGTGGGTGTGGGCTTCGCGGGCGCCGGCGGCTCCGGGGCGGCCGGCCCGGCACCCAGCGCGTTGAGCACCTGGTCGAGCCACGCGCCCGCCGACGGCTCGTAGTCCGGCTCGCAGTCCGTCCGGGGTGCCAGCCGCTCGCCGCCCAACTCGCCCAGCCGGACGTCCAGTCGGCGTCCGTGCCCGCAGAAGTCGTCGTACGAGGAGTCGCCCAGGGCGAGCACCGCGTACCGCACGCCGTCCAGCCGGGGCGCCTGGGCGCCGGAGAGGCGGTCCCAGAAGCCCGAGCCGTTGTCGGGGGCGTCGCCGTCGCCGAACGTGCTGGTGATGAAGAGCAGATCGGCGTCGCGGGGGAGCGCGCCCGCCTCGGCCTCGTCCATGCCGACCAGGGTCGCCCGGTGACCGGCCGAGCCGAGCCGTTCGGCGGTGGCGGCGGCGAACTCCTCGGCGTTGCCGGTCTGCGAGGCCCACAGGACGACGATCTCCCGTCCCCTCGGGGCCTGTTCCCGGGGCGCGTCGCCGGTCCGGGAGTACATGCCGGCGAGGACCCCGTTCACCCACAGGGCGTGCTCCGCGCCGAAGGGGGCGTCGGGCGGCAGCACGGGCACGCCGGGCGCACCGGCGGTCAGCCCGGCCAGGAACCCCGTCAGGTACCGGCGTTCCGTCGCGCTCAGCACGGGCGGCGGCGCGGGCTCAAGGCCGAAGGGGTCCGAAGTGGGCGTCAGAGCAACGGAGTTGGCGGGGGTGGAGAGGAGCGACGGCACCGAGGGGACGGCGGGGGCCGGGGCAGTGGCCGAGGGGAGCGGCGCGGGCCGGTGCACCTTCGCCAGGGCCACCGCGCACATCTTGAACTCCGGCTGGAACGACACCGGATCGACCGCGTCGTTCGTCACCGCGTTGACGCTCAGATACTCGCCGAAGAGGTCGTTCCAGTGGAACGGCGCGAAACAGCACCCCCGCCGCACCCGGTCGGTGACCACCGCGGGCAGCACCGCCCGCCCCCGGCGCGACGCCACCTCCACCGAGTCGCCCTCGGCGATCCCCAACTCCCCTGCGTCCAGGGGATGCAGCTCCAGGAACGGCCCGGTGTTCAGCTTGTTGAGCTTGGCGACCTTCCCCGTCTTGGTCAGGGTGTGCCACTGGTGCTGCACCCGCCCGGTGTTGAGGACGAAGGGGAAGTCGTCGTCCGGCAGTTCGGCGGCGGGCAGGTGCGGCCGGGCGTGGAAGACGGCCCGTCCGCCGGGCGTCGGGAACCGCAGCTCGCCGCCGGCCACGTACCGCACGGGATTGCGCTCCGGCCCCGCCACGTCGGCGGCCGGCCACTGCACGGGCGTCGAACGCAGCCGCTCGTACGTCACCCCGCGCAGATCCCACCCGGTCACCGGGTTGTACGCCCGCCGGATCTCCTCGAAGACCTGCTCGGCACTGTCGTAGGTGAAGCCCTTCTCGTACCCCATCTCGCAGGCGACGGCGGCGATGATCCGCCAGTCGGGCAGCGCCTCGCCGGGCGGGTCGACGGCGGCCCGGGCCAGGGTCAGGGTGCGCTCGCTGTTGACCAGGACGCCCTCGGCCTCGGTCCACATCGCGCCGGGCAGCACGACATCGGCGTACGCGTTGGTCTCGGTGTCGGCGAAGACGTCCTGGGTGACGACGAACTCGGCCGCTTCCAGCCCCTCGATGACGGTGCGCCGGTTGGCGACCGAGGCGACCGGGTTGGTGCAGATGATCCAGCACGCCTTGATGTCGCCCTCGGCCATCGCGCGGAACATCTCGACGGTGCCCCGCCCGACGCCGTCCGCGCGGATCGTCTCCGGCGGCAGCCCCCACAGCTCCTCGGTGAACGCCCGCTCGGACGCGACGAGTACGGACCGCTGACCGGGCAACCCCGGGCCCATGTACCCCATTTCACGGCCGCCCATCGCGTTCGGCTGACCGGTGAGGGAGAACGGGCCGCTGCCCGGACGGCAGATCGCACCGGTGGCGAGATGCAGGTTGACCAGCGCGTTGGTGTTCCAGGTGCCGTGCGTCGACTGGTTGAGGCCCATCGTCCAGCAGCTCATCCACTCGCCCGCCTCGCCGATCAGCCGGGCGGCGGTGCGGATGTCGTCCTCGGCGAGACCGGCGAGGGCGGCGACCACGTCCGGCGGATAGTCGGCGAGGAACTGCGGCATCGCCTCCCACCCCTCGGTGTGCGCGGCGATGAACTCCGGGTCGGTGTGCCCGTTCTCGTGCAGCAGGCGCAGCACACCGTTGAGCAGGGCGAGATCGGTGCCCGGCGCGATCTGGAGGAACAGGTCGGCCTTCGCCGCGGTGGCGGTCCGCCGCGGATCGACGACGATCAACTTGGCGCCCGCCTTGACCCGTTCCATCATCCGCAGATACAGGATCGGATGGCAGTCGGCCATGTTGGAGCCGATGACCAGGAAGACATCGGCCCGCTCGAAGTCCTCGTAGGACCCCGGCGGCCCGTCGGCACCCAGCGACAGTTTGTATCCGGCGCCCGCACTCGCCATGCAGAGACGGGAGTTGGACTCGATCTGGTTGGTCCGCAGGAAGCCCTTGGCGAGCTTGTTCGCGAGGTACTGCGCCTCCAGGCTCATCTGCCCGGAGACATAGAGGGCGACCGCGTCCGGTCCGTGCTCGTCGACGATCGCGCGCAGCCGGCGCGCGGTCTCGGTGATCGCGTCCGCCACCGGCGCGGGCACCGGCTCCGCTCCCCGCTCGTCCCGCACCAGGGCACGGGTCAGCCGGCCCGGCGCGGCGAGCATCTCGGCGGTGGTCGCGCCCTTGGTGCACAGGCGGCCCGCGTTCGCCGGGTGCGCCTTGTCACCGGAGGCCTTGAGGACCGTACGGCGGCCGTCGGCGCCGACGGCGACGTCCAGCACCATCCCGCAGCCGACACCGCAGTACGAGCAGACCGTACGTACGCGCTGGGCTCCGGGACTCGTCGTCATGCCGTAGACCGTACGAATTGCCCGTTACGCCGATGTCACGTCGCTCGATCATCAGGGGTTACGCCCCCTGCACAGCGGTACCGGAGCGGTTGTGAGGTGCGGATCAAGGGTGGCGGTGTGTGTCGCTGCTGAGCCGAACGGGTGACCATGCGTAACAATTGCCTGATGCAGACAGCCAGTGCGACCCAAGACGGAGCATGCCGGTGAACAGGCGCGATGTCACCGACGAACAGTGGGAGGGGCTGGCCCAGGTCGTGCCGTTGCGGGGCCGGGACGCCTGGCCGTCCGCGGTGGGCCACCGGCCCCCGCCCGAGGCGGAGACGGAGCCACGGCGCCGCTTCGTGGTGCTGCGCGTCAACGTGTTCTCGGACGCCCGCGAGGTCGCCGAGACCCTGATGTCCGGAATTCCGGTCCTGCTGGACCTGACCAGCGCGGAGACCGACGTCGCCAAGCGCGTCCTCGACTTCAGCACCGGAGTCGTCTTCGGCCTCGCGAGCGGCATGCACCGCGTCGACCGCAACGTGTTCCTCCTCACCCCGCCGGGGACCGAGGTGAGCGGGCTGATGGAGGGGGCGGGACTGCCCGGAATGTGACGGCACGGGCCGCGCCGGGCCGGTCCCCCGATCGTAGGAAGCTCCCCCGGAGGGAACGGTTCGCCTGCCGGCGCAGACCTACCGTCCGGTTATGACCCCGTCATCCCCCTCGCCTCGTTCGCCCCTCGCGCCCCAGGCGCCTTCACCGTCCCCGTGGTCGGAGCCGTCCGGATCCGACCCGGCGGCCGAGCCCCCGCCGGTCGTGCCGGCCCAGCTGTCACGGCCGTCGGCCACGGCCGGGGCACCGGCCTCCGCCGCCGCGCCCCACCGGGTGCCGCGCGGGCCCGCCGCCGCGCCGCCCGCGCCCGCCGCCACGGTCCCCACCTCGCCGAAGTCACCCGCCACGCCGCCGACTTCACCCGCGCGTCCCGGTGTGCGGCCCGAGCGGCCCCGCCTCGTCGAGCTGCGGCTGTCCGCGTTCGCCGGACACCGCGCCGTCCGGTTCCCCCTCGGACCGCTCACGGTCTTCGCCGGGCCCAGCGGCTGCGGCAAGACGAACGCGCTGCGGGCGTACGAGGCGCTCGCCCGGCTCGGCGGCGGCGCGGCCCTGGCGGAGGTGTTCCCCGACCCGGCCGGCTGCGTACCGGACCGGGCCCGCCCCGACACCCAACGCCGTCGCGGCTTCCGCATCGGCTGTACGGCGGACGGACCCGAGGGCCTGGTACGGCTCGACATCGCGGTCCAGGCCGAGCCCGAACTGCGCATCGTGGGCGAGCGGTTGGCGGCGGCGGGTGGCCCGGTGCTGCTGGAGACCGCCCTGCGCGACCCCGGCCGCTGCTCGGTACAGGCCGCCTGGCACACGGCGGGTTCCTCCCCGGTGACCCGGGCCCCGCTCCCGGACGACCTGCTCGGCACCGCCCTGCTGCCGCTGCACGTCGCCGGCAAGACGGACGGACAGCGCCAAGTCCTCGCCGCCGCCGAGCAGATGGTGGTCGCCCTGCGGTCGGTGTTCGCCTGCGATCCGGCGCCCGGCCGGATGCGGGCGGCCGTCCCGGTCGGTGACGGACGTCTGCTGCGCGGCTGCGAGAACCTCGCCGACGTGCTGTGGCGCACCAGGACGGAGTGCGGGCGGCGCCACGCGCAGCTCGTCTCGGCGGTGCGCGCCGGCTGCGCCGGGCCGGTCGCGGACGTACGCGCGGAGCCGCTGGGCGGTGGTCTGCTGCGCGCGGTCCTGGACCGGGGCGACGGTCCCCCCACCGGCTTCGAGCGGCTCGGCGACGGTGAACTCCGTTACACGGCACTGGCGTTGGTGCTGCTCACGGGTCCGGGTGTACTGGAGGTCGACCCGCCGGGCGAGGTCCCCGCCGCGCTGCGGACCCTCACCGTCCTCGCCGACGGCCTCGACCGGGGGCTGGACGTACGGCAGCGCGCGGAACTGCTGCGGCTCGCGGCGCGGATGTGTGAGCGCGGGCACATCCGGTTCCTCGGCACGGTGAGCGACGCGTCGTGGATCACCGGGGCGGGCGGCCTTGGCGAGGAGAGCGGGGCGGCCGTGGCGGACGGGATCACAGTGGTACACCTGGACGCGTGACAGACCACCTCGACGTGGCGGAACTCCAGCGCAGGCTCGCCGAGTTCGCCGCCGCACGGAACTGGCAGCCGTACCACACCCCCAAGAACCTCGTCGCCGCGCTCAGCGTGGAGGCCTCCGAACTGGTCGAGATCTTCCAGTGGCTGACGCCCGAGGAGTCGGCGCGGGTCATGGACGACCCGGAGAGCGCGCACCGCGTGCGGGACGAAGTGGCCGACGTGCTGGCCTACTTGCTCCAGCTGTGCGAGGTGCTGGGCATCGATCCGCTCGCCGCGCTCGACGCGAAGATCGACCGGAACGAGCGGAGATTCCCGGCACCGTGACCCCGGCCGGACCGGGCGAGTGTGCGAGGACGGCGCGGGGTGAAGGGGGCTGGAGGGGGTTCACGCGGGAGCCGCTCGGTCCGTTTTCACTCACAGTAGTCATTCACCTCTCCGCAACCGATTTGTTGTCCGCAGATTTCCGTCTTCCTCTGGCTTTTCGTCTCAAGCGCCCTCACTCTGGGTAGTGGACTAGCGAGTTCGGGCAGACGTGCGAACAGCGCGTCGGGAATATGACGGGGGCAGCGCATGGACGCGATGCGGCTCATCCTGACGAGCAGGCGCGCCCTGGCCGGCGGCGGAGACGTGCCCGAGATGCTGACGGAGGTCTGGCAGGCGCAGGCCCTCGCCCAGGCGATAGGGAGCCGCCTCGCGGTCGCGGGGCCTCCCGAACTCCGGGGCGAGGCATTGGGGTTGACCGAGCTGGCGGGCCGGGGCTGCGGAGTGCTCGACACCCCGGTCCTCGATCCCCTGGAGCTGCGCGCGGCCCAGCTCACCGAGTTGGGCGACGCGCGGGCGGCTCTGCTGTGTCTCGGCGGCCTGCTCGGCGAGGTCGGCATCGCGCTCGTCGGCATCGCCTGCGCGGCGGACGACGAGGGCACGTACTGGCAGTGCATGGAGGCGATCGACGCGGCGGACGAGTCACGTGACCGGGTCCTGGAGATGCTCCGAAGACTGTCGGCCCGGGACGAGGCGATGGCACAGCGGGAGGCAGGATGACGGGGTCGCGGCCGACGTGACGTGACCGGACCGGACGGCGCGCCCGCTCGCCCCGCCGGGGGGACCGAAGAGGTCGACCGGCGCCCCGGCGTGCAGGATGGGGGTATGGATCTTCGCATCTTCACCGAGCCCCAGCAGGGGGCGACCTACGACACCCTGCTCGCGGTGGCCAAGGCCACCGAGGACCTCGGGTTCGACGCCTTCTTCCGGTCGGACCATTACCTCAGCATGGGGTCGGGCGACGGCCTGCCCGGTCCCACGGACGCCTGGCTGACCCTCGCCGGCCTCGCCCGCGAGACCAGCCGCATCCGCCTCGGCACCCTGATGACGGCCGGCACCTTCCGCCTCCCCGGCGTGCTCGCCATCCAGGTCGCCCAGGTGGACCAGATGTCCGGCGGCCGGGTCGAACTCGGCCTGGGCGCGGGCTGGTTCGAGGAGGAGCACAAGGCGTACGGCATCCCCTTCCCCAAGGAGAAGTTCGCCCGCCTGGAGGAGCAGCTGGCGATCGTCACCGGCCTGTGGCAGACACGGCTCGGCGACACCTTCGACTTCCACGGCACCTACTACGACCTGACCGGTTCGCCCGCGCTGCCCAAGCCCGCGCAGTCGAGGATCCCGGTGCTGATCGGCGGCCACGGCGCGGTCCGTACGCCCCGGCTGGCCGCGCGGTACGCCGACGAGTTCAACATCCCGTTCGCCTCGGTCGAGGACAGCGAGCGGCAGTTCGGCCGGGTCCGCGCCGCCGCCGAGGCGGCCGGCCGCGACGCCGGTGACCTCGCGTACTCCACCGCCCTCGTGGTCTGTGTCGGCAGGGACGACCAGGAGGTCGCCCGCCGCGCCGCCGCGATCGGCCGCGAGGTCGACGACGTCAGGGCCAACGGTCTCGCCGGTTCGCCCGCCGAGGTCGTCGACAAGCTCGGCCGCTACGCCGCGATCGGCGCGGACCGGATCTACCTCCAGGTCCTCGACCTCTCGGACCTTGACCACCTGGAACTGATCTCGTCGCAGGTCCAGTCCCAGCTGTCGTAGGAACCTCGCTGTAGGAACTTCGTCGTAGGAACCTCGTCGTAGGAACCTCCGTCCCTCCGGCCGGCGGGACAGGCCACGGCTGGACGCTGGACGCGGGACGTCGCGGCCTCGCGCGGGGTCTCGGGCGGGGCCCCGGGCAGGGCGGAGCCGCGTGGCGGGGCACGCCACGCGACCCCGCCCTCCGCACCGCTCGCACCGCGCTCTCCGCCCAGCCCCCGGCGCCCAACTCCCCTTCCGGCGGGCGGCGCTCCTCCGGATATCCGTAGGCGCAGCTCGCACCGGGTGTGCGAAGGTGACCACGTCGTCCTGCCGTGCCCGAATCCGCACCAGAGCCCCCGGGATCACCTGGGGGTTCTCGTGCGTACGGCGGCACACGCACCGTTCCCGTCCCCACCCGGCCGGCCCGTCGGAGAGGTCCTCCGCATGTTCCTGACGATCAGTACCACCGGCACCCCCGAACGCCCCGCGACCGACCTCGGTTTCCTGCTGCACAAGCATCCCGACAAGGCGCAGGCGTTCTCGACCTCCTACGGCAAGGCCCACGTCGTCTACCCGGAGGCGGCCGTCGAGCGCTGCACGGCGGCGCTGTTGCTGGAGGTCGACGCGGTGGCACTGGTCCGACGCGGCAAGGGCAAGGGGCGCGGCGGCGCGCCCGACGCGGCGCTCGCGCAGTACGTCAACGACCGTCCGTACGCGGCCTCTTCGCTGCTCGCCGTGGCGCTCAGCGCGGTCTTCTCCAGTGCGATGCGCGGGGTCTGCGCCGCGCTGCCGGAGCGTGCCGGACAGCCGCTGCCGCTGCGGGTCGAGGTGCCCGCGCTGCCCGCCCGGGGCGGTCCCGCGCTGGTACGACGGCTCTTCGCGCCGCTGGGCTGGACGGTCACCGCCGAACCGGTCGCGCTGGACCCGGAGTTCCCCGAGTGGGGCGACTCCCGGTACGTGGACCTCGTGCTGCAGTCGGAGGAGTCGACCCTCGCCGAGGCGCTGCGCCACCTGTACGTCCTGCTGCCGGTGCTCGACGACGCCAAGCACTACTGGGTGTCGTCCGACGAGGTCGACAAGCTGCTGCGGGCCGGTGAGGGCTGGCTCGCCGACCACCCGGAGCAGAAGCTGATCACCAGCCGTTATCTGTCCCGGCGCTGGTCGCTGACCCGGCAGGCCATGGAGCGGCTGGAGCTGGTCCGGCTCGCCGAGGCCGACGACAGTGACGTCGGGGAGATCGACAACGCGGTCGCGGAGGAGACGGAGGCCGAGGAGAGGCCGACGCCCCTCGCGGTGCTGCGCAGGGAGGCGATCGTCGCCGCGCTCACGGCGTCCGGCGCCGCCCGTGTCCTCGATCTCGGGTGCGGTGAGGGCCAGTTGGTGCAGGCCCTGCTCAAGGACCCGAGGTTCACCGAGATCGTGGGCACCGACGTGTCGATGCGCGCGCTGACCATCGCCGGCCGCCGGCTCAAGCTGGACCGCATGGGCGAACGGCAGGCCGCGCGCGTCCAGCTCTTCCAGGGGTCGCTCGCCTACACCGACAACCGGCTCAAGGGGTACGACGCCGCCGTGCTCAGCGAGGTGATCGAACACCTCGACCTGCCCAGGCTGCCGGCCCTGGAGTACGCGGTGTTCGGCGCCGCCCGCCCGAGGACGGTCGTCGTGACGACGCCGAACGTCGAGTACAACGTCCGCTGGGAGACCCTCCCCGCCGGACACGTCCGGCACCGCGACCACCGCTTCGAGTGGGCCCGCGCCGAGTTCCGCGCCTGGGCCGGCACGGTGGCCCAACGGCACGGCTACGAGGTGGAGTTCGGGCCCGTCGGACCGGACGACCCCGAGGTGGGACCGCCCACGCAACTGGCCGTGTTCACGCTCCGCACCCCGCACACGAAGGAGGAGAAGGCCGCATGACGAACGAGAACGACGGGACGCGCGAGAACGGCGCCAGGACCCGCACCCTGCCGGTCACCGACCTCTCCCTGGTGGTGCTGATCGGGGCCTCCGGCTCCGGCAAGTCCACCTTCGCCCGCAGGCACTTCAAGCCGACCGAGATCATCTCCTCCGACTTCTGCCGGGGACTGGTCGCGGACGACGAGAACGACCAGAGCGCCAGCCGGGACGCCTTCGACGTCCTGCACTACATCGCCGGCAAGCGGCTCGCCGCCGGTCGCCGCACGGTCGTCGACGCGACCAGCGTCCAGCAGGACAGCCGACGCCAACTGATCGACCTGGCACGGCAGTACGACGTCCTGCCCATCGCCGTCGTGCTCGACGTCCCCGAGGAGGTGTGCGCCGAACGCAACGCCTCCCGCACCGACCGGGCCGACATGCCGCGCCGGGTCATCCAGCGCCACACCCGTGAACTGCGGCGCTCGCTGCGCGGCCTGGCTCGCGAGGGCTTCCGCAAGGTGCACGTCCTGCGGGGCGTCGAGGAGATCGAGAACGCCACGGTCGTCACCGAGAAACGCTTCAACGACCTGACCCACCTCACCGGCCCCTTCGACATCATCGGCGACATCCACGGCTGCGCCGCCGAACTGGAGTCGCTGCTGGTCAAGTTGGGCTACGACGACGGCGTCCACCCGGCGGGCCGTACCGCCGTCTTCGTCGGTGACCTCGTCGACCGGGGCCCCGACTCGCCCGGTGTGCTGCGCCGGGTGATGTCCATGGTCGCGTCCGGCGCCGCGCTCTGTGTGCCCGGCAACCACGAGAACAAGTACGGCCGTCACCTCGCCGGCCGCACCGTCCAGCACACCCACGGCCTCGCCGAGACCATCGAGCAGATGGACAGCGAGAGCGAGGAATTCCGGTCGCAGGTAAGGGAGTTCATCGACGGCCTCGTCAGCCACTACGTTCTCGACGGCGGCCGGCTGGTGGTCTGCCACGCCGGGCTGCCCGAGAAGTACCACGGCCGCACCTCGGGCCGGGTCCGCTCGCACGCCCTGTACGGCGAGACGACCGGCGAGACCGACGAGTTCGGGCTGCCGGTGCGCTACCCGTGGGCCGAGGACTACCGCGGCCGGGCGGCCGTCGTCTACGGCCACACCCCCGTCCCGGACGCCACCTGGCTGAACAACACCATCTGCCTGGACACCGGCGCGGTCTTCGGCGGCAAGCTGACCGCGCTGCGCTGGCCGGAGCGCGAGCTGGTCGACGTACCGGCCGAGCGGGTCTGGTACGAGCCGGCCCGCCCGCTGCGGACCGAGGCACCCGGCGGACAGGACGGCCGCCCGCTGGACCTGGCGGACGTGCGGGGCCGCCGGGTCGTGGAGACCCGGCACGCGGGCCGCGTCTCCGTGCGCGAGGAGAACGCGGCGGCGGCGCTGGAGGTCATGAGCCGGTTCGCGGTCGATCCGCGGCTGCTGCCGTACCTGCCGCCGACGATGGCTCCGACGGCGACCTCGCGGGTGGAGGGTTATCTGGAGCACCCGGCCGAGGCGTTCGCGCAGTACGCCGAGGACGGGGTCGCGCGGGTGGTGTGCGAGGAGAAGCACATGGGCTCGCGGGCGGTGGTGCTGGTCTGCCGGGACGCGGAGGCGGCGGCGAGGCGCTTCGGCGTCGAGGGCGGCCCCACCGGGTCGCTCTGCACGCGCACCGGCCGGCCGTTCTTCGACGACCCGGCGGTGACGGAGGAGATCCTCGGACGCCTGCGGACCGCCCTCGACGAGTCCGGCCTGTGGACGGAGCTCGCCGCGTCGGACGGCGGCTCCGGCGCGGGTGACTGGGTGCTGCTGGACGCCGAGTTGCTGCCGTGGTCGCTCAAGGCGACCGGGCTGCTGCGCGGTCAGTACGCGGCGGTGGGCGCGGCCTCCCGGGCGGTCTTCCCCGCTGCCCTGGCCGCGCTCGAAGGCGCCGCGGAACGGGGTGTCGACGTGAGCGCCCTCCTGGCCCGCCAGCGTGAACGGGCCGTGGACGCCTCGGCGTTCACCGACGCCTACCGGCGCTACTGCTGGCCCACGGAGGGTCTCGACGGCGTCCGGCTCGCCCCGTTCCAGTTCCTCGCGGTGCAGGGCCGCAGCCTCGCCGGCCTCCCGCACGACGAACAACTCGCCCTGCTGGACCGCCTGGTGGAGCACGACGGCACCGGCCTCCTACAGACGACCCGCCGCCTCTACGTCGACACCGCCGACCCCGACTCCGTCCGGGCCGGGGTCGACTGGTGGCTGGAGATGACCGGGCGCGGCGGCGAGGGCATGGTCGTCAAGCCGGTCGGCGCGGTGGTGCGCGGGGCGTCGGGCCGGCTGGTCCAGCCCGGCATCAAGTGCCGGGGCCGCGAGTACCTGCGGATCATCTACGGTCCCGAGTACACGCGCCCCGACAACCTGGCCCGGCTGCGCGGCCGTTTCCTCAACCACAAGCGGTCCCTCGCGATCCGTGAGTACGCGCTCGGCCTTGAGGCCCTCGACCGGCTGGCCGAGGGGGAGCCGCTGTGGCGGGTGCACGAGGCGGTCTTCGTGGTGCTGGCGCTGGAGTCGGAGCCGGTGGACCCACGGCTGTGAGGGGAGCGGGGAGTGCCGCGGCGGGCCGGTCTCACCCCACCAGCCGCAGCCGCTCCCCGCACACCCCCACCCGTACGGTCTGCCCCCACGTCAGCTCCACCGCGTCCGTGTCCATCCCGTCGCCGAAGACGGTCAGCCGCTCCGACTCGACGGTGAGCCGGAGTCCGGCGGGACCGGCCAGCTCGCCGCCGACCAGTGACGTGCCGGTGGCAGGCGACGGCCAGGCCTCGCGCACGAACCAGAGCAGACGTTCCTCCGAGGGGTGTGGCAGGCGCAGCGCGCTGCCGCGTTCCTGCCACACCGACCGGAGCCATCCGGTGGCTCCGGTGCCGGTTCCCACCAGCACCCCGGAGGATGCCTGGGCCTCGACGACACCCCCGTCGCCCTCCAGGCCCAGGCGGTATCTGGCCGTCTGATGTCCGACGGCTCCCAGGTAGATCTCGTTGAGCGCGACGAGCCGCTGGGTGTCGTCGGCGACCGCCTCGACCATGGTCAGCTCGTCCGCGCCGGTGTTCCGCGCGTGCACCGAGGGAAACAGCGCCGGCGCCGCGCCCGGGCGGTGCCGTACCAGGACTCCGGGATTGCGCCCGGGGTCGGTGTCGAACCCCAACACGGGCTGTCCGGCGAGGTACTTGGCGACGTTGGCGACGAGCCCGTCCTGGCCCACGACGGCCACCACGTCCTCCGGCGCGAACAGGAACCGGTCCAGGTCGGCCCGCTCCACCCGTGCCTGCCGCCAGGTCAGCGGTACCGCAGCGGAGACCTCGGCCAGTGCCTGCCGGGTGCGCCGGTGCCGTTCGGCGACCTCCTCGATGTCCCGGCCGCGCGAGCCGAGGAAGAAGGCGGCCTGCCCGTGCGTACCGTGCCGGGCCACCAACTCCTCGTACTCCGTGGTGCGGTGGACGATGACGACCCGTGGGGCGAGACTCACGCGTCGGCTCCGGTCTCCCCGCCGCCGAGCTTGGCGAGCAGCCCGGTCAGCACGTCCGGCGACACGGTGAGGCTGTCGATCCGCGGCAGGTTCTCCGCGAGCCGTGTCGCGGTGAGCGCGCGCAGGGTGGCCACGTCCACCTCGGCGTGCACCCGCAGCCAGGCCGCCTGTGCCTGGGCCCGCGCCTCGCCCACCTCGCGGGCGCCTTCGGCCTCGGCGCGGGCGAGCCGTACGGACCGGGTCGCCTCCGCCTCCGCGCGGACCGCGTCCGCCGCCGCGTGCTCCTCGGCCTCGCGCCGGGTGTTGATGCCGCGCTGGTCGACCAACTGCTCTTCACGGCGGGCGAGTTCGATCTGGCTGTCGAGTTCGTTCTCGGCGATCGTCCGTTCCCGCTGTACGGCGACGGCCCGGCGTTCGTAGGTCGCCCGGTCCGCCTCCTGCTGGATCTGCTCGCGGGCCGGGGTGCGCAGCGCCCGCTCCACCTCGGGCTCGGGCCGCACCGCCATCACCCGTACCGCGACCACCTCGATGCCGGTGGCCGGCAGCCGCGGTTCGGCCGCGAGTCCCGCGGCGATCCGCTCCCGTACGGCTGTCACGCCGTCGACGAGGGCGGCCGCCAGCGGCGTGCGGGCGAGGACGGCCAGCGCGTGCTGCTGGGCGGTCTCCGTCAGCAGGGTGCCGAGTTGTTCGAGCGGGGTGCCCCGCCAGGCGCCGGTGTCGGGGTCGACGGAGAAGTCGAGCCGGGCCGCCGCGACCGCCGGGTCGTTGATCCGGTAGGTGACGGTGGCCTGCACCGACACGTCCTGGAAGTCGGACGTACGGGCGTGGAAGGTCATGGCCAACTCCCGGTCGTCGACCGGTACTTCGGAGAGTGTGGCGGTCAGCGCCCGGAACCAGAAGCTGAGTCCGGTGCCGTCGTGCGCCAGTTCGCCCGCGCGGTGGTGCCGGATGTGCGCCGTCGGGGCGCCCCGCAGGTGGCGCCAGCCCAGGCGCCGGGTGATGTCGGCCATCGGATTCCCACTGTTCCCTTCACCGGTTCTCGTCATGGAGACGATAAACGCGCTCCCCGCTTGTCGTCAAGAGGACGAAAACCGGGCACGGGGAAGCGGGGCGAGTGGAAAGGGAGCAAGAGCGGGCAGAAACGGTCGAGAGGCGGGTGAACGCGCCCCTCGGTGGTCAGGATGGAGCCATGGGATTCCAAGTCGACTCCGAAGCCGGGCGGCTGCGCCGCGTCATCCTGCACCGGCCGGATCTAGAGCTCAAAAGGCTCACCCCCAGCAACAAGGACGCCCTCCTCTTCGACGACCTGCTGTGGGTGCGCCGGGCGCGCGCCGAGCACGACGGCTTCGCGGACGTGCTGCGCGACCGGGGTGTCGCCGTCCACCTCTTCGGTGACCTGCTCGCCGAGACCCTGGAACTCGGGGCGGCCCGCTCGCTCGTACTGGACCGGGTCTTCGAGGAGAAGGAGTACGGCCCCCTCGCCGCCGACCACCTCAGGGCGGCCTTCGAGACCCTGCCCTCGGCCGAACTGGCCGAAGCGCTCGTGGGCGGCATGACCAAGCGGGAGTTCCTGGCGGCCCACCCCGAGCCGACCTCCGTCCGCTTCCACGTCATGGAACTCGACGACTTCCTCCTCGCCCCCCTCCCCAACCACCTCTTCACCCGCGACACCTCCGCCTGGATCTACGACGGCGTCTCCGTCAACGCGATGCGCTGGCCCGCCCGGCAGCGCGAGACCGTGCACTTCGAGGCGATCTACCGCCACCACCCCCTCTTCCGCGACGAGCGGTTCCACGTCTGGTCGGAGGGGCAGGCCGACTATCCGTCCACCATCGAGGGCGGCGACGTCCTGGTGATCGGCGGCGGCGCCGTCCTGATCGGGATGAGCGAGCGCACCACGCCCCAGGCCGTCGAGATGCTCGCCCACAAGCTCTTCGCGGCCGGCTCCGCACGCACCATCGTGGCCCTCGACATGCCCAAGCGGCGCGCCTTCATGCACCTGGATACCGTGATGACGATGGTCGACGGCGACACCTTCACCCAGTACGCGGGGCTCGGCATGCTCCGCTCGTACACCATCGAACCGGGCGTCGGCGAGAGGGAGTTGAAAGTCACCGACCATCCGCCGGAGCACATGCACCGCGCGATCGCTGCCGCCCTCGGACTGGGTGAGATCCGGGTCCTGACCGCCACCCAGGACGTGCACGCGGCCGAGCGCGAGCAGTGGGACGACGGCTGCAACGTGCTCGCCGTCGAGCCGGGCGTCGTCGTCGCCTACGAGCGCAACGCCACCACCAACACCCACCTGCGCAAGCAGGGCATCGAGGTGATCGAGATCCCGGGCAGCGAACTGGGCCGGGGCAGGGGCGGCCCGCGCTGCATGAGCTGCCCGGTGGAACGGGATGCCGTATGACCGCACGGCCGGAACGGGTGTTCGCATAGACATGCCGGGCGTCGTATAGAATTCCAGGCGTTCCCGTACCTGTGCCCGTACCCGTATCCCTGGAGCGCCCCCATGGCGACAGTCCCGACCGCCCTCGCCGGCCGCCACTTCCTCAAGGAGCTGGACTTCACCGAGGAGGAGTTCCGCGGTCTGATCGAGCTGGCCGCCGAGCTGAAGGCGGCCAAGAGGGCCGGGACCGAGACGCGGCACCTGAGCGGCCGTAACATCGCGCTGATCTTCGAGAAGACCTCGACGCGCACCCGTTGCGCGTTCGAGGTCGCCGCCGCCGACCAGGGCGCCTCGACGACGTACCTGGACCCGTCGGGCTCACAGATCGGGCACAAGGAGTCCGTGAAGGACACCGCGCGGGTGCTGGGCCGGATGTTCGACGCCATCGAGTACCGGGGCGACAGCCAGACCGACGTGGAGGAACTGGCGGCGTACGCGGGGGTGCCCGTCTACAACGGTCTCACCGACGACTGGCACCCCACCCAGATGCTGGCCGACGTGCTCACCATGACCGAGCACAGCGCCAAGCCGCTCCACGAGATCGCCTTCGCCTACCTCGGCGACGCCCGCTTCAACATGGGCAACTCCTACCTGGTCACCGGCGCCCTGCTCGGCATGGACGTACGGATCGTCGCGCCGAAGAGCTACTGGCCCGCCGCGGAGATCGTCGACCGGGCCCGCGCGCTCGCCGGGAAGAGCGGCGCCCGGATCACCCTCACCGAGGAGCTCACCGAGGGCGTGGCGGGCGCCGACTTCGTCGCCACCGACGTCTGGGTCTCCATGGGCGAGCCGAAGGAGGTCTGGGCCGAGCGGATCACGGCCCTCGCGCCGTACGCCGTGACCATGGACGTGCTGCGCGCCACCGGCAACCCGGACGTCCGGTTCCTGCACTGCCTGCCCGCCTTCCACGACCTCGGCACCAAGGTCGGCCGCGAGATACACGACACCCACGGACTCGACTCCCTGGAGGTCACCGACGAGGTCTTCGAGTCGGCCCACTCGGTCGTCTTCGACGAGGCCGAGAACCGGCTGCACACCATCAAGGCGCTCCTCGTCGCCACCCTCGCCTGACCCGGCCCGCGTCCGCGCGGGCCGCCGTCACGCCGGACGCCACCGCGCCGGTACGACGGGCAGCCGGAACCAGACCGCCTTGCCCGACTCGGTGGGGCGGTGACCGCACGACGAACTGAGGGCGCGGATCAGCAGCAGTCCGCGCCCGTGCTCCTGCCAGGGGTCCGGCTCCTCCGCGGGCGGCTTGGTCAGGCTGTCCGGCGGCTCGGGGTCCGGGTCGTGCACCTCGACCTGGCAGCCGGTCGGCCGCACCTCCACCACCAGCTCTATCGGGATGTCGCCGGAGGTGTGCTCCACCGCGTTGGCGACCAGTTCCGCCGTGAGCAGTTCGGCGGTGTCGCTGTCGGCCGTGTGTTCCAGGTCGGAGAGGGCGGTCCGGACCAGCGCGCGGGCCACGGGTACGGCCGCGGCGGTGTGCGGCAGCGCGATACGCCAGGAGGCGGAGGCGGAGGGGCGATCTTGCAAGGCGGGTCCGTTCATGGAGCAGGCTGTCCTGCTTTCAACTTCACGAATGGTACGGCGCGTCCCGGCAGGAGCGCTCGACGGGCGCTGTACGGGACCTTCGGCCCGGTACCGGGCGGTCTACCCACGCCGACGCCTTCCCTCCCGTAGGTGCTCCTGTTGTTACCGCGCCATGGACGACTCGTGACGCGGGCGACCGGGACCGGCCATATTCGTGACCCGCCTATCGCGCACTCATGACGACAGTCATATACCGGTGATAACTTCGAGGGTGGAGCTGTCCGACGAGGCAGGGCCCGCGCCACCCGCCCGAGGAGGCCGCACGTCATGAGTCCCTTCACCGGCTCCGCCGCTTCCACCGCCCGCTGGCGGCACCTGCGCGTCGAGACCGCCGACGGGGTCGCCACCGTCACCCTCGCCCGCCCCGAGAAACTCAACGCGCTCACCTTCGGCGCCTACGCCGACCTGCGCGACCTGCTCGCCGAGCTGTCCCGCGAGAAGTCCGTACGGGCCCTGGTGCTGGCCGGCGAGGGCCGCGGCTTCTGCTCCGGCGGCGACGTCGACGAGATCATCGGCGCCACCCTCGCCCTGGACACCGCCCAGCTGCTGGACTTCAACCGGATGACCGGGCAGGTCGTCCGGGCCGTACGGGAGTGTCCGTTCCCGGTGATCGCCGCGGTGCACGGCATCGCGGCGGGCGCGGGCGCGGTGCTCGCGCTGGCCGCGGACTTCCGGGTCGCCGACCCCACCGCCCGTTTCGCCTTCCTCTTCACCCGCGTCGGCCTCTCCGGCGGCGACATGGGCGCCGCCTACCTGCTGCCCCGCGTCGTCGGCCTGGGACACGCCACCCGCCTCCTGATGCTCGGCGACCCGGTCCACGCCTCCGAGGCCCAACGCATCGGCCTCATCAGCGAGTTGACGGAGGAGGGCCGCGCCGACGAGGCGGCCCGCACGCTGGCCCGCCGGCTGGCCGGCGGGCCAGCCCTGGCGTACGCCCAGACCAAAGCCCTCCTCACGGCCGAACTGGACATGCCCCTGTCGGCAGCGGTGGAACTGGACGCGGCGACCCAGGCCCTGCTGATGAACGGCGAGGACTACGCCGAGTTCCACGCGGCGTTCACGCAGAGACGCCCGCCGAAATGGCGGGGGCGGTGACCGTGCCGGCCCCGTCGGCGGGGGAGACGGCGCGACCGGCCACGACGAACCCGCGGCCGGCCGGGAGGACCGGCCGCCCCCTCCGGGTGGCGGTCATCGGCGGCGGCCCCGGCGGCCTCTACGCCGCCGCCCTGCTCAAACGCCTCGATCCGGCCCGCGAGGTCACCGTCTGGGAACGCAACGCCCCCGACGACACCTTCGGCTTCGGAGTCGTCCTCTCCGACGAGACACTCGGCGGCATCGAGCACGCCGACCCGGCCGTGTACCGGTCGCTGCGGGCCGAGTTCGTGCGCTGGGACGACATCGACATCGTCCACCGGGGCGTCCGGCACACCTCCGGCGGCCACGGATTCGCGGCCCTCGGCAGGAAGCGCCTCCTGTCGGTCCTGCACGACCGCTGCCGCGCGCTCGGCGTGGAACTCCGCTTCCGCACCGAGGCCCCGTACCCCGCCTGGCTCGCCGAGACCCACGACCTCGTCGTCGCCGCCGACGGTGTGCACAGCACCACCCGTGAGGCCTACGCGCACGTGTTCCGGCCGCGGTCGACCAGTCACCGCTGCCGCTACATCTGGCTCGCCGCCGACTTCGCCCTCGACGCCTTCCGCTTCGAGATCGCCGAGACCGGACACGGCGTGGCCCAACTCCACGCCTACCCCTACGCCGTTGACGCCTCCACGGTGATCGTCGAGATGCGCGAGGAGGTCTGGCGGGCCGCCGGCTTCGGCGAACCCGACGTACGGCAGTCCGTCGAACGCTGCGCCGAACTCTTCGCGGACCCGCTCGGCGGACGCCCCCTGCGGTCGGACAACTCCCAGTGGAGCACCTTCCGCACGGTCGTCAACGACCGCTGGTCGTACGGCAATGTGGTCCTCCTCGGCGACGCGGCCCACACCGCCCACTTCTCCATCGGCTCCGGCACCAAGCTCGCCGTCGAGGACGCGCTCGCGCTGGCCGCCTGTCTGCGGGAGCACGAGGATGTGGCGGAAGCCCTCACCGCGTACGAGGCCGAACGGCGTCCCGTCGTCGCCTCCACCCAGCGCGCGGCCCGCGCCAGCCTGGAGTGGTTCGAGGAGCTCGCCGCCCATCTCGACCGGCCGCCGCGCCAGTTCGCCTTCAGCCTGCTCACCCGCAGCCGCCGCGTCACCCACGACAACCTGCGACTGCGCGACGCCCACTTCACCGAGGCCGTGGAGCGGGAGTTCGGCTGCCCGCCCGGCACCCCGCCGATGTTCACACCGTTCCGGTTGCGCGGCCTGACCCTGCGCAACCGGGTCGTCGTCTCCCCGATGGACATGTACTCCTGCGCCGAGGGCGTCCCCGGCGACTTCCACCTCGTCCACCTGGGCGCCCGCGCGCTCGGCGGCGCCGGACTGGTCATGACCGAGATGGTCTGCGTCAGCGCCGAGGGCCGCATCACCCCGGGCTGCGCCGGCCTCTACACAGGCCGCCAGGCCGACTCCTGGAAGCGGATCGCCGAGTTCGTGCACCGCGAGGCGCCCGGCACCGCGCTCGGCGTCCAGCTCGGCCACGCCGGACGCAAGGGCTCCACCAAGCGCATGTGGGAGGGCATGGACGAACCCCTGGAGGACGGCAACTGGCCGCTGGTGGCCGCCTCCCCGATCCCCTACAAGCCCGGCAGCCGGGTCCCGCGCGAGCTGTGCCGCGCCCAACTCACCGACATCCGCGAACAGTTCGCCGCCGCCACCTGGCGGGCCGCCCGGGCCGGCTTCGACCTCCTCGAACTCCACTGCGCGCACGGCTACTTGCTCTCCGGCTTCCTCTCCCCGCTGACCAACACCCGCACCGACGCCTACGGCGGCAGCCTCGCCGGACGGCTCCGCTTCCCGCTGGAGGTCTTCGACGCCGTACGAGCGGCGTGGCCGGAGGAGCGCCCGATGACCGTGCGGATCTCCGCCACCGACTGGGCCGAGGGCGGCACCACGGCCGAGGAGGCCGTCGAGATCGCCCGTGCCTTCGCCGCGCACGGCGCCGACGCCATCGACGTCTCGACCGGACAGGTGGTGGCCGAGGAACAGCCCGAGTACGGACGGTCGTACCAGACGCCCTTCGCCGACCGCATCCGGCACGAGACCGGCACCCCCGTCATCGCGGTCGGCGCGATCTCCTCCTGGGACGACGTCAACTCCCTCATCCTGGCCGGCCGCGCCGACCTCTGCGCGCTGGGCCGCCCCCACCTCTACGACCCGAACTGGACCCTGCACGCCGCCGCCGAACAGGGCTACGACGGCCCCGGCATCGGCTGGCCCGCGCCCTACCGGGCGGGCAACCGGCCCCCGCGCACCGGCCGCACGGACGCCCCCAAGCCCCGCCTCACGCTGGGCACTTGAGGACACACGGGCACACGGGCGTACCGGCACGCGGGAGCACCGGCACGCAGGCGTACGCGCGCGACCCCACGGGCTACGTCATCGCGGAGTGATGCCGGGGCGGAGCGACCCGTCAGCCGCCCGCGAAGACCGCCCCCGCGTCCCGCAGCCGCTCGTGCAGCCCCCGGAACACCTCGGCCGAGCGCACGCCGGGCCAGTCCCGGGGGAGCAGGCTCGCGGGCAGCCCGGGGTCGACGTAGGGGAGGTGGCGCCAGGAGTCCAGGGCGAGGAGGTAGTCGCGGTACGCCTCCTCGGGCGGGGTGTCGGCCCGCCGCTGCCACGCGCGGAGGACGCGCGCGTGACGGTCGAGGAACGCCTCGTGCTCCTTGGCGATCGCGGCCAGGTCCCACCAGCGGGCGACGGACTCGACGGTCGGCGCGTAGCCGAGGTGTTCGCCCCGGAAGAAGTCGACGTAGGGGTCGAGCCGCAGCCGACGCAGCGTGTGCCGGGTCTCCTCGTAGAGGCGCGCGGGGGCGATCCACACGCCGGGGGCGGCGGTGCCGAAGCCGAGGCGGGCCAGCCGGGAGCGCAGGAGGTGCCGCTTCTGCCGCTCCGACTCCGGCACCGAGAAGACGGCGAGCACCCAGCCCGCGTCGCGCGCGGGAGCGGTCGCGTAGATACGCCGGTCGCCGTCGTCCATCAACTGGCGCGCTTCGGGGGACAGTTCGTACCCCGCCGCGCCCTGTGCCGTACGGGCCGGGACGAGCAGCCCGCGCCGTTTGAGCCGGGACACCGACGAACGCACGGAGGGTGCGTCGACGCCCGCGGCGGCCAGGAGCCGGATCAGTTCCGCGACCGGAACCGGGCCGGGCAGGAAGCGGCCGTACGCGCCGTAGAGCGTGACGATCAGAGACCGTGGAGCATGCTGGTCGGACACGTTGATCATCTTAGGTCGTCGGCATCATTGCTGGTCACCATCTGTGCGCAACCGGAACCGCTGAAGCTTGCCGGTCGCGGTGCGGGGCAGGGCGGCGAGGAACACGATCTCGCGCGGGCACTTGTACGGCGCCAGCTCGGAGGTGAGGAAGCCGCGCAGGGCCTCGGCGTCCCGGCGCGCGCCCTCCCGCAGTACGGCGTAGGCCACCACCACCTGTCCGCGGGCCGCGTCGGGCCGTCCGACGACCGCGGCCTCCACGACGTCGGGGTGGCGCAGCAGCGCGTCCTCCACCTCCGGGCCCGCGATGTTGTACCCGGCCGAGATGATCATGTCGTCGGCGCGGGCGACATAGCGGAAGTAGCCGTCGCTCTCGCGGACATAGGTGTCCCCGGTGATGTTCCAGCCGTCGCGCACGTAGTCGCGCTGCCGGGGGTCGGCGAGGTACCGGCAGCCGACGGGGCCGCGCACGGCGAGCAGCCCTGGTTCGCCGTCCGGGACGGGCCGGCCGTCGCCGTCCACCGTGCGGGCCTGCCAGCCCGGTACCGGCAGCCCGGTGGTGCCGGGCCTGATGCGGTCGTCGGCCGCCGAGATGAAGATGTGCAGCAGCTCGGTGGCACCGATGCCGTTGATGATCCGCAGTCCGGTCCGCTCGTACCAGGCCCGCCAGGTGGCGGCCGGCAGGTTCTCCCCGGCGGAGACACAGCGCCGCAGGGACGAGAGGTCGTGCGCGGCCGGCTCCCCGAGCATCGCGCGGTACGCGGTCGGGGCGGTGAACAGCACCGACACCCGGTGCCGCGCGACGGCCGGCAACAGCAGCCTGGGACCGGCCTGTTCGAGGAGCAGGGCACTGGCGCCGGCCCGCATCGGGAAGACCACCAGACCGCCGAGTCCGAAGGTGAAACCGAGCGGAGGGCTGCCCGCGAAGACATCGTCGGCGCGGGGCCGCAGCACCTGCCGGGAGAAGGTGTCGGCGATCGCCAGCACGTCCCGGTGGAAGTGCATACAGCCTTTCGGCCGGCCGGTCGTGCCCGAGGTGAAGGCGATCAGCGCGATGTCGTCGGACGCGGTGTCCACGGCGGTGAACGGAGTGCCGGGCGCCGGCCGGTTCAGCAGGTCGTCGGGGGCGTCGCCGCCGTACGCCGTGATCCGCAGGCCGGGGATCTCCGCCTTGACGAGGTCGTCGAGGGCGCGGCTGTCGCAGAGGGCGTGCCGCACCCGGGCGATCTCGCACATCGTGCGCAGTTCGTGCGGGCGCTGCTGGGCGAGTACGGTGACGGCGATCGCGCCCGCCTTCAGCACGGCGAGCCAACAGGCGGCGAGCCAGGGTGTGTTGAGGCCGCGCAACAGGACCCGGTTGCCGGGGACGACGCCCAGGTCACCGGTGAGGAGATGGGCGAGCCGGTCGACCCGGGTGCGCAGGTCGCCGTAGCTCCAGGTGGCGCCGGTGGGGGTGTGGAAGACCGGGCGCCCGGGGTCGTGGTGGTCCAGGAGGGCGGCGGCGCAGTTCAGGCGCCCGGGGTAGCGCAGCTCCGGCAGGTCGCGGGGGAGGGCCGGCCACTGCTCCGGGGGCGGGAGGTGGTCGCGCGCGAAGGTGTCGACGTGGGCCGAGACGTTCATGGCGGTTCGCCCCCTCGTGGTGGTGGGCTCGCCCCTGGAGCGTATCGTGTTGGTGACGACAGTCAACGCTACGCGATATCTTCGCGGAGACCGGACAGGGAACGGCACGGCACCTGGGGAGCCACCGAAGAGGGGACCGGCGATGCCCGCATTCTCGCTCGAACCGGCACAGACCGCGTGGTGCGCGGAGCTGCGCACCCTGGCGGCCGAGCGGCTGCGCCCCCTCGCCGAGCAGGGCGAGCCGGGCCGCGTCAACCGCGACCTCCTCGCCGAACTCGGTCAACTCGGCCTGCTGAAGCGCCTGTTCGACTCCGGCGCGCTCGACCTCTGCCTGCTGCGCGAGTCCCTCGCCTACGCCTGTACGGAGGCCGAGACAGCCCTCGCCCTCCAGGGACTCGGCGCCCACCCCGTCCATGCCCACGGCACCCCGGCCCAGCGCGCCCGCTGGCTGCCCGGGGTGACCGACGGGACGGCGGTGGCCGCTTTCGCGCTGACCGAGCCGGGGGCGGGCTCGGACGCGGCGGCACTCTCCCTGCGCGCGGACCCCGACGGCACTTCGCGCTGGCGGCTCACCGGCGAGAAGTGCTGGATCTCCAACGCTCCCGAGGCCGACTTCTGCACCGTCTTCGCACGGACCACGCCCGGCGCGGGCGCGCGCGGTGTGACCGCCTTCCTCGTCCCGGCCGACCGGCCGGGCCTCACCGGCGCCGCGCTCGACATGCTCTCGCCGCACCCCATCGGCACCCTCGACTTCGACGGCGTGCCGGTGACCGTGGACGACGTACTCGGCGGGGTCGACCGGGGCTTCCGGGTGGCGATGGAGACACTCAACCTGTTCCGGCCCAGCGTGGGGGCGTTCGCCGTCGGCATGGCCCGGGCCGCCCTGGACGCCACCCTCGCGCACACCTCCCAACGGGACGCGTTCGGCGGCAAGTTGCGGGACCTCCAGACCGTGGCCCACCAGGTCGCGGAGATGGCGCTGCGCACGGACACGGCCCGGCTGGCGGTCCTGGCGGCGGCGACGGCGTACGACGAGGGCGCCCCGGACGTCCCGAAACGGGCGGCGATGGCGAAGCTGCTGGCCACCGAGACCGCGCAGTACGTCGTCGACACGGCGGTCCAACTGCACGGCGCCCGCGCCCTGTCGAGGGGCCACCTCCTCGAACACCTCTACCGCGAGGTGCGCGCCCCACGGATCTACGAGGGCGCGACGGAGGTCCAACGGGGCATCATCGCCAAGGAGTTGTACAAGGAGTTCGACCGGTGAGCGCGGAGCGGGTCAATCCGCCCGCCCTCTCCCCGCCCGCCGGCTTCTCGCACGCGGTCGTCGCCACCGGGTCCCGGGTGGTCTTCCTGGCCGGCCAGACCGCGCTGGACGCGCACGGCGAGGTGGTCGGCGACAGTCTGCCCGAGCAGTTCGAGCGGGCGCTCACCAACCTGCTGACGGCGCTGCGCGCGGCGGGCGGCACCCCGGCCGACCTCGCCCGGGTCACCGTCTACGCCACGGACGTCGCCGCCTATCGCCACCACGCCGCCCGACTGGGCGCGATCTGGCGGGAGTCGGCGGGCCGTGACTATCCGGCGATGGCGGTCGTCGGGGTCGTACGCCTGTGGGACGAGAAGGCGATGGTGGAGCTCGACGGGTTCGCGGTGCTGTCCTAGCGGGGAACGAACTGTCAGCCCGCGAAGGCGAGTTGGCCGTTGCCGACCCGGCCCGGGGCGACGACACGGCCGTCGGGCAGCAGGGCACCCGTGTCGTCGAAGACGATGACGCCGTCACACAGCAGGGTCCAGCCCTGCTCGGGGTGGGCGGAGACGACATGCCGCGAGCTGTTGTCGGCGGCGGGGCACGAGGATTGGTGGGCACACATGGCGCACCTCCATCTAGGCGGGACCGTCCGGCTGGACCGTCCGTACGAGTAGAGCATCCTCCCCTCGCGAACTCATCGGAACGGCAGGCCGAGAAGCGTGACAACAAGCGGACAACACCCGGACGGAGCCGCGACGACCGGTACGGGGAAGGGGCCGTGACGGTCGGCACACGGATGGCTCCACGACGGTCGGGTGCACGCCGCGTCCGCGAGGGCCCGCGCGGTCGGGATCGCAGGCTGGTCCACGCGTGACTCGCCACCGTAGGGGTGACGATCACGACCCTGGTTCCGCGCGACCGGTACCAGTGGGGGCCCCACCATCAGGAGGCTTCCCATGTCCGTCCGTCCCGCCCTCGCCGCAGCGGCCGGCGCCGCGCTCCTCCTCCTCGCCACGGCCACCGGCACGGCCGCCGACCCGTCCGAGACCCTGACCGTCGACCCGAGCGGCACGATCGCCACGGACGGCACCGTCACCCTCTCCGGCACCTACCGCTGTACCGGCGCCACCGGCCCGGTCTTCGTCAGCTCGGCCGTGGCCCAGGGTTCCGCGCTGGTCCGCCACAGCATCGGCGGCACCCGCGCGGTCTGCGACGGCGTCCAGCACCGCTGGCAGAACTCGGGCAAGACCTCACCCGGCACCCTGTCCGCGGGCCCGGCCGACGTGGAGGCGACCCTGCTGGAACTCCGCCCCCAGGGCGGACTCCCGCTGCCCTACTTCCATGCGCGCCAACAGCAGGCGGTGACCCTCGCGCGCGGCTAGCCCTCCGGCAGACCACCGGCCCGATTCCGCCCTCGGGCGCGCGAAGAAAACGGGACGCGGGCCGTGTCGTCCATTTCGTGAAACGGGGTGGAGGAGCGGGTGGCGGGGGAAGTCGCCACCGCCGAATTCCCACTCGTGACGCCTCGCGACGAGAAATGCTTACGGTCGCTGATGTCGCACCGTGCGTCGCCTGAGACAGCCCCCAACGCTCCGAGAGTCCCCAGTTCACAGGGGTTCTCGGATTCCGCAGATCAGATAATTAGGAAAATGGAGGTTATGTGTAGAGCCAATTTAATAGACCACCTGTATGCCTCAAAGCTGATCACGAATATGCCAAGATCGCTCACCCATAATGTGTGGGCAGGCGGCTCTGAGTCTTTCTGGACCTTCCCCGAACTGCCGCCTCCTCACAGGAATTGGGTCCCTATGACGCGCAAAAACCTTGTCATGCCCCTACGGCGCTCGGTGTCGGCATGGGCCGGCTCGGCCCTCACCCTCGTGCTCGCGTTGGGCATGGTGGCAATGACCTCGACTCAGGCCAGTGCCATCGCCACCCCGGTTCCGCTCGGCACGGCGAGCAGCTTCGCCGTCCTGGGGGGCCAGTCGGTCACCAACACCGGGCCGACGACGGTCACCGGTGATCTCGGAGTCAGCCCGGGAACGGCGATCAGCGGATTCCCGCCCGGCCTCGTCAACGGAGCCATCCACTCCGCCGACGCCGTGGCGCTTCAGGCTCAGTCGGACCTCACCACGGCCTACAACAACGCCGCCGGACAGGCCCCCGACGCCAGCCTCCCCCCGGACCTCGGCGGACTCACCCTGGCCCCCGGCGTGTACAACGGCTCGTCGTCCATCGGCCTCACCGGCACGCTGACCCTGGACGCCGCTGGTGACCCCAGCGCGGTCTGGGTCTTCCAGATCGGATCGACGCTGACGACCGCGTCCGCCAGCCGGGTCCTCCTGACCAACGGCGCCTCGCCGTGCAACGTGTTCTGGCAGATCGGCAGTTCGGCCACGCTCGGGACCAACACCACCTTCGTGGGCAACATCCTCGCGCTGACGTCGATCAGCGCCAACACGGGCGCGACCATCAACGGCAGGGCCCTGGCCCGTAACGGATCCGTGACGCTCGACACGAACACGATCACCCGTCCCCAGTGCGCCGCGGACACGACCGGCGGCACGACCGGCACCACCACCACGGGAACGACCGCGGGCACCACCACCGGCACCACGGCGGGCACCACCGGCGGCGTCCTGGGCGGCGTCCTCGGCGGGGTCGTCACGGGCGGCACCACCGGCGGTACGACGGGCACCACCACGGGCACCACCGGCACCACCACCACGGGAACGACCGCGGGCACCACCACCGGTGGCGTCCTCGGCGGCGTGCTGGGCGGGGTCCTCGGCGGCGTGGTGACGGGCGGTACCACCGGCGGCACCAACGGCGGCGTCGTCGGAGGCACCACGGGCAGTACCACCATCGGCGGCGCCACGATCGGTGGCGGCACGATCGGCGGTGGCAACGGCGGAAACGGCAACGGTCACCACCACGGGCACGACCACGACCACGGCAAGCCCGGGCACGGTCACGACCACGGCAAGCCCGAGCAGGGCCACGGCCACGACCACGGCGGCAAGCCCGGTTACGGCGACAAGCCCGGCAACCAGGGCGGCTACGAGGAGAACCAGGGCTACGGCGACCAGCCCGGCAAGCCGGGCGACGACCGCGACCACAGCGGCCACGCCGGCGAGCACCAGGGTCAGGACAACCGTGAGCACGGTCAGGACACCGACCACCACGGCCGTGACCAGCACGACCAGCACGACCAGCACGACCAGCACGACCAGCACGACCAGGGCGAACACCCGGCGGGCCACGAGGACCGCGAGGGTCACGAAGTCCACGCCGACTGAGTACGGCTCCCCTCGGGGCCTGACGCGGAACGGTAAGCGGGCCGAAGGGGCCCGGCAGCAGGGCGGCGTGCGTGCGGGGTCACTTCAGATCCCGGCGTACGCCGCCCGGTTTTCCACCCATTCATCGTGCACCATCACATCGGGAAGGCTGGTGGGCCTGTGCCAGGCGGTGTCGAGACAGCGGAAGTGACGGACCGGGAGCGAGCCGCTGACAGAAGACCCCCACGGGAAGAGCCCCAACTCGGCGCTCAGCGAAGCCTGTTGGGATGGGTTGTGCGAGCGGTCGCGGCCCTGTGCCTGGCGACGTCGCTCGTCCACCTGCTCATGGTCTTCCTGCACGTGGCTCCGCCCAACGCCATCTCCCAGCGGTACAGCCGGCAGATCGACGCCTGGGTGTACCCACTGTTCGAGCAGAACTGGAAACTGTTCGCGCCGGACCCCGACTCGGTCAACCGGCAGTTCTCCGCGCGAACCGCGCACACGAATGCCGACGGCACCATGACGGTCAGCACCTGGTTCGACCTGACCGCCGTGGACGACGCCGCCGTCGAACACGACCCCTTCCCCAGCCACACCGCACAGAACATGCTCCGCCGCGCCTGGACCGCGTACGTCGACACCCACGGCGGCGACGACCGCGCCCACTCGGATCGTGCCTACATGCTCCAGCAGTACCTGCGGAACATCGCCGTGGACCGCGTCGCCGAGCACCGCCACGGCGCCTTCGAATCCATCCAGATCCGGGTGCGTACGCACCCCGTCCCCGCGCCCGTCCCCGGTGGCGGACCGCGCCCGGCCGTGGCCGTGGCGGGGCTCCCGGCCACGGAGACCCGCCTGCTCCCCTGGTGGAAGGTGACCCCCCGTGGAAACTGAGCAGCTCCCCGCGGCGGCGTCCGTACCCCGCCAGCACTCCCGTCGGCCGGCGGACACCCCCGTCCCGGCCCGGCTCCTCGGCCGAGCCGAAGCGCTCCGCGCCCTCCTCACCGAACGCCCCGTCTCCCTGTACGCGGCGTCGGCGCTGCGCATCGGATACGGACTTCTGTACTTCGCCTTCCTGGTACGCGAGTTCCCTCACCGGAACACGATCTGGGGCCCGGACTCGCCATGGACACCGGAGCTGGCGAAGGAGCTGTTCGGTCAGACGGGCTGGGCCAGCGTCCTCACCCTGTCCGACAGTCACGCGTACTTCGAGCTCTGCTACACGTCCGCCCTCGTCATCTCCGCCCTGTACGTGCTCGGTTGGCGGACCAGGGCCGTGTCCGTCCTCTTCGCGGTCGTGGTGGCGTCGTTCCACGCCAGGGCGATCCTCATGACGGACGGCGGGGACAACCTGATCCTGCTCATCTCCGTCTACCTCGTCTTCACGGCCTGCGGGCGACGCTGGTCGCTCGACGCCCGCCGGGCCCGGCTCCGTTCCGCAGGCGGCGGCCCGGCCCACCGCACGGGCATCCGCCGCTGGAGCGGCGCAGAGGCCGGCAGGCCGCGCCATCCGCTCGCGGCGGCCCGGGAGACCGTGACGGTGGTCGTGCACAACTGCGCCATGCTGGTCATCGCCGGCCAGCTCTGCGTCCTGTACGGATCCGCGGGCCTGTACAAGGTGCAGGGCGGCACCTGGGGCAACGGAACGGCCCTGCACTACGTCCTGAACCTCGACCTGTTCCGGCCGTGGCCCGCCCTGTCCCAGCTGGCAGACAGCCACCCGCTGCTGATCGCGCTCATCGGCTACCTGACCGTACTGGTCCAAGTCGCCTTCCCGTTCGCCCTGTTCAGCCGGCTCAAGTACCCGGTCCTGGTGCTGCTGCTCGGCATGCACAGCGGCATCGCCGTGCTGATGGGGCTGCCCCTCTTCTCCGGAGCGATGATCGTGGCCGACGCCGCGTTCCTCCCCGACCGGTTCTACCGGTCCCTGGGAAGCCTGGCCCGACGGCTCTTGCGTACCCTCCGCCCGTCCGGCGGCACTCCCGACGCGGCGGTGCCCGGGCACGACTCCGCCCGGCCCACGTCACCCACGTAACCCAGTTCACGCAGCTGAGCGCGCGTAATCCAGTTCACGTAGCCCAGCGCGCGTAACTCAGTTCACACGATTCGGCGCGCGTAACTCAGTTCACACGACCCAGTTCGCGTGATGCGGCGCATGGGACGCACCACCTCGCGTACGGTGACGGCCAGTTGTGGCCGGTGTCGTACGCGAGGCCGTTCGTGGGGGAGGCGCCACACTCCCGCAGCGGACGAACCGCGGGGGCGGGAGTCAGGATGAGTACCCCTCTGCGTGGCGGCTCAGGGGAGAGCGGGGCTGTCACCGCGTACGGCCGCGGCGACGGCGAGGGGAACCCGCGGAGAGGACGGACGAGCTGCGTGCCGCTCGTCGAGCAGAGACCCGGAGCCGGTGATCTCGATGAGGCGGGCCATGATCGGCGGCGGATGGTGCAGTCGGAGGGTGGTTCCGGCGTCGGTCGCGAGCCGGGATGCCGCGAGGAAGGCGTTGAGGCCGCTGACGTCGCAGAAGGCGAGCGCCGTGGCATCGACGTCGACCGTGCGGATGCCGTCGCGCGCGCAGGTGGCCAGCGTGAGGCCGAGCAGCGGGGCGGTGGTCACGTCCATTTCGCCCGCGAGGATGATCAGGGCGCGGGTGTCGTGGTCGCGTCGGTGGACGTTCAGCCGGGGAAGGGCCATGGCTCCTCGGTTCGCCATGTCTCTCGGAGAATGTCGCTTGGCAGGGCCGGGGCCCGGTTCTCTCGGCGGTCCGCCGATGCGGGGCTGTGCCAGGTGGTAGGTGAACGGCCGTTCCGGCGGCCCGAGTTCGCGGACTTGGGCGGACTGGGGGGCGAAACGTCGTCGGGGATGCTGCGGGGGACCGGACGAAGGTTCGCGCCCGGGGGCATCGTGTGCTGGAGACGTGCCGCCCGAGGCCCGGACGGCAGTATTGGAAACGCCTTGATGTCACCCTAGGCATAGGGCAGTTGGAGCGGTGATCGGAGCCCCGGATCGCTCGCCGTCACGACGGGCGGCGGCGACCACCGGCACCGCTCGCCCTCGCCCGGCCACGCGTCTTTCGCTGAACCCGCGCAGCCGGCCCCGGGGAAGGCACCCCGGAGCGGCCGTAGTGGAAGGCGGACTTACGGTCGCCGTGCTGCGAGTTGAGCAGGCGGAGCAGGAGTACCCCGACGCCGATCATCGCCACCATCACGACCACGGTCACGAACGTCTCCATGACGCTCACCTCGCCTTCGGCCGACGCGGGGACAGGGCGGTCACGACGGGAATCCGTGTCCCTGCGGCCGGTCGGCGCCCCGCATGACCTCCCTCGGAGTCCCAGACCGCTTCCACGGCACGGTCCGTCGCGTAGCCCGTCCGCAGTCGCGCAGCCTCGTCCATCAGCCGGCTCGCGGTCGACGTGCCACGCGGATCGCTCGCGGCAGCCATCATCCACGCGGCCGAGGCGGGATCGGTCCGCGGCGGGACCACCAGGAGATTCCAGCGGCCCGAATGGTAGGAGAGCAGCAGCAGTTCGTGCGGATCCTGCTCGGCCAGGAACCAGCCCACCTTCACCACGTGCCCGGCGACGGCCACCTTCCGCGGGACGACCGGCCAGTGGGTGGGATTCACCGTGACCCGGGTGATCCGGCCCCACAACGGGTCCAACGCGGCGGTCAGAGACGGGAGTTCAGCACCGAGATCACGTGAGCGGGGCCACCATGCGCCGTCCAGCAGAGCGGGCGCGGGACCGGGGGGTGCGAGCGCCAGTCGTAGAGAGGGCTCAAGAGGGGGCTCGGAGGAACGTTCTTCGGCTTCGCGTGTCGGCGAGGGAGAGATGGTCGCGGTCATGACGCGGACCCTGCCCCGGGCCGGCCACAACCGACCCGGCGTATTCGATCGCCGAAAACGACACGGGCGTGGAAGCCGGTGCGCGAAATATCCTCGGTGAAATCACCCTACTCCCCGGGCGGCCGGAACGGACCGAACGGACCGAACGGACCTAAGCGACCGAACGACCCGAACGGACCCGTACGGCCGCGAAGAAGCAGTGTCTCTCTGTCCCTTTGCCGCGTGTCTCGCAACCGTCAGGTGTGCGTCGGCGGTGTCGCGGGCTCGGCCGGTGCGGAGGCCGCCGGGATGGTGGTGCGACGGGAGGTCATCGCTGCGGCGGCGACCGCGGTCGCGGCCAGGATCGCCCCCGCGGTGGCCAGCGCGGTCTGTGCGGCGGTGCGCGGCGCGTCCGCGTGGGCGAGGTAGATGCCGCCGGCGACCGCGATGCCCAGCGTGCCGCCGAGTTGCTGGACGGCGTTGAGGAGCCCCGCGGCGGAGCCGGTCTCCTGCGGGCCGACGCCGCTCAGCGCGGTGGTGAAGAACGGCGGTGTGAACAGGCCGGTGCCCAGGCCCGCGACGGCGAGCGCGAACGGCAGGGCCGCGGGGTACGCGTCGGGGGCGCTTGCCCGGTAGGCGAGGACGGCCGCGGCCAGACCGATGGCCAGGGTGGCGGTGCCGGCGTGCATGACGCGGGTTCCGTGGCGCGGGACCAGGTAGGCGCCCGCGGCCCATGAACCCGCGGCGAGTCCGGTCGACCAGGGCAGCAGCGTCAGGCCCGCGGTGAGCGGACCGCGGCCGAGGCCCAGTTCGAGGTGCAGCACCACGGTCATCATGACGGCGTTCATGACGGCGAAGAACAGCGTCGAGGTGGCCAGCGCCGCCGGGAACGATCGGCCGCGCAACAGCGCCGGTTCGATCAACGGGGCCCGGCCCAGGCGGGCGGTACGGCGCTGGTGGGCGACGAACAGGGCGAGGACGGCAGCGCCTCCCGCGGCGGTCGCCCACGCCACCGGGCCCGGTTCGCCGGTGGCCAGCGGGCACACCACCAGGGCGGTGCCGGTCATCGCCAGCACGGTCCCGACCGGGTCCAGGTGTGGGCGGGACGGGGCGCGGTCCTCGCGCAGGCGCGGCGCGATCGCCAGTACGGCGGCGGCGAGGGGGAGGTTGACGAGGAAGACCGCGCGCCACGACGACCCGAAGACGTCGGCGTGCGTCAGGACTCCGCCGAGCACCGGCCCAAGCACCGCGGACAGGCCCATGACCGGGCCGATGGTACCGAGCGCCTTCGGCAGTTCGTCGCCGTCGAACATCGCCCGGATCAGTCCGAACGTCTGCGGGATGATCAGCGCGGCGGCGGCGCCCTGTAGCGCACGCAACCCGATCAGCGCCCCGGCGGACGGGATGAGCGCGCACGCCAGCGAGGTGACGGCGAACGCGGCGACGCCGATGCGGAAGACGCGCCGGCGCCCGGCGATGTCGCCCAGCCGGGCACCGGTCAGCAGCCCGAGCGCGAACGCGAGGGTGTAGGAGGCGCTGAACCACGGGATGGTGGCGTCCACGCCGCCGAGGTCGGCGTGGATGACGGGACCGGCGACCTGGACGATCGTCGCGTCGAGGAGGTTCATGGCCTCGGCGACCAGCACCGCGCCCAGGGCGAGCCACCGCCACCGGTACGCGGGCTCCGACACCACGGATGCGGGGTCCGACACCGTGGACGCGGGCACGGATCCAGGCACGGGCCTGGGCACGGCCCACGCCGGCTCGCGCCCCGGTCCGCGCTCCGGCTCGCGTCCCGGTTCGCGCGCGGTCGGGACCCCTGGAGAGGCTGGTTCGTGGCGCGAGTTCACGTCGGGGTCCGGATCGCGGGTCGGGTCGGCGGGTGTGCTGCGGGACATGCTCTCTCCCCCTGCGGTGTACGGGACGGCGGTCCGCCCCGGTAAGGCGGCCGTTGACCACCGTGCACCCCGCCCGCAGCGGCTTCCATTCACGGAGGAAGGATCGATATTTCTTTCCTTCCGGGTCGGCTAATTTGGTGAATATGCTCGTACTGGATGATCTGGACCGGGGTCTGATCCACGCCTTACAGGTGGACGCGCGAGCGCCGTTCACGCTCGTCGCCGACGTCCTCGGCATTTCCACCCAGACCGTGGTGCGCCGCTACCGCCGCCTGTACGCGCAGGCCGGCCTGCGCGTGGTCACGCTGCCCGCGCCGCGCAGCTCCGGCACCCACCAGTGGTTCGTGCGGCTGACCGCCGCGACGCGCACCGCCCACGACATCGCCGTAGCGCTCGCGCGCCGCCCCGACACCTCGTGGGTACGGCTGACCTCCGGCGGCACCGAGATCGTGGCGATCATCCACACCACGCCCGCGGGCCCGGACGCCCACGCGCTGCTGCTGCGCGACATTCCGCGCACCGCCGGGATCACCGCGGTCTCCGCGCACTACCTGTTGCACACCTACGTCGGCGGGCCGACCGCGTGGCGCGGCCGTGTGGACTCCCTCGACGCCGCACAGCAGGCCCGGCTGCGCGCCGAGAGCGGCGCGAACCCCGGACCGGAACCGGCGCCGGGGGCGCCCGCGTACCTGCTGACCGACGCCGACCGGCTGCTGCTGGACGCGCTGCGCGACGACGCCCGCATCAGCTACGCCGACCTCGCCGCCGCGACCGGCTCGACGGCGTCCACGGCGGCCCGCAGGCTCGGCGAACTCCGGGCGCGCAACGCGCTGTTCTTCGACGTGGACATCGACCCGGCGCTGCTGGGCGTCACCGTCTCGGCGCTGCTGTGGATGCAGGTGGCGCCCGTGCACCTGGACGACGTCGCCGGCGCGCTGGCCGGCCACGAGGAACTGGCGTTGGTCGCGGCGACCACCGGTCCGACGAACCTGGTCGCGCACGCGCTGTGCCGGGATGCCGAGGAACTGCACCACTACCTCACCCGGAAGGTGGCGTTGGACGCGATAGCGCGGATCGAGACCGCACCGGTGCTGCGCACCTACAAGACCGCGGCGACGCTGCGGACCGCCTGAACAGGCCCGGGCACCGGCGCGGTGGCGGACGCCGTACGCCCTTCTGCTGACAGGGCACGAGAGCAAGGCGATCAACCGGTACTACTGCAACTACGGTTCCGGTAGGCCGAGTTGGCGAAGACAGACGTAATCGCCAAGCCGGAGTGCCACCGCTGCCGCCGCCGACGACCCCGCCACCGACGCCGTCTTCGCGCAGCGGGGCGGTCCCAGAGGCTCAGCCCCGGCGGCCTCGGGCCGCGTGCGCCACGGCCCGACAGCGGGCGCGGGCGCGTCGAGCGACTGTCCCAGAAGGGACAGCGACGGTTCAGGAAGGTGTGCGGTCTCCGTGGCGAGGCCCTCGAAGCGCGGTCCGGAGTGCGGTCCGACGCCATCGCGTCGCGGCGGTCGGCGGGCGGGGCGGCAGGCGGACGTGCGGGGTGTCGCCGTCGAACTGAACATCGGTCCCGGGACGCTGCGCGTCCGGGTGCGCGACGCGGAGGTCCCTCGGTGGACGCAACAAGGTGACGCCGAAAGACGCGGAGGCGGGTTCGACCCGGCCGCAGGCGGACACGCCCCGACCGCTGAAGGTCGAGGAGGTGCGGCAGTTGGAGCGCGGGATCGCGCGAAGATCGGCCGTCTGTTTCGCCGCGGAGAGCCCCGTGCGGGCGCGCGCGGCAGCCCCGCCGTCGACGCGGACCTCACCGGGCAGACGGCCGACGCGGGACCGGTCCGCACCCGAAGTCCGGGAGAAGTCCCAGAGGCGCCGAAGAGGTCCCGGAGGTCCCGGAGGTGCCGGGGAAGTCCCGGAGGTCCCGGAAAAGTCCCGGAGGCGCCGCCGCACCCTTCCCCGACCCGCACGCGCAGCGGTCAGGCAGGGTGCGGCGCCACCATCGACTCAGATGTCCCGGAAGATCTCGATCTGCGCCCCGATCGAGTTGAGGCGTTCGGCCAGGTCCTCGTAGCCGCGGTTGATGACGTAGACGTTGCGCAGGACGGACGTTCCCTCTGCCGCCATCATCGCGAGGAGGACGACGACCGCGGGGCGCAGTGCGGGCGGGCACATCATCTCGGCGGCTCGCCAGCGGGTCGGTCCGTCGACCAACACCCGGTGCGGGTCGAGGAGTTGGAGCCGGCCGCCGAGGCGGTTGAGGTCGGTCAGGTAGATCGCGCGGTTGTCGTAGACCCAGTCGTGGATCAGCGTCTGGCCCTGGGCGACGGCCGCGATGGCCGCGAAGAAGGGGACGTTGTCGATGTTCAGACCGGGGAACGGCATCGGGTGGATCTTGTCGATCGGCGCCTCCAGTTTGGAGGGCCGGACGGTGAGGTCGACCAGTCGCGTACGGCCGTTGTCGGCGACGTACTCGGGGGAGCGGTCGTGGTCGAGTCCCATCTCCTCCAGGACCGCCAGCTCGATCTCCAGGAACTCGATGGGCACCCGGCGGACCGTCAGCTGCGACTCGGTGACCACGGCGGCGGCCAGCAGACTCATCGCCTCGACCGGGTCCTCGGAGGGCGAGTAGTCGACGTCGACGTCGATGGTCGGCACGCCGTGCACGGTGAGCGTGGTGGTGCCGATGCCCTCGACCCGTACGCCGAGCGCCTCCAGGAAGAAGCAGAGGTCCTGGACCATGTAGTTGGAGGACGCGTTGCGGATGACCGTGACACCGGCGTGCCGGGCGGCGGCCAGCAGCGCGTTCTCGGTGACCGTGTCGCCGCGCTCGGTCAGCACGATGGGCCGGTCCGGGGCGACGGACCGGTCGACCTGCGCGTGGTAGAGGCCCTCGGTCGCCGCGATGTCGAGGCCGAAGCGGCGCAGGGCGATCATGTGCGGCTCGATGGTGCGGGTGCCGAGGTCGCAGCCGCCCGCGTAGGGCAGTGTGAAGGCGTCCAGGCGGTGCAGGAGCGGGCCGAGGAACATGATGATGGAGCGCGTGCGTCGGGCGGCGTCCGCGTCGATCGATGCCATCTCCAGCTCGGCAGGCGGCACGATCTCCAGGTCGATGCCGCCGTTGATCCAGCGGGTGCGTACGCCGATCGAGCCGAGCACCTCCAGCAGGCGGTAGACCTCCTCGATGCGCGCGACGCGGCGCAGTACTGTGCGCCCCTTGTTCAGGAGCGAGGCGCACAGCAGCGCCACGCACGCGTTCTTGCTCGTCTTCACGTCGATCGCGCCCGAGAGCCGGCGACCGCCGACCACCCGCAGATGCATCGGCCCGGCGTAGCCCAGAGAGACGATCTCGCTGTCCAGCGCCTCACCGATCCGGGCGATCATCTCAAGGCTGATGTTCTGGTTGCCGCGCTCGATGCGGTTGACGGCACTCTGGCTGGTGCCGAGTGCCTCCGCAAGTTGCGTCTGTGTCCAGCCCCGGTGCTGCCGGGCGTCACGGATGAGCTTGCCGATGCGTACGAGGTAGTCGTCTGCCATGAGGCCGAGGTTATCTCAGATATGAGATGGCGCCTCTTGGGGGGTCCGTTCGGGTGATGGACGGTCAGTCGTGCCTCGGCTGTTCTCAACTGTGCTTGCGGGAGTGCGTCTTCCGCCAGCCGAACGGTCCGGGCAGGTCCATCGAGGTGGTGCTGCGTCCGGTGCTGCTGTGCGTGTGCCGCGGGCCGTGGCGGCCGCCGGTCGTGATCGACCAGGAGCCCTTGTTGATGTTCAGGCGGACTCCGGGCAGGATCCGGAAGCTCTTGCGGAACGTGAGCGGCATTTCCGCCCCCCTTTCGTCGTCCCGCACCGGGTACCCCGAAGTGGCGCGGACATGGCAGCCCAACGCGAGACCGCCCGGGCATGACCATTCCGCGCCCATGTACTAGAGTTATCTCGACATCGAGATATCTACCGAGGCGCACCGCAGCCGCCATCGAGCCGACACTCTAGTAAGGCTTGCCTAACTTAGTCTTACCTTAGCGGACCGGCCAAGACGTCGTGGCGGCAGGATGCGGTGGGAACGCGCACATCAATGAAGGAGACTGTCGTGTCGGCGAACAGCTTCGACGCCCGCAGCACGCTGCAGGTGGGCGACGAGTCGTACGAGATCTTCCGTCTGGACAAGGTGGAGGGCTCCGCCCGGCTCCCCTACAGCCTGAAGATCCTGCTGGAGAATCTGCTCCGCACCGAGGACGGCGCGAACATCACCGCCGACCACATCCGCGCCCTCGGCGGCTGGGACTCCCAGGCCCAGCCGTCGCAGGAGATCCAGTTCACGCCGGCCCGCGTGATCATGCAGGACTTCACCGGCGTGCCCTGTGTCGTGGACCTCGCCACCATGCGCGAGGCCGTCAAGGAGCTGGGCGGTGACGCGGCGAAGATCAACCCGCTCGCCCCCGCCGAGCTGGTCATCGACCACTCCGTCATCGCCGACAAGTTCGGTACGCACGAGGCCTTCGCGCAGAACGTCGAGTTGGAGTACGGCCGCAACCGCGAGCGCTACCAGTTCCTGCGCTGGGGCCAGACCGCGTTCGACGAGTTCAAGGTCGTCCCGCCCGGCACCGGCATCGTCCACCAGGTCAACATCGAGCACCTGGCCCGCACCGTCATGGTCCGCGGCGGCCAGGCGTACCCCGACACCCTGGTCGGCACCGACTCGCACACCACGATGGTCAACGGCCTCGGCGTGCTGGGCTGGGGCGTCGGCGGCATCGAGGCCGAGGCCGCCATGCTCGGCCAGCCGGTCTCGATGCTCATCCCGCGCGTCGTCGGCTTCAAGCTCACCGGCGAGCTGCCCGCCGGCACCACCGCCACCGACCTCGTGCTCACCATCACCGAGATGCTCCGCAAGCACGGTGTGGTCGGCAAGTTCGTCGAGTTCTACGGCGAGGGCGTCGGCGCCACCTCCCTCGCCAACCGCGCCACCATCGGCAACATGTCGCCGGAGTTCGGCTCCACCGCCGCGATCTTCCCGATCGACGCCGAGACCATCAAGTACCTGAAGCTGACCGGCCGTACCGAGCAGCAGCTCGCGCTCGTCGAGTCGTACGCCAAGGAGCAGGGCCTCTGGCTCGACCCGGCCGCCGAGCCCGACTTCTCCGAGAAGCTGGAGCTCGACCTCGCCACGGTCGTCCCCTCGATCGCCGGCCCGAAGCGCCCGCAGGACCGCATCGTCCTCGCGAACGCCGCCGAGCAGTTCGCCAAGGACGTCCTCAACTACGTCGACGCCCCCGGCGCGCAGGGGCCGGGCGCCGCCGCCTCCCCGGTCGACGAGGCGAGCGCCGAGTCGTTCCCGGCCTCCGACGCCCCCGCCTACGGCAGCCAGGAGAACGGTGCCGGCGCGCCGCAGCACGCCGAAGGCACCGGTGCCGCGGTCCCGTCGACCCCGGTCACGGTGACCGCCTCCGACGGCTCGACGTACGAGATCGACCACGGCGCGGTGACGGTCGCGGCCATCACCTCCTGCACCAACACCTCGAACCCGTACGTCATGGTCGCCGCCGCGCTCGTCGCGAAGAAGGCCGTGGAGAAGGGCCTGACCCGCAAGCCGTGGGTCAAGACCACCCTCGCGCCCGGCTCCAAGGTCGTCACCGACTACTTCGACAAGGCGGGCCTCACCCCCTACCTCGACAAGGTCGGCTTCAACCTCGTCGGCTACGGCTGCACCACCTGCATCGGCAACTCCGGCCCGCTGCCGGAGGAGGTCTCCAAGGCCGTCAACGACCATGACCTGGCCGTCACTTCGGTGCTCTCCGGCAACCGCAACTTCGAAGGCCGGATCAACCCCGACGTCAAGATGAACTACCTGGCCTCCCCGCCGCTGGTCGTCGCGTACGCCCTCGCGGGCTCCATGCGGGTGGACATCACCAAGGACGCCCTCGGCACCGACCAGGACGGCAAGCCGGTCTTCCTGGCGGACATCTGGCCCTCCGAGGCCGAGGTCAACGACGTCGTGGCGAACGCCATCGGCGAGGACATGTTCAACAAGTCCTACCAGGACGTCTTCGCGGGCGACGCCCAGTGGCAGGCGCTGCCGATCCCCACCGGCAACACCTTCGAGTGGGACCCGCAGTCCACCTACGTGCGCAAGCCCCCGTACTTCGAGGGCATGACGATGGAGACCACCCCGGTCACCGACATCGTCGGCGCGCGTGTCCTGGCCAAGCTGGGCGACTCGGTCACCACCGACCACATCTCCCCGGCCGGCGCCATCAAGGCCGACACCCCGGCGGGCAAGTACCTCACCGAGCACGGCATCGAGCGGCGTGACTTCAACTCCTACGGCTCGCGCCGCGGCAACCACGAGGTCATGATCCGCGGCACCTTCGCCAACATCCGCCTGCGCAACCAGATCGCGCCGGGCACCGAGGGCGGCTTCACCCGCGACTTCACCCAGGACGGCGGCCCGGTCGCCTTCATCTACGACGCCTCGCGCAACTACATCGAGCAGGGCACCGCGCTGGTCATCCTGGCGGGCAAGGAGTACGGCTCCGGCTCGTCCCGCGACTGGGCGGCCAAGGGCACCGCGCTGCTCGGCGTCAAGGCCGTCATCGCCGAGTCCTACGAGCGCATCCACCGCTCCAACCTGATCGGCATGGGCGTCGTCCCGCTCCAGTACCCGGCGGACCAGACCGCCGAGAGCCTCGGTCTGACCGGTGAGGAGACCTTCTCCATCGCCGGCCTCACCGAGCTGAACGACGGCACCACCCCGCGCACGGTCAAGGTCACCACCGACACCGGCGTGGAGTTCGACGCGGTCGTCCGCATCGACACCCCCGGCGAGGCGGACTACTACCGCAACGGCGGCATCCTGCAGTACGTGCTCCGCAACCTGATCCGCAAGTGATCACGCTCCGGGCCTGACCGCCCGGGCCCGCGGTCGTCGCCCCCACCCGGGGCGGCGGCCGTCCGCGTTCCCGGCCGCACCGCCGCTCCGGGCCCTCGGCTCCCGGCCTCCTCCCCGCCCTCCCCAAGCACGCCAATTCCCGTGTGGAGAGGGCGATATGGCCATTGCGCCGGGTCCGCGAACTTCGAACTCCTCGTCTGCGCACATCCGGTGCACAGGATTCCCTCAGCGGGCCGGGACACGATCGGTACATGACTGGCAATCCTGAGTCCCGCACCGGCCTGCCGCGCGTACCGACCGTGGACGACGAGCCCGCGCCCACCGACCGGGGCCGGACGGCGACAGCACCCGCCGTGCGGATGACGAGATACGCCAACGGGCCCGTGGTGGACGGCAGATGAGCCCCCGTCCCGGCGTCCTGGGCCGGCTGCGCGGACGCTCGCTGCGCACCCGTCTGCTGCTCGTGGTCGGCGCCACCCTCGTCGTCGTGTGCGCCGCGATGGCCCTCTCCACCGTCTTCGTCCAGCGCGCCTACCTGTTCGGTGACTTCGACGACCGGGTCCGCGCCGCCGCCCAACACGGCTCCGCCCTTGCCGAACACGGCTCCACCGCCGCCGAGTTGAGCCTCGGACCAGGCGTCGGCCGCGGTCTGCCGGGCGGCAGCGGACAACCGGCCGGGACGCTCGCCGCACGGACCGACGCCCAGGGCACCGTCGTCGCCGCGGCCGTCGTCGATCAGGACGCCGCCCTCCGGGCCCTCACCGCCGCCCAGCGCTCGGCCCTCGGGGGGATCACGGCGGACGGCGCGCTGCACACCCGCACCGTGCCCGGCCTCGGCACCTACCGGCTCGCCGCGCTCGACGAGGACGGGGCCCTGCTCCTCACCGGTCTGCCGACGGACGACGTACAGCACATGATCAACGGCCTGGTGGCGGTCGAGGCCGCCGTCGCGGCCGTCGGACTCACCGTGGCGGGCTGCCTCTGCGCGGTCGTCATACGACGGCAACTGCGGCCGCTCGGACGGGTCGCCGCCACCGCCGCCGAGGTCTCGCGGTCTCCGCTCGGCGAGGGCGGCCCCACCGGGCTCACCCGGGTACCGGAGCGGGACACCCGCCCCGGCAGCGAAACCGGCCAGGTCGGGGCGGCGCTCAACCGGATGATCGACCACGTCGAGTCCTCGCTCGCCGAACGCCACCGCGCGGAGGAGCGCATGCGCCGCTTCCTCGCGGACGCCAGCCACGAACTCCGCACCCCGCTCGCCTCGATCGCCGGGTACGCGGAGCTGATGAACCGCGGCGCCGGCCGTATCGAACCCGACCTCGCCTGGCGCCGGGTCACCGCCGAGTCGGCGCGGATGACCGGGCTGGTGGAGGACCTGCTGCTGCTCGCCCGGCTCGATGAGGGGCGGCCGTTGGCGTCCGCCGAGGTGGATCTCGCGGCGGTGGTCGCGGAGGCGGTGTGGGACGCGCGCGCCGCCGCCACCGGCCACGACTGGCAGCTCCAACTGACGCTCGACGCCCCGGCGTCGGTCATCGGCGACGAGGCCAGGCTGCGTCAGCTGGTGGCCAACCTGTTGGCCAACGCCCGTTCGCACACGCCTGTGGGCACCACGGTGGTGGCCTCCGTCGAAGCCACGGCAGGCCGCCGAGTCGTCCGGGTGCGCGACGACGGTCCCGGCATCCCGCCGGCCCTGCTGCCCACGGTCTTCGAACGGTTCACCCGGGCCGACACTTCACGCGCCCGCACCGGCGCCCAGCCTGGCGGCTCCGGCCTCGGCCTCGCCGTCGCCGCGGCGATCACCGGCGCCCACGACGGCCGCATCGAGGTCGAAAGCGCCCCCGGCCGAACGGAGTTCACCCTCCACCTGCCACCCACGCCGCCCGCGGTCCCCGCACCACCCGCGCCGCCCGCGGTCCCCGCACCACCCGCGCCGTCGCCGGGCACCCCGACACAGCACCGGGCCGCCGCCAGGGCCTGACCGCCACTTTCCGCGCGCCTACCGCCGCTCCGGCCTGACTCCCACTCCCCGACCGGCCGCGCCCAGCGCTACCCCGGCCTCACTCGCACCCCCCGACCGGCCGCGCCCACCGCCACACCGGCGTCCCGGGCCCGACTCCCGCCACGTCCCTTCCGGTGCCCGCCGTTTACACCCACCCCAGTCCGCGCTAACTTCACGGACAGGTGGGGTGGGAGCGCTCCCACTTTCCGACGGTCCGGAACCCGCCGAAGGGTGTCCCACCCCACCCATCACCCAGCGACCGGAACGTCACGATCCACAATGTGGGCGGGAGTGGCCAACTCGCCACGCCTCGCCCGGAGTCCACGTCACCCATGCCCTCACCGGGGCCGGCACCGCTACCGCGACGGTCCTGCCTGCTTTGCCGTGCCCTGCTTCGCCCTGCCCTGCCCTGCCCTGTCCTGCCGGATCGGGTCGGCCGTGGCCGGGCCCGGCCGTCACTCCGGGCGGATCCGGTGGGGGAGGCCCACCGGATCCGCGAGCCGGACAGGCTTGGGGGAGTGTGGGCCCTGTCCGGGTGATACGTGGCTTGGGGTGACACCGCGGTGCGACAACGTTGTCGAGTGGTATGTGCATGACTTTACCGCGTCAACGGACAACGATGTCAAGCCAGTTGTCGTGCCGTCCGCCGCCGCCCGCCACCGGGGGCCGGTCCTACGCCGTCCGGGCGGACGGCCAGGGCGACCCGTGCGGCCCGCGTGCGCAGGCGCTCTTCCGTGGTACCGGTGGCGCACGTTACTGTCCGAGCGGCTTGTGCGACCCGTGGTGCGCGACCCGTCCGAAGGAGGGGCCGCGTCATGCGTTTCCGTCCCATGTCCCTGCTGCTGGCCGCCGCGCTCGCGGTCGGCGGTGGCACCCCCGCCCTGGCGGCGACCGCCGCCCCGCCCCGACTGGTCAAGGACCCGACCGCCTACGTCGATCCGCTCATCGGCACCAAGAACGGCGGCAACGTCTTCCCCGGGGCCGTCGTGCCCTTCGGCATGCTCTCCTGGAGCCCGGAGAACACCCGCTCCAGCGCCACCAGCACCGCGGCCCCCGGCGGCTACCAGTACGACGCCACCCGTATCCGCGGCTTCAGCCTCACCCACATGTCCGGCACCGGCTGCGCGGGCGGCAGCGGCGACATCCCGTTCTTCCCCTACGCGGGCGAGGTCACCTCCTCCCCGGCGAGCGACACCAAGGACGCCGTCTACGCCGCCGACTTCGCCCACACCGACGAGACCGCCGAGCCAGGCCACTACGAGGTGGGCCTCGCCTCCGGCGTCACCGCCGACCTCACCGCCACCGCCCGCACCGGCTCGGCCCGCTTCACCTTCCCCTCCGACAAGCCCGCCTCGCTGCTGATCCGCACCGCCAACTCCGAGGTGGGGTCCACCGGTTCGTCGGTCACCATCGATCCCACGACCCGCACGGTCTCCGGCTCCGTCACCTCGGGGAACTTCTGCGGCTACCTCGATCCCGAGGGCCAACGCGCTTACTACACCCTGCACTTCACGGCCCGCTTCGACCGGGCCTTCAAGACCACCGGCACCTGGCACGACGACACGCTGAGCCCCGGCTCGACCACCGCGTCCGGCTCCACCGGCGGATTCGCCAACGGAGGCCGGCCGGTCGCGGGCAAGGGGGCGGGCGGCTACGTCGAGTTCGCGCCCGGCACCGGCCCGGTCAACGTCAAGGTCGGTATCTCCTACGTCAGTCAGGGCGGCGCCGAGGCCAACCTCGCCGCCGAGAACCCGCCGCACCGCACCTTCGAGGCCGTCCAGGACGCGGCGCACCGGGCCTGGCGCGACCAGCTCGCCGGGATCAGGGTCGGCGGCGGGACCGACGCGGAGCGCACCACCTTCTACACCGCGCTCTACCACGCCTTGCTGCATCCGAACGTGATCAGCGACACCGACCGCAGATACCGGGGCAGCGACGACCAGGTGCACACGGTCGGCCGCGGCCACCGGGCGCAGTACGGCACCTTCTCCGGCTGGGACGTCTACCGCTCCCAGGTCCAGCTGCTCACCCTCCTCAGCCCCCGCACCGGCTCGGACATCGCCCAGTCGCTGTACGAACTGGCCACGCAGAACGGGGGAGTCTGGGACCGCTGGCTGCACGGCGCGAGCGGTACGCACGTCATGAACGGTGACCCCTCGCCCACCGCCCTGGCCGGGATCCGCGCCTTCGGCGGCACGGACTTCGACCTCGGCGGCGCGCTCGACTCCCTCGTGCGGGCGGCCACCGTACCGACCGTGCAGGACCTCTCCTCGTCCGGCAAGCCCGTACTCTCGGCGGGCCAACGCCCGTCCCTGGACAAGTACTTGCAACTGCACTACATGCCGTCGGTCTCCAACGCCTGGGGCGGCGCGGCCGAGACGCTGGAGATGTCCACGGCGGACTTCTCGCTCTCCCAACTCGCCACGGCAGCCGGGAGGAAGAACACGGCGACGGCCTTCGCCGAGCGGTCCCAGTGGTGGCAGAACAACTTCAACATCGCGGCCGACCCCACCGGCGGCTACATCGCCAACCGCAAGGCCGACGGCAGCTGGGTCACCGGCTTCACCCCGGCCACCGGCAACGGCTTCGTGGAGGGCACGGCGGCCCAGTACACCTGGATGGTGCAGCACAACCCGGCGGGCCTGTTCGCGGCGCTCGGCGGCCGGGACAAGGCCCTCGCCCGGCTCGACTCCTTCTTCCACGAGGCGGACGGCGGCTGGGCCTTCACCGGCAGCGGCGGCGACAAGTCGGAGCTGGACAACGAGCCGTCCGTCAACGTCCCCTACCTGTACGACTACGCCGGCGCCCCCTACAAGACGCAGGAGACCGTCCGTGCCGCGATGACCCGGCTCTGGTCGGCCGGGCCCGGCGGTATCCCCGGCAACGACGACC
>NZ_JBEXET010000028.1:0-101504 GCF_040606415.1 Streptomyces sp. NPDC005423 | reverse complement strand
AGGCGGAGCATTGCCCGCGTACTGGATGTACTCGGGTGATGCGACAACGCGGCGAGGTGCCGTGCCGGGCGTCGCGAGCCGGTGAACCTTCCCGGCCACAGCACTAGCGCGCGGCGAGTTGGGCCCTGCCGCTGCTGAGGATGCGGGTGGCCCGCGGGAAGTCCTTGAGTTCGCAGGCCAGGATGTCCAGGGCCGGCGGCAGGCTCTGCGCGGGCACACCGCGCGCGGTGAGGACCTGGGCGGTCCAGCTGATGAAACCGGTGAAGAGTTCCGCGTCGCCGACGTACAGGGCGGTGGCGAGGAACTCCACGATGTGCGCGAGGTCTTCCGCGAGGCGCTCGCGCTGCGTGTCGCTGTAGGTGCGCGTGGCGGGGAACGCGTCCTCCAGCGCGGCGAACGCGGTGCGCACCAGGGAGGCGCTGCCGCGGGCGACCAGGGTGTATTCCTGGTCGGCCAGGTGCGGCAGGTCGTCGAGCTGCTGGTGGTCGGGGCGCGGGCGCGGCAGCGGGGACCGGGCGAGCCGGTCGGCCGCGGCGCGGGCGTCGGGGGCCCAGGCGTCGGCGCCGAGCAGACGGGCGTAGCGGCCGCCGGGTCCGAACGCGGCTCCGCCGACGAGCACGGGTACGCCGACCGCCTGGCAGGCGGTGATCGCCGCGTGGGCGGTGGGCAGCCGGGTCGCGATCGAGCTGGAGAGGGCGACCGCGTCGGCGTCGGTGAGGAGCAGGTGGGTGATGAGGTGTGCGGAGGGGACCTGGGCGCCGAGGTAGTCCACCTGCCAGCCGCGCAGTTTCAGCACCTCGGCCAGCAGGCGGGCGGGGAGCGCGTGCCATTCGCCGTCGACGCAGGCCACCGTGATCCGGCCGCGCGAGGGGTCGGTGCGGGCGGCGGGGTGCAGGGCGAGTGCGGCGACGACCCGTTCGTTGATGGCGGTCGCCGCGTGCTCCTGGGCCACGCTGAGGCGGTTGGCGGCCCACTCCAGGCCGACCTGGCCCTGCACCGGGGCGATCACGTCCAGCAGCACGCTCTCCGGGTCGGCGCCGTCCTCCAGGGCGCGCAGCACCGCGCCGGTGGCCGAGTGCTCGTCGCCGGCCGAGACGGCGTCCCACAGCTCGGCGGCCGACTGCCGGAGCCGGTCGTCACCGCTGGGCTGCGCGGCCCGGGTGCTCATGCGGTGAACCTGCCCCGAGGGTGGCCGTTCACCACATGTCGAGGACTCGCTGCGCGAATCCCTCACCTCATCGACTCGAAGAAGATTGTTGCCGTCCGACAACCATCTCTCACCCCCGTCGTCCGCGCAACCGGCTCCGGCCCCGCCGTCCGGAGGTTCGGGCGGCGCCGTGCGCGGCGCGCTGACCGAGGCCGACCGCGAGGAGACCCACGGGGTGCCGTCGCGGCGGCGGACTGGCGCAGAGGAGGCGGTCCGTGACACCCCCGGACTGCCCCAGGAGGCCGTCCTGGCCGGCGCGGCACCGGACGAGGACCGCGCCCTCGGAGGTGGCAGCCCGGGTCCGGGAGGACGCGGCCGGTGAGGAGGCGGCGGCGACCGGCGAACCGGCCTGTTCCGTACGGTTCCGCGCGACAGGGTTTGGCGGGCGCGAATCGGGTGAATCCGAGCAGGACGGTCCAAGGGGCGTTGCTGCGCCGATCACACTCGGTCGCCCCCGGAACCGGTACCGAACCGACCAGACCCAACCCATGTCTTGCGGAAGAGGTGAACGGGGAGCAGCCCGGACGTCCGTCCCTCCGCCCGCGAGACAGCGACACAGGGAGCCACCGTGACCGCAGTACCCGACATCACCCTCAACAACGCCGTACGGATTCCCCAGCTCGGCTTCGGCACCTTCCAGATTCCGCCGGAGGAGACGCGGGAGACGACCCTGGCCGCGCTGGAGGCCGGCTACCGGCACATCGACACGGCCCAGATGTACGGCAACGAGAAGGGCGTCGGCCAGGCGGTCCGGGACTCCGGGCTCGACCGCGCCGACGTCTTCGTGACCAGCAAGCTCGACAACGGCGCCCATGCGCACGACGACGCGCTCCAGGCGTTCGACCGGTCGCTGGAGGAGCTGGGCCTCGACCATCTGGACCTCTTCCTCATCCACTGGCCGCTGCCCGGCCGGGGCGACTTCGTGGAGACCTGGAAGGCGCTGGAGGAGATCTACCGTTCCGGCCGGGCGAAGGCGATCGGTGTCTCCAACTTCCAGCCCCACCATCTGCGCCGGCTGCTGGAGAGCACCGACGTGGTCCCCGCGGTCAACCAGATCGAGGTGCACCCCTACCTCACGCAGGACGACGTCAGGGCCGTCGACGCCGAGCACGGCATCGCCACCGAGGCCTGGTCGCCCATCGCGCAGGGCAAGGTGCTCGAGGACCCGACCATCAACCGCATCGCCCAGCGAGTGGGCAGGTCGCCCGCCCAGGTGACGCTGCGCTGGCACATCCAGCGCGGGGACATCGTCTTCCCCAAGTCCGCGACGAAGAAGCGCATCGAGGAGAACTTCGACCTCTTCGACTTCGAGCTGAGCGAGGGCGACCTCGGCGAGATCTCCGCACTCAACCGCGACGAGCGGACCGGGCCCGACCCCGACCGCTTCAACGGCTGACCACGGACGCACCGACAGCACCGCCGAGGGCTTTCCCGGGCGGTTCGCGAGCGCCGGGCGCGCCCGCCCGGCCCGCCGTGGGCACAAGTCAGCGGCGGGCGTGGGGAGTTCGGGCCGACAACCGACGCGCCGCGAAAACCGTCCTCGGTCACAGCCAGGTCGTGGCCGGCCAGATGATCACGGCCGTGGCGGCGAGGAGCACGACGTTGAGGGTGACCTGGCGATCCTCACCGGTGAGGTGGACGGCGGTCGCACCGACCTGCAAGAGCACGAACCCGGCGGCCGCCCCCAGCGCCAGCCAGGCCGCGACACCGGTCAGCGGCGGCAGGATCAGCCCGGTCGCGCCGAGTACCTCCACCGTCCCCAGCGCTCTGACGGCGGCCAGGGGCATGCGGTCGACCCAGGCCATCATCGGGCGGAGTCGATCGCGGCTGCGGATCACCTTCGTCGCGCCCGCGTAGACGTAGAAGAGGGAGAGCAGCCCGGCGAGGATCCAGTACGCGATGGTCATGATCCCTCTCCGCGGCCGGTGGCCGCGGGCGACCGGTGGGCGGCGCGGTGCCGCGGCGGTCCGGGGGTGTGCGGGGCGAGGGCAGACCCGGCCAGCGCGAGGCGGTGCGGGGTATGGCTGCCGTCTTCGAGGACGCGGGTGCGCGTGCTGCCCAGGACGATCGTCTCGCCGTCCTCGGGACCGACCACCCCTACGGCGGGGTCGGGCTGTGGTGCGCTGGTCAGCGCTTCGTCGGTCATGCGCCGAGGTAACCGCCCGGTCCGAGCGGCTGTCCAAGATCTGTTCCGCGCCGCCGATACCCTGTGGATATCGTTGCAGCGTGGAGCTACGCACCCTGGGCTACTTCGTCGCGGTCGCTGAGGAACTGCACTTCGGCCGGGCCGCCACCCGCCTGCACATGAGCCAGCCGCCGCTGAGCCGGGCGATCAAACGGCTGGAGACCGAGATCGGTGCCCTGCTGTTCGCCCGCTGTCCTGCCGGCGTCACTCTCACTCCGGCCGGGTCGGTGCTGCTCGACGAGGCGCGGGCGCTGCTCGGCCATGCCGACAGCGTCCGCGTCCGCGTGACAGCGGCGGCCGACGGCGCGGCCGTCACCGTGGGCATCCTGGGCGACGGCACCGACCCGGGAGCGACGAGGCTGGCCGCCGCCTACCGTCGGACCCACCCCGGCATCGACATCCGCGTCCGCGACACCGACCTGACCGACCCGACCTGCGGGCTGCGCGCCGGGCTGGTCGACGTCGCCCTGACCCGGGCGCCGTTCGACGAGACGGCTCTGACGGTGCGCGAGCTGCGCAGCGATCCGGTGGGCGCGGTGCTGCGCGCCGACGATCCGCTGGCCGGCCGCGACCGCCTGCTCCTGGCCGAGCTGGGCGACCGCCGCTGGTTCCGGTTCCCGCCGGGGACGGACCCGCTCTGGCAGTCGTACTGGAACGGCGGCGAGCCGCGCGAGGGTCCGGTGGTGCGCGTCGTCCAGGAGTGCCTGCAAGCCGTGCTCTGGAACGGCACGGTCGGCCTCGCCCCGCTCGGCCACGAGCTCCCCGCCGAGCTGGCCATGGTGCCGCTGACCGACATGGCGCCGAGCCGGGTGGTGGCGGTGTGGAACGAGGGTGACACCAACCCGTTGATCCGCTCCTTCGTCGAGATCGCGACAACCGCGTACCGCCGCTGAGCACCCGGCGATCGATCACGGACGCCGGCCGGTCCCGCCGATGTCAGGGGCGCGACGCGCTGGCGCAGCGGGGCGATTGTCGGCCACGGCGGTGGGCGCGCCCGCGCCGTTCGGTGGGAATCACGTTGCCGCTGATGATCCGGACGATTACGTTCGGCCCATGGCGGATGACGAACCCACGCGCGCGGCACGCTTGCTGGACGCGCAGGCGAAGGCCGAGCGGCTCTTCGCGGAGATCGGCCGACGCGGACTGATCGCGCCCGGCGAGGGCGAGCGGGCGGTGAGCGACCAGGTCCGGGACCTGGCGAACGAGATGTTCGGCACGGTCCGGCACTGGCACAAGCGGATCGTCCGCTCCGGCCGCAACACGCTGAAGCCGTACCGGGAGAACCCGCCGGACCGGGTGATCGGCGCGGACGACATCGTCTTCGCCGACTTCGGGCCGATCTTCGAGGAGTACGAGGCCGACTTCGGGCGGACCTTCGTGCTCGGCGACGATCCGGTCAAACACCGGCTGCGCGACGACCTGCCCAAGATCTTCGCCGCCGGCCGCGCCTTCTTCGACGCCGATCCGGACATCACCGGAGCGCGGCTGTACGCCGAGGTCGAGCGGCTGGCCGCCGAGTCCGGCTGGGAGCTGGGGGGTTGGCACGCCGGACACCTGGTCGGCGAGTTCCCGCACGAGACCATCGAGGGCGCGCACGTCGAGTCGTACATCACCCCCGCCAACGACACCCCGGTGCGCCGCACCGACAAGTCCGGACGCCGCTGCCACTGGATCCTGGAGATCCATCTCATCGACAGGCAGCGGGAGTTCGGCGGCTTCTACGAGGAGTTGCTCACCCTCGGCTGAGCGCTGGGCCGGTCCTGGGGCGGGCCGAGCAGGTCGCGGCCCGCGCGGCACACGGTCGCGCGGACCGCCTCAGGCGGCGAACGCGTCGGCGAGCCGCACGCGGTAGCCGTCCTGTTCCATCAGGACGACGACCACGCCGAAGGGGGAGGGGTGGTCGAGGTCGAGGGGGGTGAAGGAGTAGTCGACGGCGGCACGCACCGGCGCGGCCAACTCGCCGCCCGCCACCGGCTCCGGCGCGGGACGCCACTCGGGCCGGACGGAGCCACCGCCCTCCGAACCCCCGGGCAGCACCTGCTCCGTGTAGGGGAACCGGTGCAGCACATGGCCGTCCCTGGTCGCGTGCACCAGGTTCAGACACGGCTCGGGGCCGTCGGCCGGAAGACCGCAGAGGGCCGCCACATGCCGGGTCTCCCAGGCGAGCACGACCTCGTCGGCCCCGGCCGCCGCCGCCACGTTCGACAGCTCGACGATCCCGGTGACCGCGTCCTGCCCGGACCGCACCGGACGCAGCCACACCAGCCCGACCAACTCCCCCCGGACCAACGGCATGATGACCGGCCGCGGCTCCGCGCCCTCGGCCAGGTCCGCCGCGCACGCGCTCTTCAACGACTCGACCACTGTGTCCCAGACCCGCGTGTCCACGAACTTCTCCCTCGACAACCGCATGTGCACGACCGTGCACACCTTGCCATGCCGCGTTCCGGGACCGGTTGTTAGCCTGCACTGTGATCACAGTGACCGGCCGTCCCGTGCCCGGCCCGGCTCCGCGATGAGCGGCGCCGGCGCCTTCCCGCTCGGTGCCGCGACCACGCTCGCCGAGCTGGCCCGGGACCCGCACCCGCGGCTTGCGCTGCTGCGTGCGCGCGAACCCGTCTCCTGGGTACCGGAGTTGGGTGCCTGGCTGGTGACCCGGCGGGATCTGGCACTCGAAGTGATGAGGGACGCGGGGGCGTTCACCGTCGACGATCCCCGGTTCTCCACGGCGCGGGTCGTCGGGCCGAGCATGCTGTCGCTCGACGGGGACGAGCACACCCGGCACCGCGAGCCCTTCACGGCGCCGTTCCGCCCCCGGGCGGTGCACGACGGCTTCGCCGCGTTCATCGAGGGCGAGGCCGACCGGCTCGTCAGCACCCTGCGACCCGTCGGCGCCGGCGACGTGCGGCGGGCCTTCGCCGGCCCGCTCGCCGTCGCCGTGGTGACCGAGGCGCTCGGGCTGGTCGGCACCACCGCGGCCACGGTGCTTTCCTGGTACGACGCCATCGTGCGCTCGGTCTCCGACATCACCGCCGGACACGAGCCGTCGGCCGCGGGCACCGCGGCCTACGCCCGGCTGCGGGCCGCCGTCGATGCCACCGTGGCCGGCAGTGGCACGGCCTCCCTCCTCGGTGCCGCCGCCGTACGGCTGACACCGTCCGAGGTGGCGTCCAACGCGGCGGTGCTGATGTTCGGGGGCATCGAGACCACCGAGGGCATGATCACCAACGCGCTCCTGCACCTTCTCGGAAACCACGACCAACTCGCTCTGGTCCGCGCCGATTCGAGCCTGCTGGACGCCGCGATCGAGGAGTCGCTGCGCCTCGAACCCGGCGCGGCCGTCGTGGACCGCTACGCCACCCGTGACGCGGTCCTCGGTCCTGTCGCCGTGCGCCGTGGTGACCTCGTCGTCGTCTCCCTCGCCGGCGCCAACCGCGACCCGGCGGTCTTCCCCGCCCCCGACCGGTTCGACGTCCGCCGCGACAACGCGCGCCTCCAGCTCGCCTTCGCCCACGGCCCGCACTACTGCCTCGCCGCGCACCTGGCCCGCCTGGAGACCCGTATCGCCCTCAAGCACCTGCTCGAACGGCTCCCCGCCCTCCGCCTCGACCCGGCCCGGCCCGCCGCCCCGGAGGGCTTGGTCTTCCGCAAACCCCCGGCACTGCACGTGCTGTGGGACGTCGAGGGCGCGGATGACGCCGAGGACGGGGCCGACGTCGGCACCGGTCAGGAACTGTCGCGCTGACGCGCCTCCCTGGCCAGTTCCCTGAACTCCGCCCACTGGACGCGAGGCCGGTCCAGCCCGCGCCGTGCCAGGTAGCGGTCGGTCGCCCGGCGGGTGCGGCGCAGAAGACGGACGGCGTCGGCCGGGCGTCCGGTGCCCATCGGTTCGACCACCGTGGCGGGAATCAGGAGCCAACCGTCGCCGACCGACTCCAGCCGGCCCCGGACAAGGGCGTTGTGCAGGTGGTTCAGCCGCTCGTCGTGCCGGTGCACCAGCAGGGAGGCGGGGCCCGGGGCCGCCGCGCAGTCGGCGGGCAGTGCGAGCGCGTAGCCGTCGTCCGTCGGGACCGGGCGGGTACGGGCGAGGACCGGCGCTCCGGAGGGGGCGCGCGCCGCCAGCACCGCGCTCGGGAACTCGGCCAGCCGGGCCTCTCCCGGCAGCGGACGGCCGTTCCGCGCGACGGACCGCACCGGAGCGGTGGACGTCCCCAACGGCGGTCGTACGAAGGCCTGTTCGGGGGTGACGGTGATCAGCAGCCGCAGGTAGTACCAGTACGTCAGCGGCCGCAGCGGAGCGGCGACGTAGGACCGGCTGTGCGGCTGTCGCTCGAAGAGGGTCCGCGAGTAGTCCTCGGCACCCCGGGGGCCCGTCAGCACGGTGTCGGGGCACTCGGCCAGGCCGCCGACGAAGATCTGCGGGGCCTCGGCGAGGCCGCTGCCGGTGGGGTCGGAGAAGAGCAGGCCCACACGGCCGTCGCGGCGGATGTTCAGCGCCTTCTGCGCGAACGCCAGGGAGGTGGAGAGCAGCAGCGTCCCGTCCTTCTGGCGCCGGGCGGACGTCGGCCAGGCCAACGGCGTGCCGTCCCGGCCGAGGGTGACGAACTCACAGGTGCGGTACGCGTCCAGCGCGTCGAGCGGGACCGCGTCGAGTACGGTCACGGTCCTACTCCCCGTCCAGCGGGCCGCGCAAGGCCCGGCAGGCGGCGGCGTACCGGCGCCGGCCGACGACCTGCCACAGCACCCGGCCGATCAGCGGGGTCCGGCCGAGGAAGTAGGCGCGTTCCTCCGGTGTCGCGTCCTCCAGAATGGCGCCGAGCGTCAACAGGAGCCTGTTCCTGGGGATCTGCTCCAGTCCGCGGCGGCCCACCACATCCCACTCGGCGACCGTCAGTTGCGCGGCGACCAGTGGGAGCACCACCTCCTCCTCGTCGTCGAGGTGTTCGAGGAGCGCGGCGCGGTGTTCGTCCAGCGCCAGCGCCAGTTCCTCCCCGGCGACCGGGTCGGCGACCCGTTCCCAGGCGGACACCCACTCGGTGACGGCCTCGAAGCTCCGGTCGATGCGCTGGTGCTGCTCCTCCATCCGGTCGATCAACACCTCGTCACCGGCGGTGCGTTCGCGCAGCCACGGCCAGACGAGTTCGTCCTCGACCGAGTGGTGGCTGTGCAGACCCGCCAGGTAGGCGCGTACGTGGTCGGCGACCTTCGTGGCGCGAGCCGTCGCGCCGTCGGGCACGGCGCGCACCAGCCGGGGCAGGTACGCCGACTCGCGGCGGAAGGCGCGGTGGACCACGACCATCTCGTGGGTGTACGGGCGCCCGGCAACGGGCAGTTGGTCGGTCGTGCTGCTGGGTGACACGCTTGCTTGCTCCAACGATCAGGTACAGATACCGGCGACAGCTTTCAGGGTTCCGCCGTGCGCTTGGCGTCCACTTGGCACCCGTCTTGGCACCTCCACCGCACCCCAAGCAACCTCCCCGACAGGGCAGTTGGAGAGCTCGTTTATCGTCTGTTGACGGCGTTGGCCGACGGCTCGGGTAGATTCCCGCGGCGTGCTGCGTATTCGAGTCCTGGGTTCGCTGGGCGCCGAAGCCGAGGGAAGACCGGTCGCACTGGGAACCCCGCGGCAACGGGCCGTCCTGTCGCTGCTGATAGCGGCCCGCGGCGACGTCGTGCCCGTCGACCGGCTGACGGAGGAACTGTGGCGGGGGACACCGCCCGCCAAGGCGACGGTGTCCCTGCACGCCTACGTGTCCAACCTGCGCCGCTCCCTCGAACCCGGCCGGCCGCCGCGCACCCCGGCGTCCGTCCTGGTCACCGCTCCGCCCGGCTACGCCCTGCGGCTGCCCCAGGAGGCGGTGGACGCCTGGCGGTTCGAGGAACGGGTGGGCCGCGCCCGTACCGCGCCGGCCGAGGAGGCCCGCGAACTGCTCGCCGAGGCGCTCGGCTGGTGGCAGGGACCGGCCTTCGCCGAGCACGCCGACGAGCCGTGGACCGCGACCGCCGTGGCCCGGCTGACCGGACTGCGCGCCGAGGCCCGCGAACTCGCCGCCACGGCCGACCTCCGCACCGGACGGCCCGCCGAGGCCGCCCTCTCGGCCGAACTCGCCGTCCGGGAGAGCCCGTTGCGGGAGGAAGGCTGGCGGCTGCTCGCCCTCGCCCAGTGGGCCGGCGGCCGTCAGGCCGACGCCCTGGCCACCCTGCGCCGCGCCACCAAGCTGCTCCGCGACGAACTCGGCTGCGACCCCGGCCCCGCCCTGGCCGAGCTGGAACACGCCGTCCTCACCCAACGGCGGGACCTGCTCGGCGCGTTCACCTCGGCCCCGGCCAAGTCCGCGCCACAAGGAGCGGCTTGGCGTACGACGGCCGCAGCCGGGGCCGAGCGGAGCCGGCACCACCACGACCTCTTCGTCGGCCGCAGCGGCGAACTCCGCGCCCTGGAGGCCGCCGCCCGCACCGCCCGCCGCACCGGCGGCACGGTGCTGGTCACCGGCGAGGCAGGCGCCGGAAAGTCCGCCCTCCTCGACCGGTTCGCCGGCCGGCTGCGCTCCGACGGCTGGCGGGTCGTGGTCGGACGCTGCCCCGAGTCCGAGGGCGCACCGCCCGCCTGGGCGTGGGTGGAGGCGCTCGGCGCGCTCGCCCGCGACACCCCTCCCGCGCGGCCCGAGGAGCTCGCCGCGCTGCTGCGCGAGCCGGACGGCGTGGCCGCCGCCACCCGCGACGAGGCGACCACCGGACGCTTCCGGATGCACCGCGCGTTCGCCGCCTGGCTGCGTGCGGCGGCCGAGCGCAGGCCGCTCGCCGTCGTCCTGGAGGATCTGCACCGGGCCGACGGCGAGACCCTCGCCCTCCTCGAAGCCGCGGTCGCCGTCACCGGCGTACCCCTTCTCACGGTCGCCTGCTACCGCCCGGCCGAGGTGGGGGACCACCTGGTCAAGACCCTCGCCCACCTCGCACCCGCGGCCCCGCACCGGATCGCGCTCCGTGGGCTGCCGCCGCAGGACGTGGCCACCGTGGTCGACGCCGTCTGCGGCGAACCCGTCGACGCGCGGACCGTACGGGCGCTCTCCGACCGTACCGGCGGCAATCCGTTCTACGTCCTGGAGAGCGCCCGGCTGCTGGCCAGCGAGGGCGCTCTGGTCGCGGTCTCCGAAGTCCCGCAGGGGGTCCGCGACATCCTGCGCAGACGCCTCGCCCTGCTGCCCGCCGGTGCCCGAACCGCCGTACGGCTGGCGGCGGTTGCCGGTCTGGAGACCGAAGTGGCGCTGCTGGTCGACGCGGCCGACGCGGACGAGGACGAGGTGCTGGAAGGGCTCGACGCGGCACTCGCCGCTGACCTGCTGACCGAACCCGGGCCAGGGCGCGTCCGGTTCGTGCACGCACTGGTCCGCGACACCGTCTACACCGACCTCTCCGGGGTACGCCGTGCCCGGCTGCACGCCCGGATCGCGCGGGCGCTGCGCGTCCGGCGCCCCGACGAACTCGCCGCCCTGGCCCACCACTTCGCCCACTCGGGCAGCACCGCGGACGCCCCGCTCGCCGTCGACTACGCCCTGCGCGCGGCCGAGGCCGCCGAACGGCGCTACGCCCACGACGTCGCCGTACAGCTCATCGAGCAGGCGATCGAGGTGCACACCGTCGCGGCGGGCGGTCTCGACGCCCGACCCGATTCCGCGACCGGGCTGTTGGTGCGGCTGCTCGGCGCGCAGATCCGGGCGGGGTCCACCGAGGCGGCGCGGCGCACCCGGCAGCGGGCGGTCGAACTGGCCGAGCGGACCGACCGGGACGACCTGGCCGCCGCCGTCTACGGAGCCTGGACCGAACCCTCCCCCTGGCGGAGCAGGCTGGAGGGGTTCTACGACCGCACCACGCTGGCCCGCCTCGAGCGACTGGCCGCCGACACCGGCCTCGACGGGCCCACCCGCGCCCGGGTGTTGCAGGTTCTCGTCGACGCGGCCGGGGCCGAGGACGCGCCGCGCGCGCTGGACGCGGCCCGCACCCAGCTCGCCCTCGCCCGCGCCAACGGCGAACCCCGCCTGCTGGCCGCCGCGTTGATGACCTCCGCCAGGCTCCTGCCGCACGAGGCGCACACCGCCGCACGCACCCCGCTCGTCGCCGAACTGCGAGGGCTCGCCCACGACCACGACCTGCCCGCCTACCGCTGGGTCTGCGAACACCTCGACGGCATGACCGCCGCCACCCTCAACGACCCGGCCGCCGTCCGCCGGCACACCACCGAGGGACTCGCGCTCGCGCACCGCTACCGGATGCGGTGGGCCGAGGGCCTGGGCGCCGCTACCACGGCCATGCTGGCCACCGTCACCGGCCGGTTCGACGTGGCGGAGGCCGGGTACGCCGAGGCCGACGCCCTGCTCCGGCGCGTCGGCTCCCACCAGGCCCAGGGCCTGCGCACGCTGGGCCTGACCACCATCCGCCTCGCCCAGCACCGTACGGCCGAGATCGAGCCGGTGATGCGCGAGGTGTACGAGACCGTCGGCCCCGCCACCGGGGTCGCCCTCGCCCTCATCCTGGCGCGCCTGGGCCGACTCGACGAGGCCCGGGAGGTGCGCTGCCCCCCGGCCCCCGTCACGGACCACCTGTACGGCATGGAACTCGACTTCCGCGCCGAACTCGCCGTCATCTACGCCGACTTGGACAGCGCCGCCGCCCTGGCGACGCGGCTGTTGCCGGTCCGGGAACAACTCGGCGGCGCGGCCGGCGGCGCCTACGCGACCCGGCCGCTGGCCCACGCCCTCGCCGACCTGTACCGGCTGCTCGGCGAGGACTCCGCCGCGGCCGAGAACTACGCGCTGGCCGAACGCACCGCGCGCGCCTGGGCATCGCCCCACCTCGTCGACCGGGCGCGCCGGGCCGCCGCCGACCTGGCCCGGGACCGCGACCGGCGCCGGACCTTCGCGACCTGACGGCCGCGCGCCCGTGTCCCGGAGTTCGAGTGGTGACCCCCGGGACGCGGGCGTACGGTCGAGTGGTGGAACCGGCGGACTGACCGCCGGCCGGCCCCTCGCGGGGTTCCGGACCCCGGAGTGCGACCCCACCATGACCAGCAGCCCGCAGCCGGCCTCACCGGCACAGACCGCCGCCCCGGACTCCGGGGGCGGCGGACACGGCATGGCCCTGCTGGTCATCGCGGCCTGTCAGCTCATGGTCGTGCTGGACATCACCATCGTGAACATCGCGCTGCCGCACATCCAGAGCGCGTTGGGGTTCTCCACCACCGGCCTCGCCTGGGTCGTCAACGCGTACACCCTCACCTTCGGCGGGCTGCTGCTGCTCGGTGGCCGGGCCGGCGACATCCTCGGCAGACGGCGGGTGCTCGTCTTCGGCGTGCTGCTCTTCGTGTTCGCCTCGCTGCTCGGGGGACTGGCCCAGAGTTCCGGTCAACTCCTCGCCGCCCGCGCCCTCCAGGGTGTCGGCGGCGCCATCGCCTCCCCGACCGCCCTCGCCCTGATCAGCACGACGTTCGGCGAAGGCCCGGCCCGCAACCGGGCGTTCGGGGTCTTCGCCGGGGTCTCGGCGGGCGGCGGCGCGATCGGTCTGCTCGCCGGCGGGATGCTCGTGGAGTGGCTGAACTGGCGGTGGGTGCTCTTCGTCAACGTGCCGATCGGCATCCTCATCGTCCTCGCCACTCCCCGCTGGATCAGGGAATCCCCGCGCCACCCGGGCCACTTCGACCTCACCGGCGCGCTGACCTCCACCGTCGGCATGGTGCTGCTGGTGTACGGGTTCATCCGGGCCGCCCAGGAAGGGTGGCGGGATCCGTACACGCTGGCGTCGTTCGCCGCGGCCGTCGTCGTCCTCAGCCTGTTCGTGCTGGTCGAGCGGAGGTCCCGGCAGCCGATCACGCCGCTGCACATGTTCGCCGACCGCAACCGCGCCGGCACCTACGGGATGATGCTCAGCCTCTCCGCCGCGATCTTCGGCATGTTCTTCTTCCTCACCCTGTTCGTGCAGGACGTGCTCGGCTTCAGCCCGCTGGCGGCCGGGTTCGCGTTCCTGCCGGTCAGCGCTCTCATCGCGGTCGGCGCCGGGCTCGCCTCGCGGCTGCTGCCCCGGTTCGGTCCCAAGCCGTTCCTGGTGGCCGGCGCGGTCCTGGCGGCGGGCGGCCTCGGCTGGCTGACCCTGACCGACGTGCACTCCACCTACGCGGGCAGCATCCTGGGCCCGATGCTCGTCTTCAGCCTCGGCATGGGCATGGAGTTCGTGTCGCTCACGTTGATGGCGCTGTCCAACGTGCCCACCCGGGAGACCGGCGCGGCCTCCGGGCTCCTCAACGCCACGCAGCAGGTGGGCGGTTCACTCGGACTCTCCATCCTGGTCACCATGTTCGGGACGGCCGGCCGCAGCGAGGCGCGCCAGCAGATCCCGCGGTTCCTCGCGCAGGCCACCCCCGCCGAACGTCTCCGTTTCCGGCGCACCGGGCAGCTGCCGGCGCCCTGGTCCGACCAGGTCCTCACCGCCGGGGTGTCCGCCGCCTTCGTCATGGCGGCCGTCTTCACCCTCGTCGCCGCGCTGATCGCGGTCCTGGTCATCCAGGTCCGCCCCTCCGACCTGGCACGGCTCCAGGGCGGCCCGGACCCCGGCCCGGTGTGACCCGCGCGGCCACGGGGGCCTACCTGCCCTCTCGCGGTATCCGCTGCTCGAACCAGACGACCTTCCCCGTGCTCAGCCGGGTCGCTCCCCAGCGCAGCGCCAGCCGGTCGACGAGGAACAGGCCCCGGCCGCCCTCGTCGCCGGGCGCCGCCTGCCGCATCCGGGGCATCTGGGGCGAGTCGTCGGTGACCTCGCAGCGCAGCACGTCCGTACGCAGCAGCCGTAGCGCGATGGGGCGGCCGGCAAAGCGGACGGCGTTGGTCACGACCTCGCTGACCATCAGCTCCGTCGAGTCGAGCAGGGCGTCCAGGCCCCAGCGGACCAGCGCGCGGCGGGTGAGCCGCCGGGCCTGGCCCGCCGTCAGCGGGTGGGGGTCCAGGAACCAGTAGCCGACGCTGTCCGGCGGGAAGCCGGCGAAGCGGGCGGTGAGCATCGCGATGTCGTCGTCCCGGGCGCCGGGGACCAGGGCCTGCAGAACCCGGTCGCACAGCCCGTCCAGGGGAAGGGTGCCGTGCAGGTGGGTGGTCTCCTGGAGGTGGGCCCGCAACCTCTCGACGCCGGTGCCCACGTCCGTCGCGCGGGACTCCACCAGACCGTCGGTGTAGAGCACCAGGGTGGCTCCGGTGACCGCCGGCATCTCCACGGACTCGAAGGCGACACCGCCGACGCCGATCGGCGCACCGGGCGGTACCCGGAGCACCTCCGCATGGCCGTCCGGGTACAGCAGGACGCCGGGCGGGTGGCCCGCGCTCGCCATCAGCAGCCGGTGCGCGATCGGGTCGTAGACGGCGTAGAGGCAGGTCGCGATGTGGTCGCTGCCGAGCCGCTGGGCCTGTTCGTCGAGATGGTGCAGGACCTCGTGCGGGGGCAGGTCGAGTCCGGCGAGGGTCTGCACGATGGTGCGCAGCTGACCCATGATCGCGGCCGAGGTCATGGAGTGGCCCATGACGTCCCCGACGATCAGCGCGACCCGGTTGCCGGGCAGCGGGATCGCGTCGTACCAGTCGCCGCCGACCTGCGCGGTCTTCGAGGCGGGCAGATACCGGCTGGCCAGCCGGATCCCGGTCGGTTCGGGGAGCGAGGTCGGGAGCATGGTGTGCTGGAGGGTGTCCGCGACCGACGCCTCGTGGCCGTACATGACGGCTTTCTGCACGCCGATCGCGGTGTGGGTGGCGAGCTGGGAGGCGACGAGCAGGTCGTCGCAGGTGAAGACCGGACGGTCGGGGCGGCGCAGCAGGACGACGGTGCCCATGACGTGGTGGCGACCGCGCAGCGGCGCGACGACCAGTCTGCGGCCGGGCGGCAGCGCCCCCGGCGAGGTGGCCGCCCGGCCGAGCAGCTCCGCGACGGCGGGCGCGACGCCCGCCGCGTCACCGAACGCCGGCCGGCCGGCGAGCAGCAGCGGCGCGAGCCGGCCGCCGGCGGCCACCTCCACCCGCTCGGTGACGTTCGCGTACAGGGGGCGGGGCAGCAGGAGCGCGGTGCGGCTCTCCGGCGCCCGTTCGACGCTGTGCAGCTGGAGGACGACGGACGCGGCCGACTTCTCGTCGCCGACGGGCAGCGGATCGTGCAGATGGATCACGATCGCGTCCGCGAAAGCGGGGACGGCCGCCTGGCGCAGCTCCCGCAGGGTCTCGTCCAGATCCATCCCGCGCGCGATCCGCCGGGTCGCCACGTCGAGGTAGCGCAGCCGGTCGGTCTGCGGCGGGGGTGTCCCGCGCGCCCGGGGGGTGAGGTGCTCCGTCACGCGTCTCGGTCCCATCCAGTGGTCCGCCGTCCGGGACGGCTCGGCTCGGCTCAGTCCCGCCGGCGGCAGCAGAGGAAGACCTGCTCCTCGGGCGGCACGTCGGCGATGGCCGGGGCGTAGGTGTACGAGTCCTCCCGTACGATCTCGAACCCGGCGGTCTCGATCACCCGGCGCAGGTCATCCCGGAGGTAGCCGGAGACCCGGATGGTGTGGCCGAGGAACGGGATCCTGAAGTCGTCCACATCTGCCTCGACCATGGACAGGACGAAGAGTCCGCCGGGTACGAGCAGATGGTGCACCGTCCGCAGGGCGAGCGGGATCTCCGCGCGCGGCAGCATCAGCAGCGAGAAGAACGCCGCCACGGCGTCGAAGCGCCCCAGGTCGCGGGGCCCGCCCGGACGCAGCTCCGCCAGGTCCAGCCGGTGGAAGGTGGCCGCCGGTACGTACCCGCCCGCCAGCTCCACCATCCGCCGGGAGAGATCGACGCCGACGACGTCGAACCCGGCGTCCGCGAGCTGGAGCGAGGTCGGCACCCCGGTGCCGCAGCCCAGGTCCAGCACCCGGGAGCCCGGACGCAGGGCGCCGGTCAGCCACTCGCCGGCCGAGAGCTGCCCCTCCTTGTGCGGAAAGGCCTCGTCGTAGCGGTCGCCGATGGCGTCGAAGGCCTCGGCCTGACCTGCGCGGTCCGGCCGAAGTTTCTGGTACGCGGCCTCGATGTCACTGTTTGTCACGAAAGCAGCCTTTCGACGCGCATAGTGGATTCTCCCACAAGTGCGCGAGGAGCGGCCCTGGGGCGAGGTGGCGCAGGGGCCGCGCTCAGCCCCCGGGGGCGCCGGAGCGCAGTCCGTCCATGACGAGGTCGAGGAGGCGTCCGGCGCGGGCCTGCCAGTCGCCGGCCGGGTCGATCTGCCACAGCCCCGCGATGGCGAGGAAGAAGTCCTCGGGGGTGACGCCGGGGCGGATGGTGCCGGCCTCCTCGTTCGTCCGCAGCAGGAGATCGACGGCCTCCGTCACCGCGCCGTGGCCCGGGCGGGCCGGGGCGCCGGAGCCGCCGGCCGCGTGCCGCAGCGCACCGGCCAGACCGGCCTTGGCCATCGCGAACCGGGCGAGACGGTCCATGAACTCGCGCAGCGCCCGCTCCGGCGGACAGGTGTCGAGCAACTGCCGCGCAGCGTCCGCGACCTGGCTCATCTCGTGGCGGTAGACCTCCAGCACGAGGGACTGCCGGTTGGGGAAGTTCCGGTAGAAGGTGCCCTGTCCGACGCCCGCCTTCTTCGCGATCGCGCTCAGCGGCACCTCGCCCGACAACGTCAACTCCGCCAGGGCCACTTCGAGAATCCGCTCGCGGTTCCGCTGCGCGTCCGAGCGCTGGGGAACGTCGTTCGCTTCGCGCACTCGTCCTCCTTCCGGGTGTCCGGGACATCGGGGCGCGCCGGAGATCCGGACGGCCGGAAATCGCGGCGGGGTCGGCCTTGTGAAAGCGGACAGGTGTCCGTTAGGTTTCACAGGAACGGACAGCTGTCCGCTTGGAGTCCACTCTACTGGCAGAAACGGTCTGCGCGCATGGCCGGAACCGGTCGCCGGCCGGCCTGTACCGCGCGCCCCACGACTCCAGGGATCCCCTCGTTCGACTTCGACGCGCCCCATGCCCGCGAAAGAAGGCTGCTCATGGCCCCAACGACGTCCGGCGTCATCACCCTGGACATCAATGGCGAGAAGCACACGCTGCCCGTCGACCACCGGACCACGCTGCTCGACGCCCTGCGTGAGCGGCTCGACCTCACGGGCACGAAGAAGGGCTGCGACCAGGGCCAGTGCGGCGCCTGCACGGTGCTGCTGGACGGCCGCCGGATCCTCTCCTGCCTCCAACTGGCGGTCGCCGCCGAGGGGCGTGCCGTCACGACCGTCGAGGGGCTGGCCGAGGACGGCGCGCTGCACCCCGTCCAGCAGGCGTTCCTCGACCTCGACGGCTACCAGTGCGGCTACTGCACGCCGGGCCAGATCTGTTCGGCCGTCGCGGTGATCGAGGAACACGCGGCGGGCTGGCCCAGCGCCGTCACCCCCGACGTCCGGCCCGAAGCCGGGCCGCCACCGCTCACTCCGGACGAGATCCGCGAGCGGATGAGCGGCAACCTGTGCCGGTGCAGCGCCTACGTGTCCATCGTGCGGGCGGTCGCCCGGGCGGCCGGGGAACGACCGGAGGAGCACCCGCGACCGGCCGGGCAGCGACCGGCCGAGGACCGGGACACCGAGCTCAAGGAGAGTGCCGCATGAGGGAGTTCGACTACCGGCGCGCCCTGGACGTCCCCGGCGCGGTCGCCCTGCTCGACGCGGTCCCCCACGCCCGCTACCTCGGCGGCGGCACCAACCTCGTGGACCTGATGAAGGCCGGCGTCGAACGTCCGGAGCGCCTCGTCGACGTACGCGAACTGCCCCTGGACCGCATCGAACCGTCCCCGGACGGCGGCCTGTTGATCGGGGCGACCGTCACCAACAGCGACCTCGCGGCCCACCCCGAAGTACGCCGCCGCTACCCGGCGTTGAGCCAGGCCGTCCTCGCCGGCGCCTCCGGCCAGCTGCGCAACATGGCCACGGTGGGCGGCAATCTGCTCCAGCGCACCCGCTGCGCCTACTTCACCGACCTGACGCGCCCCTGCAACAAGCGGATTCCGGACAGTGGTTGCTCCGCTCGCACCGGCGAGCACCACAACCACGCGATCCTGGGCGCCTCCGCGCACTGCGTGGCCACCCACCCCTCGGACATGGCGGTCGCCCTCGCCGCCCTCGACGCCGTCGTCTCGTATCAAACCGCCGACCGGCCGGGCGAGTTGGCGCTCGCCGACTTCTACCTCCCGGTCGGCTCCACCCCGCACCGTGAGACCGCCCTGCCGCCGGGCGCCCTGATCACCGGTGTGACCCTGCCGGCCGCCCCGGTCGCCACCGTCTCGCGCTACCGCAAGGTGCGCGAGCGGGCGTCCTACGCGTTCGCGATCGGCTCGGTCGCCGCCGCCCTCGACGTACAGGACGGTGTCGTACGCGACGTACGCCTGGCCCTCGGAGCGGTGGCGTCCCGGCCGTGGCGGGCCCGGACCGCCGAACGGGCCCTGCTCGGCCGGCCGGCCGACGCCGCGGAGTTCGCCGCGGCGGCCGATGCCGAACTGGCGGCGGCCGAGCCGCTGCGGGACAACGCCTACAAGGTCACGCTGGTGCGGAACCTGATCGTGGCCGTACTGACCGAACTCACCGAGGAGTCCGCCCGATGACCACCACGACCCGGGCGGCCCGGGTGACGGGCACCCTCGGCACCGCGCACACCCGTGTGGAGGGCCGGTCCAAGGTCACCGGCGCCGCCCGCTACGCCGGCGAGTTCCGCTTCGACCAACTGGCCCACGGCTGGCTGGTGTTGTCCACCATCGCCCGCGGCCGGATCCGGGCGGTGCAGGACGGTCCGGTGCTCGCCATGCCCGGTGTCCTCGCCGTCCTGCACCACGGGACCGCGCCCCGCGTCAACACCGACTACGTCGGCGTCATCGGAGCCCCCGACCCGGTTCTCGGCATCTTCCAGCACGACCGGGTGCCGTACGTGGGCTGGCCGGTGGCCCTGGTCGTCGCCGAGACCTCCGAGCAGGCGAGGGAGGCCGCCGAGAGCCTGGTGGTCGAGTACGACGAGGAGCCGCACGACATCGCCTTCTTCGCCGGCCACCCGGACGCCTACACCCCGGAGAGCTCCCGTATCGGAGAGCCCGAGGTGGTGAAGGGCGACGTGGACGCCGCCCTCGCCGGTGCCGCCGTGGTGGTGGACGAGGAGTACACCACCCCCGAGGAGCATCACAGCCCGCTGGAACCCCATGCGGCGACGGCCCGTTGGGAGGCCGGCCGGCTCGACGTGTTCGACTCCAACCAGAGCACCGTGTGGGTGGCCGCCGAACTCGCCCAGCTCTTCTCCCTCGACCCGGCCTCGGTGCGGGTGCGCTCCGAGCACGTCGGCGGCGGTTTCGGGTCCAAGGGCGTCCGTCCTCACCAGGTGGCCGCCGTGATGGCCGCCACGGTCCTCCAGCGCCCGGTCCGCGTAGTGTTGACGCGGCGTCAGATGTTCTCGCTGGTCGGCCACCGCAGTCCCACCGTGCAACGCGTCCGGCTCGGCGCCGACCCCGACGGACGGTTGCGCGCCCTCGACCACCAGTCCCTGAGCCGCACCTCGACCGTGCACGAATTCGTCGAGCCCAGCGCCGCGTTCGGACGTCCGATGTACGCCGCCGACACCGTCCGCAGCGTCTTCCGCGTCGTACGGCTCGACGTGCCGACCCCCACCTTCATGCGCGCCCCGGGCGAGGCGCCGGGTTCGTTCGCGCTGGAGTCCGCCCTCGACGAACTCGCCGAGAAGTGCGGTGTCGACCCGATCGCCCTGCGGGTCCGCAACGAACCGACGGCCGGACCGGTCTCCGGACTCCCCTTCAGCAGCCGCAACCTCGTCGCCTGCTTCGAGGAGGGCGCCCGCCGCTTCGGCTGGGCCGACCGCGATCCGCGTCCTCGGCGGCGCCGTGACGGACGCTGGCTGCTCGGCACCGGCACGGCGGCGGCCAGCTTCTTCGCGGGCGTGGGCCCCTCCACGGCGGCCGTGACGGCGGAGGCGGACGGCACCTTCACCGTGCGGATCAACGCGACGGACATCGGCACCGGCGCGCGCACCGCGCTCACCCTCGTCGCCGCCGAGGCGCTGGAGGTGGAACCGGCCCGCGTCCTCGTCCACATCGGCGACAGCGCCCTCGGCGTCGCGATGTTCGCCGGCGGCTCCATGGGCACCCGCTCCTGGGCCTGGGCGGTCATGCGGGCCGCCGCCGACCTGCGGGAGCAACTCGCCCTGGGCGGCGACATTCCCGCGGAGGGCGTCACCGCGCGCTCCGACACCACGGAAGCCGTCGCCTCCCTCACCCAGAAGGAACGGCACTCCTTCGGCGCCCAGTTCGCGGAGGTCGCCGTGGACGTCACCACCGGCGAGGTCCGGGTGCGGCGGATGCTCGGCATGTTCGCCGCCGGCCGGATCGTCAACCCGCTCACCGCACGCGGGCAGTTCGTCGGCGGGATGATCTGGGGCATCTCCATGGCCCTGCACGAGGAGGCGACCCGCGACCCGGCGTCCGGCGCCCAGGTCGGCCCCGACTTCGCCCACTACCACTTCTCCGCCCACGCCGACGTGCCGGACGTGGCGGCCGACTGGGTCGACGACCCCGACCCGGACGACCCCGTCGGCATCAAGGGCATCGGCGAGATTGGCGTCGTAGGAGCCGCCGCCGCCATCGCCAACGCCGTCTGGCACGCCACCGGCGTCCGCCACCGCGACCTGCCGATCCGGCCCGACCGGGTCCTCGGCGCGGAAGCGGACCCCGGAGCGCGGGGGGCAGTTGACGGAGGGTCACGTGCTTGACATAGCACCGGAGTTGGCGCGCTGGAGCGAGGAGGGGCGGGACTTCGCCGTCGCCACCGTGGTGACCGTCGGGGGCAGCGCGCCGCGCGGCCCCGGCGCCGCTCTCGCCGTCGACAGCCGCGGCACGGCCGTCGGTTCGGTCTCCGGCGGCTGCGTCGAGGGCGCGGTCTACGACCTCTGCGTGCAGGCGCTCCAGGACGGCGAGCCGGTCCGCGAACGCTTCGGCTACAGCGACGAGGACGCCTTCGCCGTCGGACTCACCTGCGGCGGGGTCGTCGAGGTACTGGTCACCCCGGTGTACGGCGGCGACCCCGTCGTCGGGGCGGCCCTCGCGGCGGCCGGCCGGGGCGAGGCCGTCGCCCTCGCCCGGGTGGCCCGTGGCCCGTCCGGTCTCTTCGGCCGGGCGCTGCTGGTCCGGTCCGACGGCTCGTACGAGGGCGGCCTCGGCGGCCGTCCCCCGCTGGACCGGACCGCGGCGGCCGAGGCCCGCGCACTGCTGGCCGCCGGACGCACCGGCACGGTCGAACTCTCGGCGGACGGCTCGCACTGCCCGGGCGGACTGACCCTGTTCGTCGAGTCGAGCCTGCCGCCGCCCCGCATGATCGTGTTCGGTGCCGTCGACTTCGCGGCGGCCCTGGTGCGCGCGGGCGCCTTCCTCGGCTATCGGGTGACGGTGTGCGACGCCCGGCCCGTGTTCGCCACCCGGGACCGTTTCCCCGACGCGGACGAGATCGTCGTCGACTGGCCGCACCGGTACCTGCTGCGCACGGCGACCGACGAGCGGACCGTGCTGTGCGTCCTCACCCACGACGCCAAGTTCGACATCCCGCTGCTGCGCGAGGCCCTGCGGCTGCCGGTCGCCTTCGTCGGCGCCATGGGGTCGCGCCGCACCCACGAGGACCGTGACCGGCGACTGCGGGAAGCCGGCGTGAGCGACCGCGAGCTGGCCCGGCTGCGTTCCCCGATCGGCCTCGACCTCGGCGGCCGGACGCCCGAGGAGACGGCCCTGTCGATCGCGGCCGAGATCATCGCGGTGCGCAACGGCGGCTCGGGTGCGCCGCTGACCGGTTCGGCGGAGCCGATCCACCGAGCGGACCGCCGGGTCCCCGCGGCGTGACCGCGGCCGGGACGTGCGGGGCGGGCGGGACTCGGGTCACAGGGGTGTCGCCGGTCGCCGGGGTGGGGCGCGAGTGTGCTCAGCCGTTCTTCCGGGCCGAGAGCCAGTCGTACGCCCTCCGCGCGGTGAACTCCGACTGGCCGCCGCGCAGCAGCAGTTGGGCCGTGGCGAACCCGGGCCCGTCCGCCTGCTCGGCCACGTAGGGGACCGCGACACAGCGCATCCCGGCCGCGTGGGCGGCGGCCACGCCCGGGGCGGCGTCCTCCAGGACCACGCAGTCCGCCGGGTCCGCGCCGAGTCTGCGGGCCGCCTCCAGGAACACGTCCGGCGCGGGCTTGCCGCGGGCCACCTCCTCCGCCGACACGGCCGTGCGCAGATACGCGTCCAGCCCCGTGCCGGCCAGGACCGCCTCGACGGCCGCCGGCGACGATCCGGAGGCGACGGCCATGGGCACCCCGCCGGCCGCCAGCAGCTCCACGAACGTCCGCATCTCCGGGTACGCGCGCGTGGCGGTGCGGGCCAGCTCCAGGTAGTGGCGGTCGGTGGCGGCGAGCAGCTCCTCCGCCGGCGCGGGCAGGCCGTACCGCCGCTTCAGCAGGACGAGCGTCTCCCGGGTGCTGATCCCGAGGTACCGCTCGTGGTCGGCCCAGGAGAAGCCCCCCGCACCCGGGACGCCCTGCTCGGCGAGGGTCTGCCGACATGCTTCGTAATAGTTCGGCTCGCTGTCCACCAGTGTTCCGTCGAGGTCGAAGATGACCGAGAGGGCGCCGAGTTCGCTCATGCCGTCCAGCATGCCAAGGGCCGCCCCGGGGTCACTTCCCGGCCGCTCGGCCGATCGACTCCACCAGCGGGAGCAGCCGGTGCGGGACCCGCTCGCGCAGCGCCACCTCCGTACGGGTGCGGACGACACCCGGCATGCTGATCAGCTTCTGGATCACGTCCTCCAGATGCGCGTTGTCCCGGGCGACGACCCGGGTGAGCAGATCGCCGCCGCCGGTGATCGAGAAGGCCTCCACGATCTCCGGTACGGCGGCCAGCGCGTCCCCCACGTCGTCGAGATGCCCCTGGGTGACCTCGACGTGGACGAACGCCAGCACCGGGTGACCGAGCGCGGCGGGCGAGAGCGAAGGACCCGTGCCCGTGATCACACCGTCCCGTTCGAGCCGGTCCAGCCGGGCCTGGAGTGTGCCTCGGGCGACACCGAGGACGCGGGCGTACTCCCGCACACTGGTGCGCGGCTGCTCCAGGAGGAGGCGCAGGATGCGGGTGTCGAGTCCGTCCACGGTCATGGACCGACTGTACCAATGGCTCACAACCGACGACTGTGCCAATGGCCCAGTGCGGAGAGGGTCGGTTGAGCCAGGGGCCCCGGTGATGCTGTGATGGTCGGGTCGATGGCGCTGCGGATCCCCGCGGCGCCTTTTTCGTGCGGATCTCCACAAGGGGCGGGTGGGCAGTGCTCAAGAAGGTCTTCGTGGCACCGGACCCGGGGCGGGCGCGGCTGCGCTTCGCCGCCCGGGCCGTCCTCGGCATCGGTCTGGCCGTGGCCGTCTGCGGCCTGACCGGACAGTCCCTCGCGGGCATCGTCACCGGCGGACTCGCCGCGCTGCTCGCCCTGTTCACGGTCGCCGACGCCACCGTGCGCGGACAGGCCCTCACCACCGCGCTGCTGCCCTGCACGGGCCTGCCGGTGCTCGCCGCGGCGGCCGCACTCCACGACCACCCCCTCGCCCGCGACCTCACCTTCCTCGCCGTGGTCGGCGCGGGCGTGTACGCGCGCCGCTGGGGACCGCGCGGCCACAGCATCGGCGTGTTCGCGTTCATGACCTTCTTCATCGCCCAGTTCCTGCACGCCACCACGGCCCAACTGCCCATCCTGTACGCCGCTCTGACCCTCTCCGTGGTCACCGCGGCGACGGTCCGCTTCGGCCTCTGGTGCTACGAACGCCGGCTGCCCCCGCCTGCCGTACCCGCCCCACCGGCCGGCCGCGGCCTGGCCCGGGCGACCACCCGGCAGGCGGTCCAGGCGACGGCGGGCGCCGGTTTCGCCCTCGTGGTGGGCCAGTTGGTGTCCGGGCAGCGCTGGTACTGGGCCGTCGGCGCCACCTGGTGGATCTTCGTCAACACCGCCTCGCGCGGCGAGACCCTCGTCCGCGGCTTCCGCCGGGTCCTCGGCACCGTCCTCGGCATCGGCCTCGGCCTGCTCGTCGCCGTCCCGGTGCACGGAGCCGTCGTCCCGACCGCGCTCCTGGTCGCACTCTGCGTCTTCGGCATCTTCTACTCGGCCGCCGTCTCCTACACCTGGATGATGCTCTCGGTGACCCTCCTGGCGGACCTCCTCTACGGCCTGCTCGGCGTGCTGAGCCCCGCGCTGCTGGCCCTGCGGCTCGCGGAGACCGGGATCGGGGCGGTCGGCGCGGTCCTGGCCGTGCTGTTCGTCCTCCCGGTGACCACGCACACCACCACCGACGCCTGGATCCAGCGCGCCCTGCGCTGCGTCCACGCCTGCACCGCCGAGACCGCCGCCCGCCTCGCCGGTGACCCCGACGCCGACCCCGCCCCGCGCGTCGCCGAACTGGAACACCTGCTGGGACGCGTACGGCTCTCCGTCGCGCCGCTCGTCCACCCGCTCAGCCCGATGCCCGGCCGCAGGCGGCGCGCCCGCCGGGTGCTCGCGCTGCTCGACGACTGCGCCCGCGAGATCCGCGGCCTGGTCGCCGTGGCCGCCGACCCGGAGGCCTCCCACGACGCCAGGCTGGCCGCCGCCTGTTGGCGGGTGGAGGCGGCGGTGGAGGCACTCACCGACGGCGAGACGTCACTCGCGACCGCGAACGCCGCCACGGTCGGCGCCCGCCCGCCGGCGGAGCCCGCGCTCGCCCACCTCCACGGCCTGGAACATGCCCTGGTACAACTCGCCGAGCCCCTGCGCGCCCCCACCCGCTCCCCGCTCGTCGGCCCCTGAACCGCCGGCCGGGACCAAACCCCTCGCCCACCGCGGGCTTTGGTCTAGACCCATCGTGACCGACTGCTACGGTCACCCCCGACAGCACGGACCGAGAGGGGACAGCGGTGGCAGAGGGCGGCAGGCGACGGCGGGCGTTCATCGGGTCGTTCACGGCGGCGGGCGGCCCCGGCGTCGTCACGGCCGCCGTCGACCCGGAGAGCGGGGGGCTGACCGTACTGAGCGCCGTCGACGACGTCCCCGACCCCTCGTACCTGGCCCTCGCACCCGACGGCCGCACCCTCTACGCGGTCAGCGAGACGGCCGAGGGCGCGGTCGCCGCGTACCGCGTGACCGGTGACAAGCCCGAACTCGCCGGCCCGCTGGTCCGGGTCGAGGGCGCGGGCCCGACGCACCTCAGCGTCTTCGCCGGCCACGTGCTGACCGCCAACTACGGCTCCGGCAGCGTCACCGCCGTACCCGTCCGCGGCGACGGCACCCTCGCGGACGCCCCGTCCGGACTCCTCCGGCACACCGGCTCGGGACCGGACCAGCGGCGCCAGCGCACCCCGCACGCCCACCAGGTGCAGCCGGACCCGAGCGGCCGCTGGGCGGTCAGCGTCGACCTCGGCACGGACTCGGTGCGGGTGTGCACGCTGACCCGGGGGCGCCCCGAACCGCACCGCGAGATCGCGCTCCGGCCCGGCTCGGGCCCCCGTCACCTCGCCTTCCACCCGGACGGCACGCTCGCCTACGTACTCAACGAACTCAGCCCGACCGTCACCGTGTGCCGCTGGGACGCCGTCGACGGCGCCCTGAAGCCGCTCACCGAGAACCAGGTGCTGCCCGGCGCCCCGGCCGGCGACGCGTATCCCTCCGGCATCGTCGCCTCGCCCGACGGCCGCTTCGTGTGGACGGCGACCCGCGGCGAGGACGCGCTGTCCGTCCTCGCCGTCGAGGGCGAGGCGCTCCGCCTGGTCGGAACGGTGCCCTGCGCGGGCCACTGGCCGCGCGCGATCACCGAGGCCGACGGCTTCCTCTACGTGGCCAACGAGCGCTCCGGTGACGTGACGTGGTTCGCCGTCGACCCGGCCACGGGCGTTCCGCTGCGCGGCGGTGCGATCGAGGTGCCGGCCGCGTCCTGCGTGGTTCTCGGCTGAACGCCGCGCCGGAAGACGCCGAAGGGCCCGCTCCGGAGTCGGTCAGGAGCGGGCCCTTTCGGCGTGCGGGGGCGTCAGCGGACCGGAGCGCCCTGCGGCTGGGGCGGGGCGATGCCCAGCGCCGTCGTGTACTTGGCCAGGGCCAGCTTGCCGATCGCCGGGTACGGGCCGAGCGGCTCGGCGGCGGAACACTCCGCCTCCTCGGCGGCGGCCGAGAGGAGCGCCGGGTCGATTTCGGGGCCGATCAGGTACGGCGCCAGCGCCAGCTGCTGCGAACCCGAGGAGCGCAGCTGCTCGGCGATCGCCGCGATCGAGCCCTCCTGGTCCAGGGCCGCCGCCATGACCGGCACGGCGAGCCGCGCGGCCAGCAGCATGCCGGTGATCCCGGCCGCCTGCACGGCCTCCTCACCGCCCACCGACGCCAGGATGATGCCGTCCGCGGCGGTCGCCACGGTGAAGAGCCGGGCCCGGTCGGCGCGCGCGAGGCCCGCCTCGGAGAGCCGGACGTGCAGTGCCTCGGCGAGCAGCGGGTGCGGGCCGAGGGCGTCGGTGAGGTCGGCCGCGACCCGGCTGTCCATGACGGCCTGACGGAGCCGGCGCAGCAGGGCGCTGTCCGGGCCGGCCAGCAGCGGCACGACGACGGCCACCGGACCGTCGGGTGCCTTGGCCTCCGAACCGGCGGCTCTGGCCTGCTCGTAGCGGGCCGTGCGTTCCTCGGCGGCGTGCGCGAGCACGGAGGTGAGTGTGGGGAACTCGGTGTCGTCCCCGTCGAGGTAACCGATGCGCGCGTCGAGGCCGGGGAGTTCGGAGCGCGCGATGCTCACGACCTCTTCGGTGAGGCTGCGGGTGGCGGCGCTGGGCGGCCCCGGCACCGCGAGGACGAGCGCGGGCGCGCCCGCGGGAGCCGCCAGCGGCTCGGGTCGGCGGTGCCGTCCGGGCTGGCGAGGCCGCGGCATTCGAACTGGGAGGCCGGACGCGGGCCCAGTGGGGGAGCTCATGGCGACGCATGTTACTGGCTTCTTGGGTTCCCCTGTTCGGGGAGGGTGCAGGTGAGCGGTATCCGTCCGGTTTTGTCTGATGAGTTCCGTACCGGCGAGAAGTAGGCCTCTCATCCCTTTGTGGTGATCACGTCCAACATCAGCCCGTCCGTGGGCAGGCCGAGCGCACCCGCCGCCAGGCCGGCCGCGATCCGTACCGCCCCGTGCAGCGGATCCCCCTCCGCCGCGACCCGGCGCGCGTACGGCAGTCGGGTCGTCAACTCCTCGTCCAGCGGTACGAGAAGGGGGTCGCCCATCTTGAACAGGCCACCGGTGAGGGCGATCTGGGGCTCGCCGGACGGCGGGCAGACCGCGGCGGCGGACTCCGCCATGTGCCGGGCCGCCGAGCGCAGGATGCCCGAGGCGACCGGGTCGCGGGGAGCGCATTCGGCCACCCCGGGTGCGAAGGAGGCGAGCACGGCCGGCCGGTCCGGTCGCGGATACAGCTGGCCGGGGAGTCCGGTAACCGGCCCGAACTGGGCCTCGGCGCGAGCCAGTAGCGCCGTCGAGCCGCCGTCCCGGCCGTCGTGGGCGCGCAGCGCCGCCTCCAGTCCGGCCCGTCCGACCCAGGCCCCGCCGCCGCAGTCGCCCAGGAGGTGTCCCCAGCCGTCCGCCCGCTGCCAGCCGGTCAGGTCCGTGCCGACCGCGATCACTCCCGTACCGGCCGCGAGCACGGCGCCGGGGCGCGGTCCCAGGGCGCCGGCGTAGGCGGTGACGGCGTCGGCGGCCAGCGCGACCGTGCGCACCCCGAACTCCCGGGCCAGGGCGGCCGGCAGTTCGGCCCGCAGTCCGTCCCCCAGGGTGGCGAGCCCGGCGGCCCCGATCACCGCGGTCCCCACCTCGGTCACCCCGACCCTGGTGCCCAACTCACGTACCAAACTGACAAGTTGCTCCATGAGGTGCCCGGGGTCGATGCCCCGCGCACCGGTACGGACCGGCTCCCGCGACCCGCCCCGGGCGGACCTTCCGGCTCCGGTGTCGAGGACGACCCGCAGGCCGGAGCCGCCCGAGTCCACGGCGAGGAACCCCGGCCCGCCCGTCCCCGTCACGGCAGCCGCCGGTCGACCGGCGGCCCTCCCTGACGTACCGGCGGGTCGTCGGCGCGGCTGAACGGCCGGGAGCCGAGGAAACCACGGCCGGCCGACCTGGGGCAGGAGCGCGCGGACTCCACGGGGAGCGGATCGCCGGGAAGCGGACGCGGCCCGCGGGCGTCCCGGCCCCCGGGGATCGACACCGGCGGAACTGGATGCAACGGGCTCCCCGCCTTCCGGTGACCGGCGGAGCCACGTGCTGGGCCGGCTCGGTGACCTCGATGACCTCGATGAGGAGGAAGACTAGCGCTGACCGCGGCGTCCGCCTTGAGGGGCTTCGGTGGTGTGCGGGTGCGGAGGACGGGCCGGTGATGGGTGCCGCCGCGGGCGAGGGCCGGTGAAGCCGGACGGCGGACAGGTGCCCGCTTTCGGATGACCCCCCCGTCTGTCGTCGGGGACCGCGGGCCGTCCTGGCCGAGGATCGCGGTCGGCGGCCATCCGCGCCTGCCGTTCCTCCCCCGGAGGCAGCCGTGCACATCCTGCTCCTGGCCAGCGCTTTCAACAGCCTCACCCAGCGCGTTCACGTCGAACTGCGCGACCGCGGCCACACCGTGGCGGTGGAACTCGCCCTGCCCGGCGGCCCGTTGCCGGACACCGTGCGGCGGCACGCACCCCAGCTCATCGTGGCGCCGATACTGAGGACGGCGATTCCCGAGGCGGTGTGGAGGGCGCATCCGTGCTTCGTCGTCCATCCGGGGCCCGTGGGCGACCGGGGACCGTCCTCCCTGGACTGGGCGATTCACGAGGGTGCCGACCAGTGGGGCGTCACCGTCCTGCAGGCCGATGGGGAGATGGACGCCGGTGATGTCTGGGCCTGCGTACCTTGCCGGCTGCCTCCGGTGTCCAAGAGCGAGCTGTACCGGGGTGAGATCGCCGAGGCCGCGCTGGAGGCGGTGATGCTCGCGGTGGAGCGCTTCGCCGGGGGAACCCACGTACCGCTCAAGCAGGACGCGGCAGGCGGGCCCGACGCCCGCCCGCGCGTGCGTCCGTACCTCGACCAGAGCGTTCGGCGGATCGACTGGGCCGAAGACTCCGCCCGGGACGTTCTGCGCAAGCTGCGAGCGGCGGACTCGCAGCCCGGTGTGCTGGACGTGCTGCTCGGCGCCGAGTGGTATCTGCACGGTGGCCATCCCGAGGGCGTGCTGCGCGGCCGTCCGGGCGAGCTGCTCGCCACCCGGGCCGGGGCGGTCTGCCGGGCTACCAAGGACGGCGCCGTGTGGATCCCCGAGCTGCGGCCCCGGCGCGTGTCCGGGCGGCCGCCCACGTTCAGACTGCCCGCCGTGCGGGCGCTTGGCGACCGGCTGCCGCCGCTGCCCGAGTGCGTCCTGCCCCTCCTGCCCGCGGTGCGGCACCGTACCTGGGCGGACATCCGCTACCGGGAGGACGGGAACGTGGGCTTCCTCTCGTTCTCCTTCCCTGGCGGCGCCATGAGCACGGAGCAGTGCCGACGGCTGCTGGACGCCTACCGGGAAGCCTGTGGGCGGCCCACGTCGGTGCTGGTGCTGGGCGCCGAACGGGACTTCTTCTCCAACGGGATCCACCTCAATGTCATCGAGGCCGCCGACGACCCTGCCGCCGAGTCGTGGGCGAACATCAACGCCATCGACGATCTGGTCGAGGCGGTTCTGACGACGACGGACCGGCTGGTGGTCTCGGCGGTCGCGGGCAACGCCGCGGCGGGCGGGGTGATGCTCGCCCTGGCGGCCGACGAGGTGTGGTGCCGTTCGGGCGCCGTGCTGAACCCTCACTACCGCCTGATGGGCCTGTACGGATCGGAGTACTGGACGCACACCCTGCCGCGCAGGGTGGGCCCCGCGACGGCGGAACGGCTCATGCGTGAGGCTCTGCCGGTGAGCTCGGCGGGCGCGCTGCGCCTGGGGCTCGTCGACCGGGTGGTCGAGGGCGGACCTGACGTGTTCGCGCGCGAGGTCGGCACCCTGGCGGCGCGTCTGGCGTCCCTTCCGGCGACGGCGTCTCGGATCACCGCGAAGAAGACGGAGCTGGAGCGGCTGGAGAGTACGACCCCGCTGGCCGGCTTCCGCGCGCGCGAGTTGGCCCGGATGCGCCGGACCTTCGACGATCCGGGCGCCTCCTATCACGCCCTGCGCCGTTCCTTCGTCCACAAGGAGCGGCCACTGCGCACCCCGCCGCACCTCGATCCGGCCGCGGTTGCCCACACCGGACAGGCCCCGTTTGCCGTCGATGTCACCGGAACGGCCCTCGATGGCGTCACATCACGGTCGAACGGCTGATACGAAGAAAAGCGACGGTCGAAATACAGGCCTTCATCCCTTACCTCCCCAGGAGGCGGCATCATGACTGAGGCGACGCCGGGCACGGTGGGCGCTGCGAACGCGGGCGGCGCGCCCGCCGACGAGGCGCCCACGATCCACATCCTCTGGATCAACGCGGGGCTGAGCTGCGACGGTGACTCGGTCGCGTTGACGGCGGCCATGCAACCCAGCATCGAGGAGATCGTGCTCGGCGTGCTGCCGGGTCTTCCGAAGATCGCGGTCCACTGGCCGCTCATCGACTTCGAGTGCGGCCCGGTCGGCGGCTCGGACACGTTCATCGAGTGGTTCTTCAAGGGGGAGCGGGGCGAGATCGACCCGTTCGTCCTGGTCGTGGAGGGCTCCATCCCCAACGAGGCGATCAAGCCCGAGGGCTACTGGTCCGGCTTCGGCGACAACCCGGAGACGGGCCAGCCGATCACCACCAGCGAGTGGATCGACCGGCTCGCCCCGAAGGCCCTGGCGGTCGTCGCCATCGGCACCTGCGCCACCTACGGCGGCATCCACGCGATGGCGGGCAACCCGACCGGCGCGATGGGCCTGCCGGACTACCTCGGCTGGGGCTGGAAGTCCCACGCCGGCATTCCCATCGTGTGCGTCCCCGGCTGTCCCGTCCAGCCCGACAACTTCTCCGAGACGCTCACCTACCTTCTCTACCAGGCGGCCGGTGCCGCCCCGATGATCCCGCTGGACGACAAGCTGCGCCCGACCTGGCTGTTCGGGGCCACCGTGCACGAGGGCTGCGACCGCGCGGGCTACTACGAACAGGGTCAGTTCGCCCTGTCGTACGACTCGCCGACGTGCCTGGTCAAGCTGGGCTGCTGGGGGCCGGTCGTCAAGTGCAACGTGCCCAAGCGCGGCTGGATGAACGGGATCGGCGGCTGCCCCAACGTCGGCGGCATCTGCATCGCCTGCACCATGCCCGGGTTCCCCGACAAGTTCATGCCGTTCATGGACGAACCTCCCGGCGCCAAGGTGTCGAGCAACGTCAGCGGAGCTTACGGCGCCGTGGTCCGCAAGCTGCGGTCCGTCACGGCCAGGACGGTGGACAAGGAGCCCAAGTGGCGCCGCACAGGAGACAAGATCACGACCGGATACCGGCCCCCGTGGTGAGCGCCCGCCGCAGGTAATCCGCTCCGCTTCGCGCACCCCACCCCCACACGAACCTCCCGCGCAACGAAGGGCACGGCACACAGATGGCACCGACGACGAAGGCGGCCGGCGACGGCAGCGGCCTGGTGGAGATGGCCTGGGATCCGATCACCCGGATCGTGGGCAGCCTGGGCATCCACACGAAGATCGACTTCAAGCAGAAGAGGGTCGCGGAGTGCTACAGCACGTCGTCGGTGTTCCGCGGCTACAGCGTCTTCATGCGCGGCAAGGACCCCCGCGACGCGCACTTCATCACCAGCCGCATCTGTGGGATCTGCGGCGACAACCACGCGACCTGCTCGGTGTACGCGCAGAACATGGCATACGGCGTGAAACCCCCGCACCTCGCTGAGTGGATCATCAACCTCGGCGAGTCCGCGGAGTACATGTTCGACCACAACATCTTCCAGGAGAACCTGGTGGGGGTCGACTACTGCGAGAAGATGGTCAAGGAGACCAACCCCGGCGTCCTCGAACTCGCCGAGCGCACCGAGGCCCCGCACGCGGCCGAGCACGGCTACCGCACCATCGCCGACATCATGCGCTCGCTGAACCCCCTCGAAGGGGAGTTCTACCGCGAAGCCCTCCAGGTGAGCCGCTACACGCGGGAGATGTTCTGCCTGATGGAGGGGCGCCATGTGCACCCCTCCACGCTCTACCCGGGCGGCGTCGGAACCATCGCCTCCGTGCAGCTCTTCACGGACTACCTCAGCCGGCTGATGCGCTACGTCGAGTTCATGAAGCGGGTCGTGCCGCTGCACGACGACCTGTTCGACTTCTTCTACGAGGCGCTGCCCGGCTACGAGGAAGTGGGCCGCCGCCGTGTCCTGCTCGGCTGCTGGGGCGCCCTCAACGACCCCGAGTACTGCGACTTCACCTACGCCAACATGACCGACTGGGGCCGGCGGATGTTCGTCACACCCGGCATCGTCGTCGACGGCAAACTCGTCACCAACGACCTCACCGAGATCAACCTCGGTATCCGCATCCTGCTGGGCAGCTCCTACTACCAGGACTGGCAAGGCCAGGAGCAGTTCGTCACGCACGACCCGCTCGGTAATCCGGTGGACCCGCGCCACCCGTGGAACCAGCACACCATCCCCGCTCCGCAGAAGCGGAACTTCGACGACAAGTACAGCTGGGTCATGTCCCCGCGCTGGTTCGACGGCAAGGACCACCTCGCCCTGGACACCGGCGGCGGTCCCCTCGCCCGCCTGTGGTCGACAGCCCTGTCCGGACTCGTCGACACCGGCTACGTGAAGGCCACCGGCCACAGCGTGGTCATCAACCTGCCCCGCACGATGACCAGACCCGAGACCAGCTTCGAGTGGAAGATCCCGAAGTGGAGCAACGCGCTGGAACGCAACCGCGCGCGCACCTACTTCCAGGCCTACACGGCCGCCATCGCGCTGCACTTCGCGGAGAAGGGCCTGGAAGAGGTCCGCGCCGGACGCACCCAGACCTGGGAGAAGTTCGAGGTGCCGGACGAGGCCGTCGGCGTCGGTTTCACCGAGGCGGTCCGCGGTGTCCTCTCCCACCACATGGTGATCCGCGACGGCAAGATCGCCAACTACCACCCGTATCCGCCCACCCCCTGGAACGCCAGCACCAGGGACACCTTCGGCACGCCGGGCCCGTACGAGGACGCCGTGCAGAACACCCCCATCTTCGAGGAGAACACCCCGGAGAACTTCAAGGGCATCGACATCATGCGCGCCGTCCGCAGCTTCGACCCCTGTCTGCCGTGTGGCGTCCACATGTACGTCGGCGGCGGCAAGACGGTGAAGTCGATGCACGTGCCCACCGGCCTGAGCGGACTGGGCGGATGAGCGCGAGGACGGCGGCGGCGCCGGTGAACGCGGAGCAGGCCGGACGCCGTGTCGAGGAGGTGCTGGGGCGACTGACCGCGAGCGGCGACCCGGCCGCCGTCGCGGCCGCGGAGGAACTCGTCCGGTCCCTCATGGACTTCTACGGTGCCGGCCTGGCCCGTATTCTGCACCTGCTGTCCTCCGCTCCCGGCGACCCCTCGGCGGAACTGCTCGGTGACGAACTGGTCGCGAGCCTGTTGGTTCTGCACGACCTGCACCCCGAGGACCGCGACACACGCATCGCTCGGGCCCTCGGCAGTGTCCGTGAACACGCCCTTGAGGTCGTGGAGTTCGACGAGGAGAGCGGCACCGTGACGTTGCGGGTCCAGGAGACCGGCGGTTGCGGTTGCGGCTCCGGCGCGGGCGCCCGGGAGGCCGCGGAGGCGGCGCTCGCCTGCTTCGTACCCGAGGTCAGGTCCGTCGACGTACGGTCAGCACCCGCCGGGCCCCCGCTGCTCCAGATCAGCACGGCACCGACGGGGGCCCGATGACGGCGTCCCCGGCGACGCGCACGCCCGGTCTGCGGCGGTTCCTCGGCGAGAGACCTCCGCGGCCCGAACGGTGCGAGCTGTGCGGGGTGACGGTGGAGGCGGACCACCGCCATCTCGTCGACACCGAGAAACGCGCCCTCGTCTGCGCCTGCACCCCCTGCTCGCTGCTGATGCGACAGCCGGGCGCCGCCGCGGGCCGCTTCCGCACGGTCCCGGCCCGCTACCTCACCGACCCCCGACATCGCCTCGAAGAGAACGCGTGGGAGGCGCTGCGGATCCCGGTCGGCGTCGCCTTCCTCTTCCGCAACGCGGAGCTCGACCGGCTGGTCGCCCTCTACCCGAGCCCGGCCGGAGCCACCGAGAGCGAACTGGAGCCGGCCACGTGGACGGACGTCCTCGGCGGCAGCCGCCTCGCCGAACTGCTCGAACCCGACGTGGAGGCGCTGCTGCTGCGCCGCACCGACGGCCGCCGCGAATGCCACCTGGTACCGATCGACATCTGCTACCAACTCGTCGGCCGTATGCGCCTGTTGTGGCAGGGCTTCGACGGTGGAGCGGAGGCCCACGCCGCTCTGGACGCGTTCTTCGCGGATGTCCGGCGCCTCGCTCGGCCGGTGGACGAGGCGGTGCGGTCGTGACCGAGTTCTCCTTCGTCTGCGGCGGCGTTCGCGCCGACCGGTACGCCGCCGGACCGACCCTGGTGTTCCGGCTGCGCGTCACCGCCGCCGGCAACGCGCGTGTGCACGCCCTCGCGCTGCGCTGCCAGATCCGCATCGAACCCGCCCGCCGGGCCTACGAGTCCGCCGAGGCCGACGGGCTGTCGGACCTCTTCGGCGAGCGCTCACGCTGGGGCAGCACGCTCCAGCCGGTGCAGTTCGCCCAGGTGCCACTCATGGTCCCCGGTTTCACCGGAGAGACCGAAGCCGACCTCGTCGTGCCCTGCACCTACGACATGGACGTCGCCGCCACCCGCTACCTCACCGCCCTCGCCGGCGGTGAGGTTCCGCTGCTGATGCTCTTCTCCGGTACGGCGTTCACCGGAGCCGGCGGTTTCCAGGTCGAACCCGTTCCGTGGGACCGGGAGGCGGTCTTCCGGATGCCGGTCGCCACCTGGCGGGAGATGCTGGAGCAGCACTTCCCTGGGTGCGGCTGGATCCGGCTGCCGGGGGACACCATGGACGCCCTCCTCGCCTACCGTTCCCGGCACGCGCTGCCCTCTTGGGAAGCGGCCCTCAAGGCCCTGCTCGACGACAGCGGTGCCGCGGACCCGCCCCGGAGCGACCCGCTGCGCGCGCTCACCGGCACCGTGGGAAGGACGGATCCGTGACCGTGACCGCGTTCGCCTCCGAGACGCAGGAGCGGTTCGCCCTCGCCCGGCAGGTGGCCGACGCCGTCCTCTTCGAGGGGTATGTGCTCTACCCGTACCGAGCCTCGGCGGCCAAGAACCGGATGCGCTGGCAGTTCGGGGTGCTCGTGCCGCCCGGCTGGGGCGCCGAGTGCGAGGAGTACGACTTCCAGCACACCGAGTGCCTGATGGAACCGAAGGCGGGTGCGACCCTCTCGGTCGAGGTGCGCTTCCTGCGCGCCCGACGGCGCACGGTGCAGCGGGCCTGCCCGGACGGCGGCTTCGACACGGTGCCCGAACTCCGTCTCGACGACCGGGTGTTGGTGCCCTGGGACGAGGGGGACGAGGAGCGCGTCGAGGTAGTCGCGTCGGTGGACGAGCTTCTCGGCGACGCCGTCACGTACCCCTTCCGGCGCCCCGCCCGCGAGGACATCGAACCGGTCCTGGACGCGGCGGGCCGCACCGTCGGCCGACTGGTCCGGCGGTGTGAGGAGGTCGGCGGGACGGTCCAACTGTCCGCCCGCGAACTCGACGGTCCCCACCGGACCATGCGGCTGACCGCCGTCATCGAGAACACCAGCGACTGGACACCCCCCGAGGACGGCGGCGCCACCAGGGACGCGGCGCTGCCGCACTCCCTGGTGGCCACCCACCTCCTCATGGCTCTCAGCGCCGGATCGTTCCTGTCGATGACCGATCCCCCCGAGTGGGCGAAGGGCGCGGTCGCCGCCTGCCGCAACCTGCACACCTGGCCCGTACTCGCCGGCGAGCCCGGCCGAGCCGACCTCGTGCTGTCCTCGCCGATCATCCTGGAGGATCATCCGGCCATCGCGCCGGAAAGCCCCGGAGCGCTCTACGACGCCACCGAGATCGACGAGATCCTCGCGCTGCGCACCGCGGCCCTCACCGAGGAGGAGAAACGCGAGGCCCGGGGCACCGACGCGCGGGCGGCGGCCGTGATCGAGCTGGCGGACTCGCTGCCGCCCGAGGTTCTGGAGCGACTGCACGGAGCGGTGCGGAGCCTGCGCGAAGTGGCCGGCCCGGGCTCCGCCGCGCCGGACGGAGGCTTTCCCGACGAGTACGGGGTGCCCCGGCCGGACGCCCCCTGGTGGGACCCCGCGAGCGAGGCGGGCTTCGACCCGGAGCGGGACCGTGTGGTCGTGGACGGCCGGTCGGTGGGCAAGGGCAGCCGCGTCGAGCTGCACCCGGGCCTGCGGCGTACCGACGCGCAGGACATCTTCCTGCGGGGCCGCAGCGCTGAGGTGGAAGCGGTGCTGCACGATGTCGACGGCGGGGTGCACCTGGCGGTCACGGTCGAGGGCGACCCGGGCGCGGACATCCGCCGCGAGCAGGGACGGTTCCTGTACTTCCAGCCCGACGAGGTCACACCGCTGGAGGACGACGCATGAACCGTCCTCCAGCGGCACGTGCACGGACTCTCGTTGCGGGCATCGGCAACATCTTCCTCGGCGACGACGGTTTCGGCGTGGAGACCGCGCGCCGGCTCGCCGAGCGCGACCTGCCCGGAGACATCGAGGTCGTGGACATCGGGGTGCGCGGGATGCACCTCGCCTACCAGCTCCTGGACGGCTACGACACGCTCGTCCTCGTGGACGCCACAGCACGCGGCGAAGCCCCCGGCACCCTGTACGTGATCGAACACGACGTCGGCGCCGGAAGCTCTTCACTCGGCACCCCGGCGCTGGACGGCCACCGGATGACGCCCGACGCCGTCCTGGCGCTGCTGGACACCCTCTGCGCCGGTACCGGCGCGCGACCACCACGCCGCGTCTTGGTCGTCGGATGCGAACCGGCCTCCGTGGACGAGGGCATCGGCCTCAGTGCGCAGGTGTCCCACGCCGTACCGGAGGCCGTCCGGCTGATCGAAGAGCTGCTGCGGGGCGCCGAGCCGTCCGTGGCGCAGGCCTCAAGCGCTGAGGCATTGACATGAGGAGAGACGGGATGAAGAAGATCGTCATCTGCGGAGCGGCCCTCGCCGCCATGGTCGCCGTGTTCGCCGAGGTGCTTCCCGACCTCCGGCGCTACCTGCGGATCCGACGGATGTGATCCGTTGAGCACCGGGCGCCACCCCGGGGTGCCGTGCGCTTGCGTCGAACGGCGTACCCGTCGGCCGGTGACGGCGTGCCGGGCCATGCGTCCCGGGCGGCCGCGCCTCTAATGAAGGCTGGCGGGAGCCGGACCGCGGAAGGACGGGGACCATGCACGAGATGTCCGTCGCGCTGGCCGTCGTCGACCAGGTGACAGAGGCGGCCGCGCGAGCCGGAGGCGTCACGGCGGTGCGCTCGGTCGGGCTCCAGGTGGGGGAACTGGCCGGCGTCGTACCCGACGCACTCGCCTTCTCCTTCGAACTGGCCTGCGCCGGAACCCTGCTGGAAGGTGCCGAACTGGTCACCGAAGCGGTGCCGGGCCGGGCCCGCTGCACGCCGTGCGCCCACGAATGGGCCGTCGGCATGCCACCTCGGCTGACCTGTCCCGAGTGCGGAGGGACGCGTACCGACCTGCTCACGGGCCGGGAGCTCCAGATCGTCGACGTGCACTGGGAGGTCGGCGGCCCCACGGACCCGACCACCCGCGAACCGATCTCCGAGGAGTGCTGAACCATGTGCCGTGCAGTCGACCTGCGGCAGGCCGTGCTCGCGAAGAACGACGCGAGCGCCCACGAGCTGCGCGCTCACCTCTCCTCTCAAGGCACCGCGATCGTCAACCTGCTGTCCAGTCCGGGCAGCGGCAAGACCGCGCTGCTGGAGCGCGAACTGCTGCGGGCGCGGGAGCGGTCCGTTCCCGTCGCGGCGCTGAGCGCCGATCTCGCCACCGAGAACGACGCGGCGCGCCTGGCGCGTTCGGGCGTTCCGGTCAAACAGGTGCTGACCGACGGACTGTGCCATCTGGAGGCGGGGATGCTCGCCGGACATCTGAACGGATGGCTGCCCGACGACACCCGGCTGCTGTTCGTGGAGAACGTCGGCAACCTGGTCTGCCCGGCCTCCTACGACCTGGGAGAGACGCTGAGGGTCACCCTCGCCTCCGTGACGGAGGGCGAGGACAAGCCGCTGAAGTACCCCACCGCCTTCGGTCTCGCGCACCTGGTCGTCATCACCAAGACCGACATCGCGGAGGCCGTCGGGTTCGACGAGGCCGCGTTCCGCGCGAACGTGCAGCAGGTCAATCCGGGAGTCGAGGTGGTCCTGACCTCGGCACGCCGGGGGCAGGGAGTCGGCGTGCTGCTCGACAGGGCGATGGCAGCCGCGGACGGCGCACCCGTCCACTCGCCGGTCATGGCCCGGCAGTCCCATCACCACGGTCACGGGCACCCGCACACGGAGGCCACCGGCACCATGGCACCCACCCGTTCGTGAGCGCTCCGCAGGCCCCGGCCGCCGTCGCTCAAGACCGTCCGCGCCGCCGCCGGGTCACCGTCCGGGGAGTGGTGCAGGGCGTGGGCTTCAGGCCCTACCTGTACGGCCTCGCCACCGAACTCGCCCTGGCCGGCCACGTGACCAACACTCCTGAGGGCGTCGTGGTGGAGGTCGAGGGCACCGCCGCGGCCGTGGCCCGGTTCTGCGACCGGATCGCCGCCCAGGCACCCCCACTGGCCCGCGTCGAGTCCGTCCACCACCGGGAGGTGCCTCCGGCGGGCGGCACCGCGTTCACCATCCTCGCCTCCCGCACCGACGGACAGGCCCGCACCCTGGTCTCCCCCGACTCCGCCACCTGCGCCGACTGCCTCGCCGAGCTGGCCGACTCGGCGGACCGCCGCTACCGCCACCCGTTCGTCAACTGCACCCACTGCGGCCCACGCTTCACGATCGTCACCAGCGTGCCGTACGACCGGGCCAACACCACCATGGCCGGCTTCGCGATGTGCCCCGACTGCGCGCGGGAGTACGCCGATCCGGCCGACCGCCGTTTCCACGCACAGCCGGTCGCCTGCCCGGCCTGCGGGCCCCGTCTGCGGCTGCTTGTCACCCAGCAGCAAGTGCTCAGCGGTGTCGACGGCGTGGACCCGGTCACCGAGGCGCGCGCACTGCTGACACGGGGCGCGATCCTGGCCGTGAAGGGCCTGGGCGGCTACCACCTGGCCTGCGATGCCGCGAACCAGGCGGCGGTCGGCCTGCTGCGCCGCCGCAAGGCGCGCGGGAACAAGCCGTTCGCCGTCATGGCCAGGACCGCGGACGACGTCCGTCACCTCGTCCGGCTGAGCCCCGAGGAGCGGAGCCTGCTCGAAGGCCGGGCCAGGCCGGTCGTACTGCTGAGGCGGCGTCCGCACCCGTCGTACGCGCCCGGGGACCCGCAGCCCGCCGACGCCGTCGCGCCCGGCAGCCCCGACCTCGGTGTGATGCTGCCGTACACGCCCCTGCACCATCTGCTGCTCGGCCTGCCCGGCGACCCGGACGGCCCCCGGCTGCTCGTCATGACCAGCGGCAACGTGTCCGGTGAGCCGATCGTCACCGACGACACCGAGGCACTGGAGCGGCTCGCGCACCTGGCCGACGCCTGGCTCACGCACGACCGGCCGATCCACGTCCCCTGCGACGACTCCGTTGCCCGCGTCTGCGACGGGGAGCCGCTGGTGATCCGCCGCTCCCGCGGCTACGCCCCGTTGCCGGTCTCCCTCCCCCTGCCCGTGCGGCCGGCCCTCGCCGTCGGCGGAGACCTGAAGAACGCCTTCTGCCTGGGCTCGGGCCGACGAGCCTGGCTGTCGGCGCACATCGGCGACATGGACGACGTCGGCACGCAGCGGGCCTTCGAGCGCGGGGTGGCGCAGTTGGAGTCCATCACGGGGGTGCGGCCCGAGACCCTGGTGGCCGACCAGCATCCCGGCTACCGCTCCGTCCGGTGGGCCGACCGGAACGCGGCGCACCGGCCCGTCGTGGGTGTCCAGCACCATCACGCGCACGTTGCCTCAGCGATGGCCGAGCACGGGCTGGACGGCACCCGGGCCGTGATCGGCGTCGCCTTCGACGGCACGGGCCACGGTGACGACGGCGCCGTGTGGGGCGGGGAGTTCCTGCTCGCGAAGTACGACGGCTTCACCCGCTTCGGGCACCTCGCGTACGTTCCGCTGCCCGGTGGCGACACCACGGTGCGTCGGCCCTACCGGATGGCGCTGGCCCATCTGAGGGCGGCCGGCATCGGCTGGTCCGACGACCTCGCCTGTACGACAGCCTGCCCGTCCGACGAACTCGTCCTTTTGGAAAGGCAGTTGGAGCGCGGCCTGAACTGTGTCCCCACGTCCAGCATGGGCCGGCTCTTCGACGCCGTGTCCTCTCTCGCCGGGGTGTGCCATCGAGCCGGATACGAGGCACAGGCCGCCGTCGAGCTGGAGGGCGCGGCCCTGAGCGCGCCCACTGAGGACACCACCGCGTACGACTTCGGCCTGGTCGAGTCGGAGGAGCGCGGGCGTGGCGTCGTACGGGCGGACCCGGCACCCGTACTTGCGGCGATCGTCGGCGACCTGCGCGGGGGCATCGAGCCGGCCGCGGTCGCGGCCCGCTTCCACCGGGGTGTGGCCGGTCTGGTGCGCGGGATCTGCGCGGCGGCGCGAGCGCGACATGGGCTGGACACGGTCGTCCTGACCGGCGGCGTGTTCGCCAACACGCTGCTCTCCTCGGCCTGTTCCGCCACCCTGCGCGAGGACGGCTTCACGGTCCTGCGGCACCGCCTGGTGCCGCCGGGCGACGGCGGCCTGGCGCTGGGCCAGCTGATGGTGGCCGCCCGCACCACCCCCCTTTCCACTCCCACCGACTGAGCAACGCGCGACCCACAGCGAGGAGAGGCTCATGTGCCTGGCGGTACCCGGCAGAGTGCTGGACATCGAGGAACGGGACGGCACCCGGATGGCCACCGTCGACTTCGGCGGCGTGGTCAAGGAGGTGTGCCTGGAGTACCTGCCCGACCTCCAGGTCGGCGAGTACGCCATCGTGCACGTCGGGTTCGCCCTGCAACGACTGGACGAGGAGTCGGCGCGGCAGACCCTCGAACTCTTCGCCGAACTCGGCGTGCTACAGGCGGAGTTCGGCGACGCCTGGGAGATGGCGGCGGCAGAGGCAGGCGCGGACCCGGTGGAAGAGGTGCACAAGCAGTGAAGTACATCGACGAGTTCCAGGACCCGGAGCTGGCACGTCGGCTCCTTGACGACATCCACGCCACGGTGACCAGGCCGTGGGCCCTGATGGAGGTGTGCGGAGGCCAGACGCACAGCATCATCCGTCACGGCATCGATCAACTCCTGCCGGAACAGGTCGAGTTGATCCATGGACCCGGCTGTCCGGTGTGCGTGACCCCGCTGGAGGTCATCGACAAGGCTCTGGAGATCGCCTCCCGGCCGAAGGTGATCTTCTGCTCCTTCGGTGACATGCTGCGAGTGCCCGGCACCGGACGGGACCTGTTCCAGGTCCGGGGAGAGGGCGGTGACGTGCGTGTCGTCTACTCGCCACTCGACGCGCTGCGGATCGCACAGCGGAACCCGGACCGCGAGGTGGTGTTCTTCGGCATCGGTTTCGAGACGACCGCGCCCCCCAACGCCATGACGGTCCATCAGGCCCGGAGACTCGGCGTCCCGAACTTCAGCATGCTGGTGTCCCACGTCCGCGTGCCGCCGGCCATCGAGGCGATCATGTCGTCGCCGAATTGCCGGGTGCAGGGCTTCCTCGCGGCCGGGCACGTCTGCAGCGTGATGGGCGTGGGGGAGTACCCGGAACTGGCCGAGCGCTTCCGCGTTCCGATCGTGGTGACGGGCTTCGAACCACTGGACATCCTCGAAGGGGTGCGCCGGGCCGTCCATCAACTCGAACGCGGTGAGCACACCGTCGACAACGCCTACGCCCGTGCCGTTCGCCCGGAGGGCAACCCGGCCGCCCGGGCCATGCTGGAGGACGTCTTCGAGGTCACCGACCGTGCCTGGCGCGGCATCGGGGTGATCCCCGACAGTGGCTGGCGGCTGTCGTCGAAGTACCGTGACCACGACGCCGAGTACCGGTTTTCGGTCGACGACATCCGGACGGAGGAACCGGCCGAGTGCCGCAGCGGAGAGGTCCTGCAGGGGCTCCTCAAGCCGCACGAGTGCGAGGCCTTCGGCACCCTGTGCACGCCTCGTACACCCCTGGGGGCCACCATGGTCTCCAGCGAGGGTGCCTGCGCCGCGTACTACCTCTACCGGCGCCTGGACCTGCCCACCACCAACGTCCGGGAGGCGACCCCTGTTGTCTGACACGACCCATCTCACCGCTCCCGCCCTGGACGTCGAGGCGTGGACGTGTCCGGCGCCCCTGCGCGACCGGCCGCGTGTCGTCATGGGCCACGGCGGCGGGGGAGTCCTCTCCGCCGAACTGGTCCGGCGCATCTTCGCGCCCGCCTTCGGGGGCGAGGTGCTCGCCCAGCTGGGCGACGCCGCCGTCTTCTCCCTGGGGGGAGCCCAACTGGCGTTCTCCACCGACTCCTACGTGGTGCGGCCGCTGTTCTTCCCCGGCGGCAGCATCGGTGACCTGGCGGTCAACGGCACCGTCAACGACCTCGCCATGAGCGGCGCCCGCGCCGCCTACCTGTCCTGCGGATTCATCCTGGAGGAGGGCGTCGAGCTGGATGTGGTCACACGGGTGTCCGAGGCGCTGGGCGCGGCCGCGCGCACCGCCGGCGTGGAAGTGGCCACCGGCGACACCAAGGTGGTCGAGGCCGGCCACGGCGACGGGATCTACCTCAACACCGCGGGTATCGGTCTCATCCCGGTGGGCGTCGATCTGCGTCCGCAGCGGGTCGTCCCCGGCGACGTCGTGATCGTCAGCGGGGCCATCGGTGTCCATGGGGTGGCGGTCATGAGCGTACGCGAGGGCCTGGAATTCGGAGTGGAGATCAAGAGCGACTGCGCGGCGCTCGGCGGCCTGGTGGACGCGATGCTCGCCGTAACCCGGGATCTGCACGTCCTGCGCGACCCCACCCGGGGCGGCCTGGCGGCCTCGCTCAACGAGATCGCGGAGGCCTCCGGCACAGGCGTGGTCATCCGGGAACGCGACGTCCCGGTCCCGGCGGCTGTGGCCAATGCCTGCGCCATTCTCGGACTGGACCCCATGTACATCGCCAACGAGGGCAAGCTGGTGGCCTTCGTCCCGCGCGAGCACGCCGACGCCGTCCTGGAGGCGATGCGAGCCCATCCCCTGGGCGCGGACTCCATGATCATCGGTGAGGCCGTGGAGGCGCATCCCGGCATGGTCGTGGCCCGGACCGGCCTCGGGGGAACGCGGGTGGTCGATCTGCCGATCGGTGAGCAACTGCCGCGGATCTGCTGAGACGGGCTCCGCTCGTCGAGGAGCCCGCCAGGCCCGTCGCCGAACGGACCGTTGACCCCGGTCAGCGCTCGGACGGCGGGTCCTGCGGGTCCACGCCGGTCGTGGCAGACGCGTCCTTGGTGCCGCTGGGGCGCTGGGAGCGGCCCCTGCGTCCGGTGTCGCGTCTGCCCTTCTCGTGCGCTTCGCCGTACTCCTCGCCGCTCGCGCTGAGGCTCTCGGTCGTGTCGCCCGGAACGGGCTTCGTCTCCTCCGGGGACTTCGCCCGGCCTCGACCCCTCTCCCCGGCCGCCTCAGCCGGATGGAAGGAGCGGTGGGCGCTCGGGTTGTCCTGCTGGCGAGTCTCATCCACATCGGGCGACCAGCCGTGCTGCTCGGTGCCCTGATGACGGCTGGGGCCCGTTCCGTGGGGTGGCTCGGACGAACGTTGTTTCTTCGACATGGTCCGGTCTGCCTTCTCATGGTCAGTGGAGGACGCCGTCACGCGTACCCAGCATCAGTAAATTATCCCTCCTTGTGGCATTCCGGGCATGTCGGGCGTTCCCGCTACGCAGGTGTGCGAGGGCGCGGGGAGAGCCCCGCCTGACGGGTGGCTCCCCGCGCGAGGGCTTCCGGCGTACGCGGGGTGGGTGTCGGCCAGTAGAGTGACGCACTGTGGCACCACGACCTTTGAGTGAACTTGTGGAAGCGGGCTGGGCGAAGGCCCTTGAGCCGGTGGCCGGACACGTCGCGGCAATGGGGGATTTCCTCCGGGCGGAGATAGCGGCAGGCCGGACCTACCTGCCGGCCGGAGCAAATGTCCTGCGCGCCTTCCAGCAGCCGTTCGATGACGTTCGCGTGCTGATCGTCGGTCAGGATCCCTACCCCACACCGGGTATGGCGATCGGGCTCAGTTTCGCCGTATCGCCCGAGGTGCGCCGACTGCCCCAGAGCCTGGACAACATCTTTCTGGAGATGCACCGGGACCTGGGTGCGCCGCGTCCCTCCAACGGGGATCTGACGCCGTGGGCGGCGCAGGGCGTGCTGCTTCTGAACAGGGCGTTGACGGTGGCGCCGGGTCGGCCAGGGTCGCATCGTGACAAGGGGTGGGAGGCGGTGACGGAGCAGGCGATCCGTGCGCTGGCCGAGCGGGACAAGCCGCTCGTTTCCATCCTGTGGGGCAGGGATGCCCGCAACCTGCGGCCGCTGCTCGACCGTTGTCCGGTGGTGGAGTCGGCTCATCCGTCACCGCGCTCGGCCGACATGGGGTTTTTCGGGTCGCGCCCCTTCAGCCGGGCCAACGACTTCCTGAAAAGCCAGGGCGCGGAGCCGGTGGACTGGGTTCTTCCCTGACCAGGGTCTCCGCTGTCACGCGGCAGTGGGGCACCGGGCGCTGGTTCGGCGTCCGGTCCCCGCTCACGCCGTCCAGTTGACTCTGTGTCACTGAGTCTCGGTGGCTGCTCCACCCTGCTCAGCGGGCGACGGCCTTGGATGTCCAACTCCGTTGCGGGCCCGGCCGATTGACGCTGCGGCCATGTGTCAGGCGCCGCATCTTCTGGGCGCCTGCCTGGAGTCAGGGTTATCTTCGCCGCCCCCGGAACAGCCGCCCCCGCTCGGCCTGTTCGGGGGGGCACCGACCCGGCTGACGTCGCGTGGCTGCGAACTGTGCTGTCGGACCATCCGGTGCGCTGCGTGGAGGAACCGGTACGGCTGGACAACCCGGCCGCGAACCTGATCCCGCGCACGCACATCCGCTGCGCCGGCGGAACCGCGGAAGGCTTCACCCTCCCGCCCGTCCCCGCCGTACAGCCCAACGGTTCGCCGGTGCGGGTGGGGGAGTTGCCGACCGGTCACGACTGCGTGATCACCGTGCCCGGCGAGCTCAGCGAGTTGCTCCGCAAGGCGGGGGGCGCACGGTGGGGTGCCATGCGCCGCGCGCGGAAGTCGGCGGTACCGCTGTGGCGCGCGGCCACGCATCCCCGGAGAACGTGGGCCTCGATGCCGTCGAGCGGGAAGTCGAGGCCGGTCCGGAAGGTGTGGTCGGCGTCCAGGCGGGCGGCATCGAGCAGTGTCGTCGGAGGCGCGAGCGACAGGGCGTCCATGATTCTCCGAAGGCCGAGCCGCCGTCCTACGGTGTGCCCGGTGCTTTCCGGGCCACGTAGACGGTATTGGTCGAGGTGCCGCCTTGCAGGGGGTTGTCGAAGTCGACGACTTGGGCCGCTGCCTGTGCGAAGACCTCGGTGAGTGTGGAGGTGAACCCGTCGTCGGGCGGGTCGTTCGACCACAGCGCGAACACCCCGCCGGGATGGAGGTGTTCGGCGAGCCCGCGGAGCCCGGCGGGCTGGTAGAGGGCCGCGTGGCGTGGGTGGAGCACATGGCGCGGTGAGTGGTCGACGTCCAGCAGGATGGCGTGGAAGCGACGGCCCGGCTCCTCGGGGTCCAGGCCGTGGGGGCCGGCGGCCAGCGCGAAGAAGTCGCCGTGCACCAGGCGGCAGCGGGCGTCCGAGGTCAGCTGGGCTCCGAGGGGTACCAGGTGCCGCCGGTGCCAGTCGATGACTTGGGGAAGCGCTTCGATCACGGCCAGCGAGCGCACCCGGGGGTCGTCCAGGGCCGCCCGGGCGGTGTAGCCGAGCCCCAGTCCGCCGACGGCCACGTCCAGTCCGGGCCGTTCGGTGTCCGGCAGTTCGGCCAGTCCGAGCTCGGTGAGCGCGATCTCGCCGGCGGTGAAAAGGCTGGACATCAGGAACTCGTCGCCGAGCTTCACCTCGTACACGTCGGCGCCCGACTCCGGGTGACGGCGCCGGCGCAGACTGATCTCGCCGATGGGTGTCGGCTGCCAGTCGATCTCCTCGAATCGCAGGCCCATTCGTTCACCTTTCAGACCTTCGTGGATACGTGGGCGTCGGCGCAGTCGTCGCGTTCACGACGGACGCCCCGCTCCGGTGGAGGAGCGGGGACGGGGCGGCGGCCGGGTCAGGCGTCGATGATGACCGGGATGACCAGTGGCCGGCGACGGTGGGCGCGGAAGGCCCAGTTCGCCACGGCGCGGGCGATGAGCTGTTCGAGCTGGTGGGCGTCGCCGACACCTTCCTGCGCGGCGTTGGCCAGGGTTTTCTCGATGACGGGGACGACCGGCTCGAAGGTGGTCTCGTCGTGGACGAAGCCGCGGGCCAGGAAGTCGGGTGCCTCGGCGAGGGCGCCGGTGTCGGCGTCGACGATGGCGACGACCGTGATGACACCCTCCTGGGCGAGGGTGACCCGGTCCTTGAGGGACGCTTCGGTCGCACCGCCGACTTCCATGCCGTCCACGTAGACGTTCCCGGCGGGCACCTTGCCGGTGATGGAGGCGCGGCCGTCGACGAGGTCGACGACGACACCGTCCTCGGCGACGACGACCCGGTCGGGGTCGACGCCGGTACGGATGGCGAGGTCGGCGTTGGCCCGCAGGTGACGGAACTCGCCGTGGACGGGCATGACGTTGCGGGGGCGGACGATGTTGTAGCAGTAGACGAGTTCACCGGCGCTGGCGTGGCCGGAGACGTGCACCTTGGCGTTGCCCTTGTGGACGACGTTGGCGCCCCACCGGGTCAGGCCGTTGATCACCCGGTAGATGGCGTTCTCGTTGCCGGGGATGAGGGAGCTGGCGAGCAGGACGGTGTCGCCCTTGCCGACACGGATCGCGTGGTCGCGGTTGGCCATCCGCGACAGGGCTGCCATGGGCTCGCCCTGCGAGCCGGTGCACACCAGGGCGATCTTGTGGTCGGGGAGCTTCTCCAGTTCCTTGATGTTCACGACGAGGCCGGAGGGGACCTTGAGGTAGCCCAGGTCGCGGGCGATGCCCATGTTGCGGACCATGGAACGGCCCACGAAGGCCACCTTGCGGCCGTGCAGGTGGGCGGCGTCCAGGACCTGCTGGATGCGGTGCACGTGGCTGGCGAAGCTGGAGACGATGACCCGGCGGGGGGCGGTGCGAAGGACCTGTTCGATCGCGGGGTTCAGTTCGCGTTCGGAGGTGGTGAAGCCGGGGACCTCGGCGTTGGTGGAGTCGGTGAGGAAGAGGTCCACACCCTCCTCGCCGAGGCGGGCGAAGGCACGCAGGTCGGTGATCCGGTCGTCCAGGGGGAACTGGTCCATCTTGAAGTCACCGGTGTGCAGCACCAGCCCGGCTCCGGTACGCAGGGCCACCGCGAGCCCGTCCGGGATGGAGTGGTTGACGGCCACGAACTCGCAGTCGAACGGACCGAAGCCGCGCCGGTCGCCCTCCCGCACGCGCACCGTGCGGGGCCTGATGCCGTGCTCCTTGAGCTTGGCCTCCAGGAAGGCGAGGGTGAGCTTCGAGCCGACGACCGGGATGTCCGTCCGTTCCCGCAGCAGGTAGGGAACGCCGCCGATGTGGTCCTCGTGGCCGTGCGTGAGCACGATGGCCACGATGTCGTCGAGGCGGTCCCGGATCGAGGTGAAGTCGGGCAAGATCACGTCCACGCCCGGCTGGTTCTCCTCCGGGAACAGGACACCGCAGTCCACGATCAGCAGCTTGCCGGCATGCTCGAAGACGGTCATATTGCGGCCGATTTCGCCCAGACCGCCCAGGGCGGTCACCCTCAGCCCGCCTTCGGGCAGAGGAGGGGCGGCTTTGAGTTCTGGGTGCGGATGGCTCATAGCCTCACGTTACCGAAGAGTCCGCCGGTGTGATCCACTGCCTGCACTCTGGACGCCGGGGCGCGGTGCGACACCCGGCTGTCCACGGTCCCCGTGGTGGGGGCGGGCAGGGAGCGGCCGAGGTGGTGGCGCGCCCGCCGCCGGTAGCCGCGCCTGGGGCGGGCGTGCTGGGGGCGGTCTCGCGTTCTTCGCCCTGGTGACCGGCCTCGACGGCTTCCCGGTAGGCCCTGATGCCGGTCCACTCGGTCGCAGCAGGATGCGGTGCCGTCGGCGCTGTGCGAGGGAAAGTGGCCGAGATCGCACCAGGGGTGGCCGCCCTCGTACGGCTGGGCCGCGCGACGACGGTGGTGGTGATGGAGCGCTGTGCCGTTCGGGTCCGTCGACGTCGAGGGCGGCGGTGACCAGTCAGCCGAGGGCGCGGGTCTCGCGCTCGTCGGCAAGGTCGCGCTGGAGGCGGTAGCGGGGCGGGCCGACCCGTGACCACACTCCGCACATCCCCGCTGACAGCGCGCGCATTACTTCAACTCCCCGTTCTTAAGCCCGGGTTAAAGACGGCTTAAACGTGCTCCGGGCAGTCATGACTTCGCAAGAAGGCGCAGGTCAGGGGCGTTTGAGGGCCTCGCGCTCCGGTTGGCTGGGGCAACGATCGTGCGTATCGTCTGGCCCACCGGTGGCGCCCGCCGTGCAAGGAGAGAGCGCTCTCAGGTCTCCGCCTGTCCGCGCCCGTCGCGTGCACCGTCCGACGCCCGACCCGGAAGTCCCCCCTAAGACAAGGTGTGTTCACCCCATGGCCGCTCATCGCGCACGCAGATGGTCGTTCGGAGGGCTGGCGGTGCTGATGTCCGCCGCCCTCGCCTCCGCGATCCTCATCAACACCTCGGATTCGGCGACGAACCGCGCGGACGCCGCCACCACGACGACATGGTCCGACGACTTCAACGGAAGCGCGGGCAGTGCGCCCAGTTCCGCCAAGTGGACTCTGGAGACGGGCGGCGGCGGCAACGGCAACCACGAGCTGCAGTACTACACGAACAGCACCAGCAACGCCGCCCTCGACGGCAACGGCAACCTGGTCCTCACCGCCCGCAAGAACACCGACTCCGGCCTCCAGTGTTGGAACGGCACCTGCCAGTACACCTCGGCACGCCTGAACACGGCGAAGACCTTCACCCAGAAGTACGGCCACTTCGAGTCCCGCATCAAGGTCCCGCGGGGCCAGGGCGTCTGGCCGGCCTTCTGGATGCTGGGCGACGACCTCGGCAGCGCCGGCTGGCCCAACAGCGGCGAGATCGACGTCATGGAGAACGTCGGCATGGAGCCCGGCACCGTCCACGGCACGATCCACGGCCCGGGCTACTCAGGCGCCGGCGGCATCGGCGCCGCGTACACCCTGCCGAACGGCAAGTCCTTCGCCGACGACTTCCACGTCTTCGCCGTCGACTGGAGCCCCTCGAAGATCGTCTGGTCCGTGGACGGCCAGGTCTACGAGACCCGCACCCCTTCCGACGTCAACGGCAACAAGTGGGTCTACGACCACCCGTTCTTCATCATCCTGAACTTCGCGGTCGGCGGTGACTGGCCCGGCAGCCCCGACTCCACCACCTCCTTCCCGCAGACGATGACCGTCGACTACGTCCACGTCACCACCTCGGACTCCGGCTCCGACACCGGCTCAGGCGGCACGAACCTGTCCGGCGCCATCAAGGGCATCGGCGGCATGTGCGTGGATGTCGCAGGTGCCAGTACCGCCGACAGCACCCCGATCCAGCTGCACGACTGCACCGGCGGCGACGCCCAGAAGTGGACCCTGGGCAGCGACGGCACGGTGCGCGCCCTCGGTAAGTGCCTGGACGTCGCGGCCGGTTCGCACGATGACGGCGCGGTCGTCCAGCTCTACAGCTGCAACGGCACCAAGGCCCAGGAGTGGACCTACAGCGCCGCTCACGACCTGACCAACGTCGGGGCCGACAAGTGCCTCGACGCCAAGGGCAACTCCTCGGCCGACGGCACCCGTCTGCAGACCTGGACGTGCTCGGGCAACGCCAATCAGAAGTGGACCATCGGCTGACCAGTTGGCGGCAGCGCCGTCGATGCGGCGCCGGGTGGCGTGCCCACCGCCCGAGGATGACCGAACTGGTCGCTCCTGAGCGGGAGTTCGGTCATCCGGCGGGCCCGCGGCATCAGTCGACCACCGCGGCGCGGACGCAGAGCACGTCCGGTAGATGGGAGGCCAACTGCCGCCAGCTGTCCCCGTCGTCGGCCGACGCGAACACCTCGCCGTTGCGGTTGCCGAAGTACACGCCCGCCGGGTCGGCGCCGTCCGTGCACAGCGCGTCGCGCAGCACCGTGCCGTAGTGGTCCTCGGCCGGCAGGCCCGCCGACAACGGCTCCCAGCTGGCGCCCGCGTCCGCCGTGCGGTAGACCCGGCACCGCCGGCCGGCGGGGACCCGGTCGGAGTCGGCGGTGATCGGGAACACGTAGGCCGTGCCGCCCCGGTGGGGGTGGGCGGCCGCCGCGAAGCCGAACGTGGACGGCAGCCCCTCGCCGATGTCCGTCCAGTGGGCACCGGCGTCGTCGCTGCGGTACACCCCCCAGTGGTTCTGCAGATACAGCCGGTCCGGGGTGGCGGCGTCCTGCGCGACCTTGTGCACGCACTGGCCGAACTCCGGGTTCGGATCCGGCAGGAAGACCGCGGACACGCCGGAGTTGGACGGCTCCCAGCTCGCCCCGCCGTCGCGCGTGCGGAACACCCCGGCGGTCGAGACGGCGACGGTCACCGCCCGTGGATCACGCCGGTCGGTGAGCACGGTGTGCAGACCCTCTCCGCCGCCGCCCGGCACCCACCGGGAACGGGTGGGGTGCTCCCAGAGGGGCCGGACCAGTTCGAAGCTCTCCCCGCGGTCCTCCGAGCGGTACAGCGCGGCCGGTTCGGTGCCCGCGTACACCACGTCCGGCTCGGCCGCCGCCGGATGCAGCTGCCACACCCGCTCCAGCGAAGCCCCCGTCTCCTTCGGGAACTTGACGGCCGGCTGGGCCGGCTCGGCCCAGGTGCGGCCCAGATCGTCGGAGTGGAACACCGACGGACCCCAGTGCGCGCTGTCGCCGCCGGCCAGCAGTCGCGGGGCGGGGCCCCGGGTGTCGACGGCGACCGAGTACACGGCCTGCGCGTTGAAGTACGGAGCTTCGTCGAACTCCCAGGTGCCACCCCGCCTGCGCCCGATGAACAGACCCTTGCGCGTGCCCACGGCGAGCAGTACCTCGGTCATGCCGATCACCTCCGTGACGACGTTGTCTCAGATACGGGCCAGTCTGCACCCCACCACTGACAGTCACCCCCCGGCCAGGCGTCGTAGCAGGTCAGAGCGGGGATGCCGACCGGTGCGACCCCGTGCGGAGCTCTTCCGCGGGGCCCGTTCGCGCCGCCCGGAGGCCGGGGGAGCGGCCGGTTCGGGGTTCCGCGTGAGCATCGCGTACTCCTTCCCCGTATGGGTAGTCGGTTCGGCAGGTCCGTGCGGTCGTGAGGAGGATGCCCTCGATGGCGTTCCGTGGTCCGAAGGTGTGGTTGTGGAGGTGGCGGCGCAACCCGCTCAAACGCCCCGCCGACGCGGTGGAGTCCTGGGTCGTCCTCGGCGCGTGGCTGGTCACGCTCGCCGCCGGAGAGCTCGCCGGAATGACCGCCGCCCGTTCCGTGGAGAACGGACTGGCCCAGGAACGGGTCGACTGGAGAGCGGTGGTCGCCCACGTGACCCAGGACGTGCCGGGCCCCCACCCGGCACAGACCGACAGTCCCGCCGGTGAACGCATCTGGGCCAGGGTGCGCTGGACGACCGGCAACGGCTCCTCGCACACGGGCCAGGTCCGCGTCGAGTCCGGCAGCCCGGTCGGCACACCGGTCTCCGTGTGGACGGACCCGCAGGGACACCTGGTCACCCAGCCCGCCAGCGCGTCCCAGGCCCGCCTGCGCGCCTCCCTGATGGGCGTCCTCATCGGCCTTGCCGCGGCGACCGTCCCCTTCGCCGGCGGCCGTTTCCTGCGTGGCCGCCTGGAACACCGGCGCATGGAACAGTGGGACACCGAATGGGCCCGCTTCGGCCCGCTGTGGGGGCGGAAGACGGGCTGAGACGGCACGAGGGACCGGCCTCCGTTTCGTCGAACGGGGCCGCCGTTCGCGGGTCCGCATCTGCAAGAGAGGCCGAGGGGTGGGACGGCTGGCTGCGGTGTCAACCGCCGTCTTCCAGAGCGCAGTTGAGGATGCTGTTGAGGCCGGCGGTGTCACGGAGGGCGCCCAGGGGTGTCCCCGGTCGCCCTCCAGGCGGGTGGCGCGCAACGTGTCGGCGACCGAGCCGGGGCCGGCCCGGTGGCCTGACGGCTGAGATGCCGGGCGGAGTCGGCCCGGCACAGCCGGAGCGGCCGTACGGAGTGCCGTGCAGGGGCACCTCGTACGGCCGCCGTCACCGTGGGGGGAAGGTCACTTGTAGGTGATGTCCGAGGAGGCGTACTTGCAGTAGGTACTGTCGGGTCCGGTGCCGTTCGTCGTCGGCTCCGCGCCCGTGCTGTTCCCGATGTATTTCTGGCACGGGATCATCTTCTTGCTGGTGTCGCCCACGATCGTGATGGCCTTGAGGGTCGCGCTGTCGCCGTAGTTGGTGTTGATGCCGACGATCCGGCTGCCCTTGTAGGTCGCCTCGATGGAGTTGAGGTTGATCGTGCGCTTGTACTGCGTCTTGCAGTTGCCGCACGAGCGGACGAACGTGCCGAAGGTCTGCGCCGCGAAGTTGGAGACGTTCAGGGTGCCGGCGCCGTTGAACTGGAAGACCTTGTCGCTGGCCTCCTTCGCGCCGCCGCCGGAGACGGTGTAGACGTTGGAGGACGAGGAGCCCAGGAAGGTCGCCGCGTCCTCGCCCACGTCTTCCCACCAGACGTTCTGCAGCGTGCAGCTGCCCAGGCAGTGGATGCCGTCGGCGGCGGGGGCGCCGATGATGACGTTCTTGAGGACGGTGCCCGCGGCCAGTTCGAGGATGGGGCCCTGGTCCTCGTCCTGGCTGCCCGAGCCCAGGTCGCCGCTGCCGTACAGGCGCAGCATCCCGTAGTCCTTGGTGCCGGAGACCGAGATGGTCGAGGTGACCGCCTGGCTGCCACTGGCGGTGGGCCAGGTGGCCGCGCCCGCCGGGGGCGCCCCGATAGTCATGATCATGCCAACCGAAAGCCCGAGGGCGGCCACGGCTCCGGTGAGCGCGCGCCGGCGGGCGCGTGGGGGTACGGAAGAAGTCATGTCCCGATTCCTTCTCCGAGGTGGGGGAGGGTCAGATCTTGCCGGTGCCCGCGCCGGAGGTCACCGAGGCGACGACGGTCGAGGCGGGCTCGGCGGTGTAGCTGTACGGCGGGCTGGTGAACGTGCCGACCTGGGAGATCTCGGTCGTCGCGCCGCCGAGGTCGTTGCCGCTGAGGTTGGCGTAGCCGTCCACGTCGCTGTCCCGGTTGGTCGTGACGGCGACGTCGGTGTCCCGGAAGACGTTGTTCTGGACGAACATCTGGGCCCCCATCCGCGAGTGCACGGCGGTGTCGGCGCCCACGACGTAGTTGTCGTAGAAGTGCCCGGTGCCGAAACGGAGGCTGGGGATACGGGAGTTGACGTCGTTGAACCAGTTGTGGTGGTACGTCACCCGCAGATGCCCGGTGTCCTCGCTCGCGTTGCTGTCGCTGTGGCCGACGAGCGAGCCCTTGTAGTGGTTCTTGAAGGTGTTCCAGGAGACGGTGACGTAGTCGGACCCGTGGGTGATGTCGACCAGGCCGTCGTAGTAGTCCTTGCCGTGGTCGAGGTCGGACGAGAAGGCGTTGTGGTCGAGCCACACCTTCGTCGACGCCTGCACGGTGACACCGTCGGCGGGTGCGACCGACTTGCTGATGTTGAGGTTGCGGACGACGACGTTCGTCACGTTCTTCAGCCGCAGGCCGCCGCCGGTGAAGCCGGACGACGAACCGACGCCCAGGACCGTCGTGTTGGACCCGACGTCGACCTGACCGCTCAGCGTGATCAGGCCGTTGACCTTCACCACCTTCGAAGTGCTGCCGGTGACGGCCGTCTTGAAGGCGGCGAGTGTCGAGACCGTGATCGCGCCGGCGCTGCCGCCGCCGGTCGTCCCGGCACCGAATCCGACCGGCGAGGTGTCGGCCGCCGAGGCGGAGTGCGGGAGCGCGAGCACGGCCACCGTCGCGAGAGCGGCGGTGACGGCGACCGCCAGGGCAGGCCTTTGCGCGTGTGTACGTGGGGGGAGAACACGCATGGGGTGGGTCCCTTCAGGAGGGCTTCTTTGGTTGGGTACGTGAACGGCATTCGCCATGTTGAATGTCGTTCACGGGCAGAGCGGCCGTGGGCGTTCATTCGGGCACGGAGCGGTCACGCTGCTGAACGGAACGTAGGGTGAAAGCGCTTTCTAGTCAACGCTTCGCGCAGAAGACATTCGGACGGACCCCGGGCTCGCGAGAACTGTCCGAAAGAGGGCTGCGGGACGCGCGGCGGGCATACGCGCGGGGTGCGGGCCGGACCCCCACCGTCACCGGCTCGCCCGAAGGTGGCTGGACCCGCGCACCCGTTGCGTCCCGCCGATCGTGCGCGACCCGGCGGAGCTGTCGCGGCCCCCCGCTCACCCGCGAGGTGTACGGGCGAGCGTGTCCGTCCGTAAGGGATGTGATCATGCGGTTACGTTGCGTGTGTGCTAGAAGCATCCTTTCTTAATCTTTCTGATCGTTGTCCGACGGATGGCGCGGTGTCCGTGTGGCCCGCGTGGGAAGTGCGGGAGCGGGATGGTGTCACCTCGTGGTTCCACGTCCGGCTGCTCTTCGCCGACGGCGCCCGGGTGGACGCGCTCGCCGTGGTGTCGGCGGAGGCTGTGTCGGTCGAGGACGTCCGGGCCCGGCCCGCGCTCTCGCTGGACGACCTGACGGCACTGGCCGAGTGGATCGAGACCCCGCTCTTCGAGGCGTGCGGCCCGCACGGCGGATCGGTGGACGGGGAGGACGCGGGGAGCGGTGGCGCGCACCGGGCCCGGGCCGCCTGGCCGCGGGGGATCGAGGGGTGCCGGCTGGTCGCCCAGGAGTACCTCGCCGCTCAGGGCGAGGGGGCCGATCCCGTCCTCGCGGTGATGTGCGCGACCGGCCACAGCCGCCGCCGCTCACTCGGACTGATCTCCCGAGCGCGCGACGCGGGCCTTCTGACGCCCCGTCACGTAAAACGCTAGATGAGCGCGTGGGGAGGACTCGTCTACGTCCGCTCGTCCTCCGGGCGGTCGTCGGTGGCGAAGAAGCGGGAGAGATCCGTGTCGGCCACGCCGCTCCCGGTGCCCGTTCCGGCGTCCGGCGGGACGCCCAACTCCCATTCCAGTCCGTACCGTTGGAACAGTTCCTTGCGCAGCACCAGTAACGGCATCGGCACCCCCGGCACCAGCGCCGAGTACACCGCGCCCATGAGCAGGGCCCGCAGCATCGGATAGTCGGAGGGGACGTTCTCCGACCCGTAGCGGGTGACGGTGTCGCCGAGCAGTTCGGAGAGCCGGCGCTGCTCCGGGCACTGCACGAAGCCCTCGGCCTGGAGGAGCCCCGCCATGTGCTGGCGCATGAGGACCGGACGGTCGTGCGCGAGGCCCAGGATCGCGTCGATGGCGCGGGCCATCCGCTCCCGGCCGTCCGTGGTGCGGGGCTCGCGCTCCAGCGCCTCCTCCAGCGTGCGGTGCATCAGCCGGTGCACCGCCGACTGGACCAACTGGCGTTTGCCGGGGAAGTAGTAGGAGACCAGGCCGCGCGCCGAACCCGCCCGGTCCGCGATGTCGCCGAGGGTGGTGGCCTCGTAGCCGCGCTCCCCGACCAGTTCGACCGCGGCCTGCAGAAGCCGCTCGCGGGAACGCCGTCGCAACTCTTCATTGACCGAGGCGCTGCGCGGGGACATGCTGTAACTCCTGCGTTGACTGGCTGCCAGCCAACTATACTCAGGGAGTCGGGTCCGCCGCAGAGCGGGCCTGGTGCATGCTGCCGTCCGTCTGGGGCGACGCGGGGGATCGTCCCAGGCGGGCGGCCCTTTTTCCGCTGATGGTGGCCTCGGGCGACTTTCCGGCCCGGCGCCCCGGCGCCCCCTTCACACAGGTGTCGCACAGGACGTGATTCGTCCCTGAAGTGGGCACCGGTGTCGAGCCGGGGAGGCGTACGGGCATGGAGCAGGCCAAGCAAGTTCTGGCGCGGATCAACGCGAGGGTCGACGACGAGCGCAGCGCAGACTCCGGGAAGCCGTCGCGTCGGGAGCGGTCGGCAGCACCACCGAACACGCGCGGCTCGGCGAGCTGGAGCGCGAACTCGACCAGCGCTGGGACCTGTTGAGGCAGCGTCGGGCGAAGGCGGAGTTCGGGGAGAACCCGGCCGAGGCGCGGGCCCGGCCGGAGTCCTGGGCCGAAGGGCTACCAGGGGTGACCGGAGCCTGCTGAGTCAGCGCCCGGCCAGCTCCAGCACGGGCCGCAGCGCGTCGGGGCGTTCGGTCACCGGCAGGTGGTCCACGAAGTGCACCGCGCAGCCCAGCGCCGCCGCCCCGCCGTCCGCCCTCCGGTCGTCACCGACCATCAGCACGTCCTTGGGATCCGCGCCCAGCTCCGCGCAGGCGATCTCGAAGAGCCGCGGATCCGGCTTCTGGATGCCGTGCTGGTAAGACAGGACGTACGTGTTCACATGGCCGTCGACGCCGTGGGCGCGGAAGACGGGGCGCGGGTCCCAGCCGATGTTGCTGACCACTCCCACGTCGATCCCGCGCTCGCGCAGCGTGCGCAGCACCTCCACCGTGTCGAGGTACGGCGTCCACGCGTCCGGCGTCATGTGCCGGTCGTACAGTGCGTCGTGCAACCCCGGTTCGGGGAGCGGGACTTGACGGGAGAGGCCGGTGTACGCGGCCCGGTGGAGTTCGGCACTCCGGTCCCGCACCGACCACACCTCGGCCAACTCCTCGGGCAGCCGCAGCGGTGGCGCGCCGCCCGGCATCGCCCCGGCACGCTCCAGGGCGCGCGCGGCCTCGGCCGTCTCCGCTTCCGGGAGCGTGATCCCGGTCTCGCTCAGCACGGCGCGGAGCCAGGACTCGGTGGACTCGATCCGGAAGAGGGTCCCGGAGAAGTCGAAGAGGACGGCGGTCATGCGCCGATCCTACGGAACGGGGTTCCCGCGGCCCGTCCCGCGCGGAGGTGACCGGGCGGGACGGTGCCCGCCACCGAGACCGGGCGCCGGGTTTCCGTCAGTGGAGTGCCCGCAGGCCCGGCACGAAGGCCACCAGCACCGGTACCGCCGGCACCAGCGCGGCCGTCGCCGTCAGCCCCAGGCGCCGGACGGCGGTGAGCCGGTCCGGGGGAGTGAGCAACCGGCTCACCCGCTGCGGGACATGGGCCTGCGGGGTGGGGCACGGCCCGAACACCCCGCGGTCCTCGTTGAGTCCGACCAGTGCCAGCGCGGTCGTCAGCCGGCCGAAGCGGCGGGACGCCATGTCGTCGGCGGCGAGTTCGACCAGTCGGTGCATCTCGTCGCGGAACGCGGCGAACACCGGTACCCGCGGGAACCCGGTGGCCAGCGCGGCCGAGCAGTGCAGCAGCCAGTCGTGCCGGGCCTGCGCGTGGCCCTGCTCATGGGCGAGCAGCGAGTCGAGCTGACGCCCTTTCAGGCGTCGCAACGCGGCGGTGGTGATGACCAGTTGGGGCGCGGAGCCGGGCAGCCACCAGGCGTCGGGCCGCACTCCCTCCAGTACCACCAGAGGGTCGTCGCCCGCCTCCTCGCCGGGCAACAGGGGGGCGCGGACAAGGAGTTCGGTACGGCGCCGCCGACGGCGCCCCCGGGCCCGTAGGACCTCCCGGACGAGCATCGCCGCGGTCCACAGGCCACCGCAGGCGAGAACCACCGCGGTCACCGCCGCCCAAGGGCCCCGCGCGCCGGGCAAGTAGGCGTCCGCGACCGCGTGCGGGGCGCTGGCGAACACATGGCCGCGCACCGCCTGCCAGGCCGCCGCCGCGCTCAACGTCATCGACAGGACGCAGCACAGCAGGACGGCCGCCACCACGCACTGCCACACCCACAGCGCCACCACCGGTTCGCGGTCCGGCCACTCGGCCCGGGCCAGCAGCCGGGGAGCGACGACGGCGGTCAGCGCGCCGAGCAGCAACAGTGCCGCGGGGACCATCATGGGAGCACCCTATGAGCGCCGTGCCGCCCACGGGTACGGCTTCCCGGAGCAAAGTGACGCAGGCCACGGCGGCCTGCCGGTCCGGGGCCGGTGCGGCCGGTTGCGGTGGCCGCCCGGGTCTCACAGGGTCAGCAGCATGGCGACCATGGCGATGGCCATCGACAGCCGGCACGCCCGGGCGAGTTCCGGCCGGTCGCCCCAGCCGACGGCGCGGCTGCCGGCGGTCCCCGCGGTGACCCCGGCGACGGGCACGAGACGGGCGCCGCAGAGCAGGACGTACCCGGCGAAGTAGAGGAGCAGCGTGCCCGTCACGGGCGGGACGCCGGAGCCGCCGTGCCCGTGGTGGTGGGGTCCGGGGGAGAGGGTCATCACGACCGCCATGTAGACCATGGCCGAGGTGCCCAGCAGATGGTGCAGATGGTGCGGGCCGGTGCGCGCCGCCCAGAGCGCGCGCAGCGCCGCCACGGTGAAGACGCCGGCGTAGGCGGGCCAGGCCCAGGGCGGCGGGGAGAACGCGGCGGCGGGTACGGCCATCGCCGCCATGCCGAACCCCATCAGCGCCTCACCGCCCGCCGCCCGGCGCTGCTCCTCGACGGTGCTGCGCATGCGCAGCAGACAGTAGGCGCCGGTCGCCGCGCAGAGCGCGACCAGCAGCCAGCCCGGCGAATCCGGTCCGCGCACGCGAATCCCCCAACTCGGTGATCTCGGACGACCGGTGGGCGATCGGGCGGTCCACGGTCGGTCAAGAGATGCCCCTGCCGCGCGGTGCGCAACCAAGCGCAAGGGTGTACGCGGGGAGCACTGGACGGAGCACAGCACGTCAGAGGCAATCCTTTACGAGTAAAACACCTGCTAAACTTGTCCTTCATGAGCAGTGCGACCCCCACCACCCCCACTTTCCGACGACGACTGCCGCTCGCCGGGGTGCTGCGCCTCGGCCGGCCCTCCGACATCTGGTTCAAGCCCGCGCTCAGCGTGGTCGCCGCGGTCGCGCCCCCCAACCTGACCCTGCTGGCGCTCGGCCGGCTCGACCTGGCGATGTACACGATGGCCGGTTCCCTGTGCGCCCTCTACGCCCACAGCCGGCCGTACGCCGCCCGGGCCCGCGTCCTCGCCCGGGTGGTGCTCGGCATGGTCGGCGGCCTCGCCGTCGCCCTGGTCACGGCCTCGCTCACCGCCAACGCCGTCGTGCTGGTCACCGTCGGCGCCCTCCTGGCCGCCGCGCAGAAGGCGGTGTGCGACGCCACCCGGGTCGGGCCGCCCGGCAATGTGGTGCTCGCCTTCATCAGCTCCGCCTCCCTCTTCGTACCGCAGACCACCGGCCAGGTCCCCGGCCATCTGGCGCTGGCCGCCGCTGCGGGCGTCTGGGCGTGGCTCGTCGGCATGGCGCCCGCACTGGTCCGGCCGCACGGCCCCGAACGCCGGGCGACCGCGCACGCGCTGCTGGCCGCCGCCGCGTACGCCGACACACACGGCACCGGGGAGGGCCACGCACGGGCCCGCGCCGCCGCCGCTGCCGCCGTGCACACCGCCTGGCAGTCGCTGCTCTCGACCGGCGCCCGTCCGGCGCTCCGGCACGCCCTCGACCGGCTCCTCGTCCGCGCCGAGGTCGCCCTCGCGGCGCCCGCCGACACGGACCCCGAGCGGCTGCGCGCCTGGGCGCGGGAGCTGCGCGGCAACGGCCCGGTGCCGCCGGCCGACGTCCCCGCGGACGGTGAACTCCTCGGTGTGGATGCCGAACTCGCCACCCCCGCAAGCCCGTTGTGGACCAGGCTCGGCCCGCTGGCCCCGGTCGTGCTGCGCACGGCGCTCGGCTGCGCCCTCGCCGGATACGTCTCCCTCGCCCTCGGTGTCGGCCGCCCCTACTGGGCCCTGGTCACCGCCGCCTCCCTCTACCAGGCCAACGTCACCCTCACCTGGAGCCGGGGCGTGCAGCGCGTCGTGGGCAACCTCGTCGGCGTGCTCGCCTTCGCCGCCCTCGTCCCGCTCACGCACGCCCACCCGGCCGCCCTGGTGCTGTGCTGTCTCGCGCTCAACTTCGGCGCGGAGGCCCTGATCGGGCGCAACTACTGGCTCGGCAGCGTCTGCGTGACCCCGATGGCGCTGCTCATCACCGAGTTCGCGAAGGTCCAGCAGCCCGGCGAGCTGATCACCGAACGGGTCCTGGACACCCTCGTCGGCGCGCTGGTCGGCCTCCTCGCGGCCGTCGCCGTGACCAACCGCCGGGCCGGTGACCGCCTGGAAGACGCCCTCACGGCCGTCGAACGGGCCCGCGAACACGCGGCCCGCCGGCTCGCCGAGCCGGCTCCCGCCCCCGGAGCCGTGCGCTCAGCGCATCGCCGACTGGCCGCCGCGCTCGTCGAACTGCGCGCCACCGCCGAGGCCGCGTCCGGCGAGTGGTGGCAGCGTGCCCTGCCCCAGGAGCGGGTGGTGCCGGCCGAACAGTCCGCGCACCGTACGCTCGCCGCTACGGTGCGGCGCCAGGAGGCGGACTCCTGGCCGGTCGCGGACCGGCGCACCGGCACGCCAACGGAGGACATACGGCCATGACGGCAACGAACGGACGGCCGGCGGCCGGCGACGGCCCGACCCGGCGGCCGGGGTCCGGACCGGCGCACGAGCCCGCCGCGCGCCGGCGTGACACCGTGGCCGCCGTCGTCGGGCAGTGGCAGGCCGTGCACCCCGAACTCGACACCGGGCCGATGGAGATCATCGGGCGGATCAACCGGTGCGCCGCCCTGCTCCAGCAGGCCGAGGACGCGCCGTTGCGCCGCGCCGGACTCACCCGGCCCGAGTTCGACCTGCTCGGCGCGCTCCGCCGGACCGGGCACGAGCTGACGCCGAGCGAACTGGCCCGGGAGACCTTCTCCTCGGGAGCGGCCGTCACCAAGCGCCTCAAGCAGCTGACCGAGCGCGGGCTGGTGGAGCGCCGGGGCGACACCCGTGACCGCCGGGTCGCCCACGTGCGCCTCACGGACGCCGGACGCGACCTCGTCGACGGCATCCTGCCCGAACAGCTCACCTACGAGACCGCCGTACTCTCCGGCCTGGACACCGGCGGACAGGGCGAACTCGCCGCACTGCTGGGCGAGTTGCTCGGCCAGCTGGAAGGCCGGCTGAGCGTGCCGCGGCTCTGACCGGGCACACCCGGGCACCCCGGCGGGCTCCGGCCCGGGAGCCGGCGGCGGCCCCGGGCCGGTCTCCCCGCGCTACACGCCGGGCCGGTACCGCAGCGGGTGATCGGCGGGCACCTCCACCAGGACGATCCGCGTTCCGTCCGGGTCCGCGAGCCACATCTCCACCAGCCCCCACGGCTCCTTCACCGGCGGACGCACGATCTCGACCCCCTTGGCCACGAGTTCCTCGTGCGCGGCGGTCACGTCGTCGACCTGCATCCACAGCCGCACGGGCGGGTCGGACGGTGTCTCCGCCCGCCCCGAGACCTCCAGAAAGCCTCCGCCGAGGAAGTAGACGACTCCGCGATACTCCTCCGTGCCGAACTCCCGGTAGACGGCGAGCCCCAACTGCTCGCCGTAGAAGGAGCGGGACCGCTCGAAGTCGGTGGGGGACAACAGGACGCGACTGCTCAGTACATGCACCATGCGGTCCGAGAGTAGTACCGCGTTACTCTCGTGCCAGCCCGAGCCGGCCCTGATCGGAGAGACGCACCATGGACATCGCCGCCCCCGCACCGACCTTCCGCGACGCCACCGCGGCCGACGTCGACACCCTGGTCGAGTTGATCGAGTCGGCGTACCGGGGCGACAGCAGCCGGACCGGCTGGACCACCGAGGCGGACATCCTCGAAGGGCGGCGGACGGACCCCGAGGGGGTGCTGGCGGTGGTCGAGGCGCCCGACAGCCGGATGCTCGCCGTCGAACAGGACGGCAGGGTGGTGGCCTGCTGTCAGCTTCAACACCGGGGCGAGCACGCCTACTTCGGGATGTTCGCGGTGAGCCCGAGCCTCCAGGGCGGCGGACTCGGCAAGGTGATCATCGCGGAGGCCGAGCGCATCGCCCAGGAGACCTGGGGGGTCAGGGAGATGCACATGACGGTGATCTCCGTACGGAACGACCTCATCGCCTGGTACGAGCGCCGCGGCTACCGCCGTACGGGCCGGATGACCCCGTTCCCGTACGGCGACGAGCGCTTCGGCATCCCGCGCCGCGACGACCTGCGGTTCGAGCTGCTGGTCAAGGAACTCGGGTGATCACGCGGTGAACCGGCCGGTGCGTTTGATCTCCGGGTAGTCGGTGGTCGCGCCGTCGAGCCCCAGGGCCCGTACCAGGCGCAGCTGGTCCTGGGTGTTCACCACCTAGCCGATCACCTTCAGGTCCGCCTTGCGCGCCAACTCGACGGTTTCCAGGGTGAGTCGGCGGATGTTGAGGCAGAGGGTGCCGGCGCCGGCCTCGACGGCGCGGTCCACCACGTCGGCGCCGAAGCGGCTCGCGATCAGCGCGGTCCGTACGCCCGGCACCAGCCGCGCGATCTCGGTGATCGCCTCGTCGTGGAACGAGGACACCTCCACCCGCCCCACCAGATCCCGCCGGTGCATCACCTCGGCCAGCGCGCGGGCCGCCGCCAGATCCTTGATCTCGGCCTGGAGCGGGGAGTCGACGGCGTCCAGCACCTCGTCGAAGACGGGCACACGCTCCCCGTGTCCGGCGTCCAGCGCGCGCAACTCGTCGAAGGTCTTCTCGGCGACCGGTCCGGTGCCGTCCGTCGTGCGGTCCACGTCCGCGTCGTGCATGACGACGAGGGCGCCGTCACTGCTCAGATGCAGATCGAGTTCGAGGACGTCGAGGCCGGCCTGCTCGGCGGCGACGAAGGAACGGAGCGTGTTCTCGGGTTCGAGACCCATGACTCCGCGGTGACCGATGGTAAGGAAGTTCAAGGTTCAACTCGCTTCCGTCGACGTCGGCTGGGCAAGCGCGCGGAGGCGGCCGGACGGCGCTGTCCACGCGGCAGAGCCGCAGCCTAACGGCCCCGCCCGGCGATGAACCCGTGCGTACCGGGGGGATCGGGGTATTGGCGGCGGCAGGGCGCGCCCGGCGCGCACGGCCCCCAGGGACATCCGTGGACGCCCCGTCACGGACCCGGGCGCCGCCCGCGTCGCGCCGGTGCGCCGCGATGGCCGGTTCCCGACCCCGTCGGCCCCGGGGCCCGGTGACGCCGAGCGCTTCCCCGGCCGGAGCGGAAGTAATCGCCTCCACCGTGTCCGGCAGGAAAAAAAGCGGTGAAGACCGGGGTCGCGCCGGACGATCTCCCGAGCTCCCCCTTGCTGGGAGAAAGCTCCACCGCATACGGTGTCCATACGCGAGCTTCTCCCGATAAGGATGGGACATGACGGAAATTCTTGTGCAGGCGAGTGTCGAGGGACTGCTTCCTCCGCTGACCAGGGTGGTGGAGCACCCGGCATGGCCCGTGCTCAAGAATGCCGTGGAGCAGATCCGGCCATGGCAGTCGAAGGACGGCTCGATCGACTTCGCGGCCACGGACGCCCCGGACCACGCCGACGCCGAACTGGCCGTCCGCCGGGTCATAGCCGCCGTCGAGGAGCTGTCGCCGCTGCTCCCGCACGACCGGGCCTACCACGAGGCGCTCGTCGAGGACCTGCGCCGGTGGGCCGACGGCGGCTTCGGCGTACCGGACTTCCTCGACTCGCTGCTCGCCTTCCAGCCCGCCGCACACCGCGAGGACGGACTCCAGCACCTGGTCGTCTTCGCGATGTACACCCAGAACGGCAACCCCGACCGTAACCTCGAAGCGGTCGTCCTGCGCATGGTCTGGCCCGACTGGCTGGCCGAGCTGGAGGCGACCCGCTACGACAACCCGCTGTTCTGCGGCATCACCTTCGAGGACTTCACGGCCGGCTACGACACCAACTCGGCCGTCCTGTTCCCCGAGACCATCGCCGTACGGCAGGCCCCCGAGCGTTTCAGCTGGGGCGGCATCTTCTGCGACCGCGAGGCCGCCCGCTTCCGCCGGGTCACCGAGGCCGCCGTCGGCATCCTCGGCATGGAACTGCCCGAGGACATCGCCTCCATGGTCCACGACCAGAAGCGCTGCGAGGAGGCGTTCGTCCTGTGGGACATGGTCCACGACCGCACCCACAGCCACGGCGACCTGCCCTTCGACCCGTTCATGATCAAGCAGCGGCAGCCGTTCTGGATGTACGGCCTGGAGGAGCTGCGCTGCGACCTCACCGCCTTCAAGGAGGCCGTGAAGCTGGAGGCCGACGGCGTTCCGCAGGCCCGTGACGTGCAGTACGCGGTCCTGTTCGACCGGATGTTCCGCTTCCCGGTCACCGGCGAGCGGGTGCGCAACTACGACGGCCTCGGCGGCCAGCTCCTCTTCGCCTACCTGCACCGCAACGACGTCGTCCGCTGGACCGACAACAGGCTGCACATCGACTGGCGGCGCGCCCCCGAGATCACCAACCGGCTCTGCGCCGAGATCGAGGACCTCTACCGGGCCGGCATCGACCGCCCCAAGCTCGTCCACTGGTTCAAGGCCTACGAACTGGTCGCCGGCTACCTCGCCCCGCACCCCGGCTCCCGCTGGGCCAAGGGCCCGGACGCGCTCGACCTGAGCCTGCCGCCGCGCAAACTCGTCGACGACGTGCTGCCTGACGAGTTTCCGCTGAGCATGTTCTATGAAGCACTGGCCAAGAAGCTGAAGAATGTGATCGCCTCGACCAGGGGCATCACGGCGGAGAGCGCCGAGCGGATCGCCGCGTGAGCGACCGCACGACAGAAGTGGCTCAGGAGGCGAGGACCATGGGGAACGGGGCGCTCGACGGCGCGGTGATCGCGGTGGCCGGAGCGGGCGGGCCGGCAGGCCGCGCGGCGCTGATGCGGCTCGCCGAGGCGGGCGCGACCGTCGTCGGCGCGGACGCGCATCCGGAGCGGCTGGCGGAGGCCGTGGACGCGGCCCGCTACGCGCACGGCGGTGCGACCGTGGTCGGCGACACCGTCGACCTGCTCGACCTGCGGGCGACCCGGGAGTGGGCGGCGCGCATCGAGAAGGACTTCGGCCGCGTCGACGGACTGGTCCACCTCGTCGGCGGCTGGCGCGGCAGCGCCGGCTTCACCGACACCGACCTCGCCGACTGGGACCTGCTGGAGAAGCTGCTGATCCGCACCGTGCAGCACACCTCCCTGGCCTTCTACGACGGCCTGGAGCGCAGCGGTCGCGGCCGCTATCTGCTGATCAGCGCGGCCGGCGCGGGCAAGCCCACCGCGGGCAACGCGGCGTACTCCGCGTCGAAGGCCGCCGCCGAGGCGTGGACCCTGGCCATGGCCGACGGCTACCGCAAGTCCGGCGGCGAGGACGGTCCCGCCGCCGCGGCCGCGATCATGGTGGTCAAGGCACTGGTCCACGACGCCATGCGCGCCGAGCGCCCGAACGCGAAGTTCGCGGGCTTCACGGACGTCAGGGAGCTGGCCGAGGCCATCGCCGGCGTCTGGGACAAGCCCGCCGCCGAAGTGAACGGAACCCGGCTGTGGCTGACCGAGAAGCCGTGAACCCACCGAGGACCGACGCCCGCCGCCGGCACGACCCGGAGGTCCGCGGCTTCGCCAGCGACAACTACGCCGGTGCGCACCCGGAGGTGCTCGCCGCGCTGGCCCTGGCCAACGGCGGCCACCAGGTCGCGTACGGCGGGGACGTGTACACCGACAGCCTCCAGGGCGTCGTCCGTGGCCACTTCGGCGCCACGGCGGAGGCGTTCCCGGTCTTCAACGGCACCGGCGCCAACGTCGTCGCGCTCCAGGCGGTCACCGACCGCTGGGGCGCGGTGATCTGCGCCGAGAGCGCGCACATCCACGTCGACGAGGGCGGCGCCCCCGAGCGCATGGGCGGCCTCAAGCTGCTCACCGTGCCCACGCCCGACGGCAAGCTCACCCCTGAGCTGATCGACCGTCAGGCGTACGGCTGGGACGACGAGCACCGCGCGATGCCGCAGGTCGTCTCGGTCACCCAGAGCACCGAACTCGGCACGCTGTACACGCCGGAGGAGCTCCGCGCGATCTGCGACCACGCCCACGCGCACGGCATGAAGGTGCACCTCGACGGGTCCCGGATATCCAACGCGGCGGCCTCCCTGGACATGCCGATGCGGTCGTTCACCAACGCGGTCGGCGTCGACATCCTCTCCCTCGGCGGCACCAAGAACGGCGCTCTCTTCGGTGAGGCGGTCGTGGTGATCAACCAGGACGCCGTCAGCCACATGAAGCACCTGCGCAAGCTGTCCATGCAGCTCGCCTCCAAGATGCGTTTCGTGTCAGTGCAGTTGGAGGCGTTGCTCGCCAAGGACCTGTGGCTGCGCAACGCCCGCCACGCCAACGAGATGGCCCAGCGGCTCGCCGAGGGCGTGCGCGCGGTGCACGGTGTGGAGATCCTCTATCCCGTGCAGGCCAACGCGGTCTTCGCACGCCTGCCGCACGAGGTGAGCCTGCGACTGCAGGAGCGCTTCCGCTTCTACTTCTGGGACGAGTCCGCCGGCGACGTCCGCTGGATGTGCGCCTTCGACACGACCGAGGACGACGTGGACGCGTTCGTGGCCGCGCTCAAGGAGGAGACGGCGCGGTAGCCGACGCGGTCGCGATGCCGCAGTCGCGCATAGTTATGCGGTCACCTGGAAAGTCATTGACTGATGGGTGATCGCGTTCCTATGCTCTGCGGCTATGGAGCTGATCCAGAACACCCCTGACCTGTCCGCGTACTTGGCTGCCGACGAGGTCGTCGACCACGACCATCCCCGCGTACGGGAGACAGCCGCACTGCTCGCCGGACGGGCCTCGGACTCGTATGCCTATGCGCGGCTGGCCTTCGAATTCGTCCGCGACACCATCCCGCACTCGCAGGACTCCGGTGACCCGCGGGTCACCTGGCGGGCCTCCGACGTCCTGGAGCAGGGCACCGGCATCTGCTTCGCCAAGGCGCACGCCCTCGCCGCCCTGCTGCGCGCCGAGGACATCCCCACGGCGTTCTGCTATCAGCGGTTGGGGGTGATCCACGGCCTGGTCGCGGTGCGGTTCAACGGGGCCTGGCACCGGCAGGACCCCCGGGGCAACAAGCCGGGGGTGAACGCCCAGTTCTCCCTGGACGGCGAGCGGCTGGCCTTCACGCCGGATCCGGAGTCCAACGAGTTGGACCTTCCGGTCCTGTACAGTGAACCGCACCCGGACGTGCTGAGCGCCCTGCGGGCGGCCACCGACCGGGCCCACCTGTGGCAGACGCTCCCGACCGCACTCCGAGGCACCCCATGACGCTCCAGCTGACCGTCTCCGAAGAGGTCCGCGCCCTCGCGCCCGGCTTCACCCACCTCGCGATCGAGGCGCACGGGGTGGTCAACGGGCCCAGTACGGAGGAGAGTTCGGCCCTCCTCGACGACGCGGCCCGCCGTCTCGCCGTACGACTGGACGGTCGTGCCCCGCACGAGGACCCGCACATGGCGGCCTGGCGCGAGGTGTACACGGCGTTCGGGGCGAAGCCGTCGCGCACCCGCAACTCCGCCGAGGCGCTGGCCCGGCGGGCCACGGCCGACGGCGGCCTGCCCCGGATCAATCTGCTGGTCGACCTCTACAACGCGATCAGCGTCGCCCACCTGATCCCGGTCGGCGGCGAGGACGCGGACCGTATCGAGGGCGGGATGACACTCCTGCGCGCCACCGGCGACGAGGAGTTCGTCACCGTCGCGGGCGGCGAGCGGACCGTGGAGCACCCGGACGCGGGCGAGGTGGTCTGGCGCGACGCGGCCGGCGTCACCTGCCGGCGCTGGAACTGGCGCCAGGGCCCCCGCACCAGGCTCACCGAGGAGTCGACGTCCGCGCTCTTCCTGCTGGAGAGCCTGGCGCCGGTGCCGGTGCCGGTCGCCGACGTGGAGGCGGCGGGCGCCGAACTCGTCGAGCTGCTGGGCAAGTTGACCCCCGGGGCGAGCGTCACCGTGCACGCCCCGGAGTGACGATTCAGCGTGCCTCGGCCGCCTTCACCTCTTCGGGGGTGGGCGCGGTGCCACCGAGATGCGCGGGCATCCACCAGGTGTCGTCCGCGCCCTTGGGGCGGACCGGATAGGCGCGCTGCGCGGACTCCAGCAGTTCCTGGACGCGCTCCCGCAGCCGCCGGGTGATGGCGCCCGCGTACTGATCCTCAGGGGCCTCCACCGGCTCGCCCACCCGGATGGTGATCGGGGTGTGGCTGCGCTTGAAGTTGCGCGGGTGGCCCTTGGTCCACAGCCGCTGGGTGCCCCACAGGGCCATCGGGATCAGCGGCACGCCGGCCTCCTGGGCCATCCGCGCCGCGCCCGACTTGAAGCTTTTCAGGGTGAAGGACTGCGAGATGGTCGCTTCGGGGAAGACGCCGATGATCTCGCCGGCGCGCAGCGACTCCAGCGCGTGCTGGTACGCCGTCTCGCCCTGCTCGCGGTCGACCGGGATGTGTTTCATGCCCCGCATCAGCGGCCCGGAGATCCTGTGCCGGAACACCGACTCCTTCGCCATGAAGCGGACGAGGCGCTTCTGCGGCAGGGCGGCGAGACCGTCGAAGATGAAGTCCAGGTAGCTGATGTGGTTGCTGACCAGCACGGCGCCGCCCGAGCGCGGGATGTTTTCCGATCCCTTGCAGTCGATCTTGAGGTCCCAGGCCTTGAACAACGTTCGGGCAAGACCGATGACGGGACGGTAGACAATCTCAGCCATGGACGGGGTGGACCCTTCTTTCTGCCTGGGAAGGAGTCTCCCGGCGGAAGTTACGCAGCCGTAGGTTTACGGCATTGCGCAGATGGTGCCCCAAGAACGGTTGAGGAGCCAGCCCTGGTGCCGGACGACGGCGAGATTCTCGTCACGTCCGGCACGTGATCCACCTCGGCCTTTTAACGCGGCTTTACTCCGTACGGACCGTCACCCGGCGAACCAGCAGGTAGAACTCGCATCCCAGGCAGTACCCGAACGCCGCATTGAGGAACGCGGCGGCGAGCGCGGCCCCGGTCGCCACGAGTCCGAGCCAGGCCGGACCCAGGCCGAAACCGACCAGACCCACGGCGGCGAAGACCAGCCCGACCGCCTGCGCGAACCGGGGCGGCTCCGGTGCCTCGAACTCGGTCGGCGGCCCCAGCCGGGGCCGTACAACCGCGCGGAACAGCAGGCCGTACGGCGATGCGCCCACCCCACCGGCCGCGCCCAGCGCGAACGCCAGCGTCTGCCAGGCCAGCAGCCAGACGCTCCCGGTGATCAGTACGGCCGCCAGCACCAGAGCCGTCACGGCCGCCCCGAAGCGCGGCCCTCTTACGTCGATGTCCATGAATCAAGCATTCCGCACGGGAGAGGGTTCGAGGACCCGGGAATGTTTGCAGTCCGGTAAACGCTGGAGCGAGTTGTGACCGGTTTTGTGGTGTGTGTGGTGGTGCTCGCGGCGGCGAGCGCCTACGGAGTGCTGCATCGGCGGCGGAACGGAAGGGTGCGCGTGCGTGTGCGCGACGACGGAAAGCGGCTCAGCGGGGCCGAGTTGGGCGCACAGTTGGGGGAGCGGGCCACGCTGGTGCAGTTCTCCAGCGCCTTCTGCGCACCCTGCCGGGCGACCCGGCGCGTGCTCGGTGAGGTGGCCGGAATGGTGCCGGGGGTGACCCACGTCGAGCTGGACGCCGAGGAACACCTCCGTCTGGTGCGGGAGTTGGACATTCTCAAGACCCCCACCGTGCTCGTCCTCGACGCCGGTGGACGGGTCGTGCGCCGGGCCACCGGCCAGCCGCGCAGGGCCGATGTCATCGCCGCCCTCGGGGAGGCGGTTTGACGGTGGAGGCGGGAATGGTGAGGCATCTCCCATATGCCGGAACGCACTTGACTGCGCGCACCACCTATCGTCAGCCTGACCGTATGTCCAGAGATCTCCTTCTCGTCGGACGGGTCCACGTCGACCTCGTCCGTACCGCGAGCGCGCGCTGTCCGGGCTGTTGAGCACCCGCGGACCCGATCGCTCCCTCCCCGAGAAGGACATTCCCATGACGGCCACGCCCGGTCTCGGCACCACCCCCCAGCTCGCCTCGCCCGACCTGCTCCGCTCCGTCTTCCGCCGGCACGCGGCGGGGGTCGCGGTGATCACCGCACGTGGTGCCGCCGGCCCGGTCGGCTTCACCGCCACCTCGCTCAGCTCCGTCTCGGCCGAGCCCCCGATGCTCTCCTTCGGTATCAGTGCCGGCGCCTCCAGCTGGCCCGCGATATCCCGTACCGACCACGTGGGCGTCCACATCCTCGGTGAGCACCAGGAGCGGCTGGCCGGCACCTTCGCCCGCAGCGGCGCCGACCGCTTCGGGGAGCCGACCGCCTGGCGCGAGGGTCCCGAGGGTGTCCCCGTCCTCGACGGGGTCCTCGCCTGGCTCGTCTGCCGGGTCGTCGCCCGGGTGCCGGCGGGCGACCACCGGATCGTGCTGGCCGAGGTCGTCCTCGGCGACCACGCCGACCCGGGCCGCCCGCTCCTCTATCACCAGGGGCGCTTCAACGGCCTGCGCGACTGAACCGCCCGTCCCTCCCGGTGCGGGGTGGACGGACTCCGATTACGCTGCGTTGCGAAGGTCACAGTTCAAAGCGCTTGCTTAGCGGGAACGTCCTGGGGGAACGTAGTAGCGCGTACTGGCGAGTAATATTTCGCTCGGAGCACTGGCCGCCCACACCGGGACCGGCCGGACGAGGCGCCTATGCTGCCTGGAAGTAGGCAGCCGAAAATGACGATGCAGTAGGAGAGCCGGCGTGAGCTTGAGGATCGTTGTCACTGTGAAGTACGTGCCCGACGCCACCGGCGACCGGCACTTCGCCGATGACCTGACCGTCGACCGGGACGACGTGGACGGTCTGCTCTCCGAGCTCGACGAGTACGCGGTCGAGCAGGCGCTGCAGATCGCGGACGAGGCCGACGACGCGGAGATCACCGTGTTGACGGTGGGTCCCGAGGACGCCAAGGACGCGCTGCGCAAGGCCCTGTCGATGGGCGCGGACAAGGCGATCCACGTCGAGGACGACGACCTGCACGGCACGGACGTCATCGGCACGTCGCTGGTGCTCGCCAAGGCGATCGAGAAGGCCGGCTTCGACCTGGTCGTCTCCGGCATGGCCTCCACCGACGGCACCATGGGCGTGCTCCCGGCCCTGGTCGCCGAGCGCCTGGGCGTCCCGCAGGTCACGCTGCTCTCCGAGGTCTCCGTCGCGGACGGCGTCGTCAAGGGCCGCCGGGACGGCGACACCGCCTCCGAGCAGCTGGAGGCCTCCCTCCCGGCCGTGGTGTCGGTCACCGACCAGTCCGGCGAGGCGCGTTACCCCTCCTTCAAGGGCATCATGGCCGCCAAGAAGAAGCCGGTTCAGTCCTGGGACCTCTCCGACCTCGGCATCGAGGCCGACGAGGTCGGCCTCGGCGGCGCGTGGAGCGCGGTCGACTCCGCGGCCCAGCGCCCGGCGCGGACCGCCGGCACGATCGTCAGGGACGAGGGCGAGGGCGGCAAGCAGCTCGCCGAGTTCCTCGCGGGCCAGAAGTTCATCTAAGCCCCAACGCGCCACCGCCCCCTCAGACTTCGCACGCACGCAGGAGAGCATTCCCATGGCTGAAGTTCTCGTCTACGTCGACCACGTGGACGGCGCCGTCCGCAAGCCCACCCTGGAGCTGCTGACCCTGGCCCGCCGCATCGGCGAGCCCGTCGCCGTCGCCCTCGGCCCCGGCGCGGGCGACACCGCCGCCGCCCTCGCCGAGCACGGCGCGGTCCGGGTCCTCACCCACGACGCCGCCGAGTACGCCGACTACCTCGTCGTACCGAAGGTGGACGCCCTCCAGGCCGCCTACGAGGCCGTCTCCCCGGCCGCCGTACTGGTGCCGTCCTCCGCCGAGGCCAAGGAGGTCGCCGCCCGTCTGGCGGTGCGCATCGGCTCTGGCATCATCACCGACGCCGTCGACCTCGAAGCCGGCGAGCAGGGTCCGGTGGCCACCCAGTCGGTGTTCGCCGCCTCCTACACCACCAAGACCCGTGTCTCCAAGGGCACCCCGGTCATCACGGTGAAGCCCAACAGCGCCGCCGTCGAGGCCGCCCCGGCCGCCGGCACCGTCGAGCCGCTGGCCGTCACCTTCTCCGCCCAGGCCACCGCCACCAAGGTCACCGCCCGCACCCCGCGCGAGTCGACCGGCCGGCCCGAGCTGACCGAGGCCGCGATCGTCGTCTCCGGCGGCCGAGGCGTCAACGGCGCGGAGAACTTCGCGATCATCGAGGCCCTCGCCGACTCCCTCGGCGCGGCCGTCGGCGCCTCCCGCGCCGCCGTCGACGCCGGCTGGTACCCGCACTCCAACCAGGTCGGCCAGACCGGTAAGAGCGTCTCCCCCCAGCTGTACATCGCCAACGGCATCTCCGGCGCCATCCAGCACCGCGCCGGCATGCAGACCTCCAAGACCATCGTCGCCGTCAACAAGGACGCCGAAGCCCCCATCTTCGACCTCGTCGACTACGGCGTCGTCGGCGACCTCTTCGACGTCGTCCCGCAGCTCACCGAAGAGGTCAAGTCCCGCAAGGGCTGATCCCCTTCGACCGTGCGAGGCCCCCGCCACCGATCCGGTCGCGGGGGCCTCGCGCATCCGGCGACACGCCCGCCACGAGCCCTCGGACCGGGTGTTGACCAGGGGGAAGCTCCACGGATAACTTCGTTCTGCGGATTGCGGATTCCGCCCAGCGGAAAAGTGGAGGCGTGGGAATGGGCCAGGGCGAGCAGGAGAAGCCGGCGACGAGCCTCGCCGCGGCGGTCGGCCAGGAGATCAGCGCCTCCCTCGCGCCGGTCGACGCGGAGCTGGCGCGCCGGTACCCCGGAGACCCCGGCACCCGCCAGCCCGTCCACACCGTCTACGTACCCGCTGACGTCCTCACCGCCGGCACCGTCCGTTCCTGGGGCGACCGGGCCCTCGCGGCCCTCGACGAACACGCCCCCGACGCCGCCTCCTTCGCGGCCGTGCTCGCCCTCCCCGACGCCCTCGCGGAGTCCGTGTACACGCGAGTGCGCGCCAAGCTGGAGCGCGAGCCGATCGAAGACCTGCGCGTCGACTTCGAGGACGGCTACGGCCCGCGCCCGGACGCCGAGGAGGACGCGGCGGCGGCCCGCGCCGCCCGGCTGCTCGCGGAGGCGTACCGCAAGGGCACGGCGACTCCCCGCATGGGCATCCGCATGAAGTGCATGGAGGCGCCGGTGCGCGACCGGGGCATCCGTACCCTCGACATCTTCCTCACCGGGCTGATGGACGCCGGCGGCCTCCCGGACGGGCTGGTCCTGACCCTGCCCAAGGTCACCTACGCCGAGCAGGTCACCGCGATGGCGCGGCTGCTGGAGGCCTTCGAGCGGGCCCGCGGACTCGCACCCGGGCGGATCGGCTTCGAGATCCAGATCGAGACCAGCCAGGCCGTCCTCGCCACCGACGGCACCGCCACCGTCGCCCGGATGATCCAGGCCGCCGGGGGCCGCGCCACCGGCCTGCACTACGGCACCTTCGACTACAGCGCCTCTCTCGGCGTCTCCGCGGCCTACCAGGCCAGTGACCACCCGGCCGCCGACCACGCCAAGGCGGTCATGCAGGTCGCCGCCGCCGGAACCGGCGTACGCGTCTCGGACGGCTCCACCAACGTGCTGCCCGTCGGCCCCACCGCCCAGGTCCACGACGCCTGGCGGCTGCACTACGGCCTCACCCGGCGGGCGCTGGCCCGCGCCTACTACCAGGGCTGGGACATGCACCCCGGCCACCTGCCGACCCGCTACGCGGCCGTCTTCGCCTTCTACCGCGAGGGCTTCGAGCAGGCCGCCGCCCGGCTCGACCGCTACGTCAACCGGGCCGGCGGCGACGTCATGGACGAGCCCGCCACCGCGAAGGCGCTCAGCGGCTATCTGCTGCGCGGCCTGGACTGCGGGGCCCTCGACCTCGCCGAGGTCACCGCGGCCACCGGACTGACCCGGGCGGAGTTGCGGACGTTCGCCACGCCCCCGCGCGGCGACCTCACCTCGTCCGTCAAGTAGCGGACGCGGCGCGGCCGTTGCTGCCTCTCCGCTGTCACCGTGGGCGGCCCGTGCGGTCCCGACCACCCCAACGGCGGTTCTCGCAGCCTTCGTTGGGCGCGGGCGGGCGTCGGCACCTGCCGTCCCGCATGAGCCTGTGGTCCGCAACTGCCGTTCCCCACGCCCTCGTTCGGGGCCCGGTCAGTCCGAAGGGGGCAGCTCGCCCGAGCCGCGGGTGATCAACCGGGTCGGCAGCTCGATGCGTTCGGGTGTGATGAGGGTCCCGTCCAACTGCCGGAAGAGGCGCTCGGCCGCCGTACGGCCCAGCGCCGCCGCGTCCTGCGCCACGACCGTCACGCCCGGCTGGAGCAGGTCGGCCAGCTCGAAGTCGTCGAAGCCCACCAGTGCGACCCGGCGGGTGTGTTCGGCGAGAACCCGCACCACGGTGACCGTCACCCGGTTGTTGCCCGCGAAGATCGCCGTGACGGGGGAGCGGCCGGTGAGCATCTCCTCGGCCGCGCGCCGCACCCGCACCGGATCGGTGACCCCGAGGGACATCCACTCGGGCTCCACGACGATGCCCGCGTCCTCCATCGCCGCCCGGTAACCGCGCAGCCGCTCGGCGGCGGTGTGGATGCGGGGCATGTCGCCTATGAACCCGATCCGCCGGTGCCCGTGGCCGATCAGATGGGCGACGCCGTCCCGGGCGCCGCCGTAGCTGTCGGAGAGGACGACGTCGGCGTCGATCCGGCCGGCCGGCCGGTCCACGAACACCGTGGCCACGCCCGCCTTGATCTCCGGCTCCAGGTAGCGGTGGTCGTCACCGGCCGGGATCACCACCAGGCCGTCCACCCGGCGTGCGCAGAGCGCCAGCACCAACTCCTGCTCCCGGTCCGGGTCTTCGGCGCTGGACCCGTTGATGAGCAGGGCGCCGTGCGCGCGGGCCACCTCCTCCACGGAGCGGCTGAGGGGGCCGTAGAACGGGTCGGCGAGGTCCTCCAGGACGAGACCGATGCTCGCGGTGCTGCCCTTGCGCAGGACCCGCGCGCTGTCGTTGCGGCGGAAGCCCAGCGCGTCGATGGCCTCCTGGACGCGGCGCTCGGTGTCCGGTGTGACGCCGGGTTCGCCGTTGACCACCCGCGAGACGGTCTTGAGTCCGACGCCGGCCCGGGCGGCCACGTCCTTCATGGTCGGACGGTTGCCGTAGCGGCTCTCGGGGCGGCGGGCGGTCTCTGGCACGATGCGCTGTCCTGTCCTGTCGTCCACGGGGGTGCGTAACTCCATGGGTTGTATGAGGATGTGGCGTCGAGCATAGAGCCTGGACAACGTTGTCATGTGCGAGAGAGACTGTCCACCGCTATCTCCGGCCTGCGCCCCCACCGCGAGACCGGCTCGCCGTATCCGCACCTTCCGCTCCCTCCTGACGGGGGATTTCTCATGTTTGACGGGGAGAACCGACAGTGATGCACACCGACCTCGTGGGCGCGCTCGACATCGGCGGCACCAAGATCGCCGGAGGGCTGGTGGACCGCGACGGCAGAATCCTGGTGCGCGCGCAGCGCCCGACGCCCGGTCAGGCGGACGGCGACACCGTGATGAGGGCCGTCGAGGAGGTGCTCGGTGAGCTGACCGCCTCCCCGCTGTGGCCCCGCGCCGGCGCCCTCGGCATCGGCAGCGCGGGGCCCGTGGACGCCTCCGCGGGCACGGTCAGCCCGGTCAACGTGCCGGGCTGGCGCGGCTATCCGCTCGTCGAACGGGTGCGGTCGGCGACCGGCGGGCTGCCCGTCGAGCTGATCGGCGACGGCGTGGCCATCACCGCGGCCGAGCACTGGCAGGGCGCGGCCCGCGGACACGACAACGCGCTGTGCATGGTGGTCTCCACCGGCGTCGGCGGCGGCCTGGTGCTGAACGGACAGCTGCACCCCGGGCCGACCGGCAACGCGGGGCACATCGGCCACATCAGCGTGGACCTGGACGGCGACCCCTGTCCGTGCGGGTCGCGCGGCTGCGTGGAACGGATCGCCAGCGGCCCCAACATCGCCCGGCGCGCGGTCGAGGGCGGCTGGCGGCCCGGCCCGGACGGTGACGCCTCGGCCGCGGCGGTGGCCGACGCGGCCCGCGCGGGCGACCCGGTCGCCGTGGCCTCCTTCGAGCGCGCGGCCCAGGCGCTGGCCGCCGGGATCGCGGCCACCGCGACCCTGGTCGAGATCGACATCGCCGTGATCGGCGGGGGCGTCGGCAAGGCGGGCGACGTGCTCTTCGCCCCGCTGCGCAAGGCCCTCAGTGACTACGCGACGCTCTCCTTCGTACGCCGGCTGACGGTCACGCCGGCCCAGATGGGGACGGACGCCGGACTGGTCGGCGCGGCGGCGGCAGCGCTCACCGGGCGGGCGAACGCGACCGGGGCCGTGGTGTGAGCGGACGGCGGAAACGTTCGCTCCGCGCCTTTGGGGCGGTGGGCCCGGCTCACCGCCCGGTGCGTCGGGGCGGTAACAGCGGGTCCACGCAGGCGAGTTGAGCGTCGGACCGGTCCGCGCGGTCGGGGTGGAGGCCGTCGCCTCGCCGCCGTCGGTGACGACCGGCCGGACCACCTCGGCGCCGCACGGTCCGCGTGGCGGAGCCGGTCCGCGCGCACCATTTCCGGGCCGCGGGCGTGACTCCCGCGCCCTTCGTCAGTTGAGCCGGGCATGAAGAAGCGCAGCATGCTGGCCATCGCCTCCCTCGCCACCGGATTCGTCGTCGCCGCGGTCACCCCGTCGCACGCCCACGACCACGACGTACTCGGAGACCTGCACGTCAAGGACTCCGTCGGCGCGGTCGACCACTTCGTCAGCCAGGACAGCCTCAGCGGCGGCGAGGACGCTCTGGGACACAACAGCTGATACCCGCGGTCGGAACGCGGCGCCGGTGGTCCCAGGGCGGGAGCACCGGCGCCGCCGTCTGCGCGCCCTCAACGGCAGCTGGTTTCCGTGGCAGGGTGGAGCGGGCAAGCCCCAGGGGGCCAACAGAAGAGGGGGACCTGTGACCGTCGTCTGGATCAACGGTGCGTTCGGTGCGGGGAAGACCACCACCGCACGGGAACTGATCGACCTGATCCCGAACAGCACGTTCTTCGACCCCGAGATCATCGGCGGCGCGCTTCCACAGCTGCTGCCGCCCAAGCGCCTGGCCGAGGTCGGTGACTTCCAGGACCTGCCGATCTGGCGGCGGCTCGTGATCGACACGGCGGCCGCGATGCTCGCCGAACTCGGCGGGACCCTCGTCGTCCCCATGACCCTCCTCCGCCAGGAGTACCGGGACGAGATCTTCGGCGGCCTCGCCGCCCGCCGGATCGCGGTCCGGCATGTTCTCCTCGCTCCGGCGGAAACGATCCTGCGTGCGCGGATAGCCGGCCGGGAGACCGTCCCGGACCGTCCCGACAGCGAGTCGCGGCAGGGGCAGTGGGCCTACGACCACATCGAGCCGTACCGTGCCGCGCTCTCCTCCTGGCTCACCGCCGACGCCCACCCGATCGACACCAGCGCGCTCACCCCGTACGAGACGGCCGTCCGGATAGCCGAGGCCGTCGGCAGCGGGGCGGCGCCCGTCTGCGACATCGTGCAGACACCGGAGCCCGCCTCCGAGACCCTCGCGGCCGGGGTGCTCCTCTTCGACGAGCGGGACAGGGTGCTGCTCGTCGACCCCACCTACAAGGCCGGCTGGGAGTTCCCCGGCGGGGTCGTGGAACGCGGCGAGGCGCCCGCGCGGGCCGGTATCCGCGAGGTGGAGGAGGAGACCGGCATCCGGCTCGCCGACGTACCCCGGCTGCTGGTGGTCGACTGGGAGTCGCCCGTGCCGCCCGGCTACGGCGGGCTGCGGCTGCTCTTCGACGGCGGACGGCTGGACGCGGCCGAGGCGGGCCGGCTGCTGCTGCCCGGACCCGAACTGCGCGACTGCCGTTTCGTCACCGAGCAGGAGGCCGCCGAACTGCTGCCGCCGGTCCGCTACGAGCGGCTGCGCTGGGCGCTGAGGGCCCGGGAACGCGGTGCGGCGCTCTATCTGGAGGCCGGTGTCCCGGTCGGTTGACGGGCGCCGGCTGCTTGTCAAATCACCAACGCAGCAGGGTAGTTGGCGGGTCCTCGCCTGCGTCGAGGAGGCACCGGCGCTGGTCGACCGGGGCGGCGGCCATCCCGTCGCCTGTCACTACGCGGAGAGCGTCGAGCTGTTGTAGGCGGCGCGCAGCGCGTCGTACGGATACGGGGTGAGCCTGCTCTCGTTCTGCACCCCGCGGTGGAAGCCGACCAGCACGGCGGCGAGGGGGGCGTGCCGGACCAGGATGGAGGCGGCGGCCGACGGGATTCCGGTGGGGCGTTCGCCGGCGGCGCACGCCAGCACGTAGGCCTCGCGCTCCGGCCGGTCGTGTCCGTAAGGGCGGTGACGAGCCAGTTCACCAGCCGGCCGGTGCTGTAGTGGCGGTCGTAGCGCTGGTGTCGGTCGAAGAACTCCCTTTCGTCCGGCGCCAGTCGGAAGCGGGCGGAGAGCGCCAGGCCGTAGTCGGTGAGGTAGAGGTCGTCGCCGTCGGTGAGGATGTTCTCGAAGTGGGCGTCGAAGTGCAGGAGCCGCTGCCCGTGGAGGAAGTCGGTGACGGACCGCAGGCGCCGCTCGACGAGGGCACACGCGGCGTCCGGGTCGCCGCCGCGCAACTGTTCGCCGAGCCAGTCGTGCAGGGTGTGCGGAAAGTACTCCAGGAACAGCGTCAGGCTCGCGGTCGCCGTCCGCAGCTCCTCGACCCGCTTCCGTACCCCGTCGCTGCCGCCCCAGTACGCCACCACCCGGTCCACGTCGGCCAGTTGCTCGTGCGCGGGCTGCGGCACATCGGGCAGGACGCGCCAGTGGTGCAGCAGCGGGAACCCCGAAAAGGCGCCGGACAGTACCCAGTTGGTCGTCATCGTGTGCACGGCCAGCTCCCGCCAGACGCCGAAACCGGGGCTGCCGATGCCGTAGTGGCAGAACGCGGGCAGAGCGAACACGTTGGCCGTCGACCGTACGTTCGCGGGGCGCCGCTCGGTGTCGGTGAGCGGCATCCGTTTCACGAAGACCGTGCGGCCGTCCACCTCGACCAGCGCCGAACGGCCGCCGATCCCCGTCGCCGACGTCGGGGCGGTGTCGGTCAGTTCGGCGAGCTCGGAGTCGGAGAGCAGGGCGAGGGAGGTGGCGAGGTCACTGTGGGCGGAGAGGCGCGCGGCGCGGGACATGGCAGCCATCCTCGGCGCGGACCGCCGTACCTGTCCGGCGGTCCGCGAAGTGCCGTGGCCCGAAGGCCCGGTCCGTGCCCGGGAACCCTCCGGCGACGGCCGGGCGGCTCAACTCGCCGCGTAGTTGCGCAGGAACAGGGCCTCCGCCACCGAGAGCCGCTCCAGCTCCTCGGGAGAGACGCTCTCGTCGACGGCGTGGATGCGGGCCGCCGGCTCGCTCAGGCCGATGAGGAGAATCTCCGCCCGCGGGTAGAGGTCCGCGAGGGTGTTGCACAGCGGGATGGAGCCGCCCTGGCCGGCGTACCGCATCTGCCGGCCCGGGTAGGCGACCGCCATCGCGTCGGCCATCGCCGCGTACGCCGGGCTGGTCGTGTCGGCGCTGAACGGCTGGCCCTGGCCGATCTGTTCGGTGCGCACCCGGGCACCCCACGGCGTGTGCGCCTCCAGGTGGGCCTGGAGCAGCTTGGTCGCCTCGGCCGCCTCGACGCCCGGCGGCACCCGCAGGCTGACCAGCGCGCGGGCACGTGCCTGCACGGACGGCGTGGCGCCGACCACCGGCGGGCAGTCGATGCCGAGGACGGTGACGGCCGGGCGCGCCCAGATGCGGTCGGCGACCGACCCGGAACCGATCAGCTCCACGCCGTCCAGCACCCGGGCGTCCGCGCGGAACTGCTCCTCGTCGTACTGGACGCCGTCCCACACCGTCTCCGAGGCGAGCCCGTCGACGGCCGTCGAGCCGTCCTCGGTACGCAGCGAGTCCAGTACGCGGATCAGCGCGCCCAGGGCGTCGGGCGCCGCGCCGCCGAACTGGCCCGAGTGCAGGTTCCCTTCGAGGGTGTCGATCTGGACGCGGACCATGGTCATGCCCCGCAGGGTGGTGGTGACCGTGGGCAGGCCGGTGCGCAGGTTGCCCGCGTCGCCGATGACGATCGCGTCGGCGCTGAGCAGTTCGGGGTGCTCCTCGGCGTACCGTTCCAGGCCGCCCGTGCCCTGTTCCTCCGAGCCCTCGGCGATCACCTTGATGTGCACCGGCACACCGCCGGTGGCCTTGAGGGCGCGCACCGCGAGGAGGTGCATGATCACGCCGCCCTTGCAGTCGGCGGAACCGCGCCCGTACCAGCGGCCGTCCCGCTCGGTCAGTGCGAAGGGCGGGCTGGTCCAGGCGGCCTCGTCCAGCGGCGGCTGCACGTCGTAGTGGGCGTAGAGGAGCACGGTCCGCGCGCCCTCGGGGCCGGGCAGGAAGCCGTAGACCGACTGGGTGCCGTCGGGGGTGTCGAGCAGCGCCACGTCCTGGAAGCCCTCGGCGCGCAGCGCGCCGGCGATCCAGTCGGCCGCACCCTCGCTCTCGCTCCTCGGGAACTGGCCGAAGTCCGCCACCGACTCGAAGGCCACCAGTTCGGTGAGCTCCGCCTTCGCCCTCGGCATCAGCGAGGCTACGGTCTCGGCGACCGGATTCGACGACATGGGCACGCTCCTTGTGGGTGCGACGTTGTACTGATGAAGTGGTGTGATCCTCCCACAGCGGACTTCGGCGACGTCCGCCGTAGGATGCGGGAGACAGGTGCGGCAGCGGCTTGATCGGGAGCAGTAGACCATCGTGAGCAGCGAGAACTCTTCGGCGGACGACGTACAGCAAGTGTGGGACGTCGTCGTGGTGGGCGCGGGACCGGCGGGGGCCTCGGCCGCCTATGCGGCAGCGGTCGCGGGACGGCGCGTGCTGTTGCTGGAGAAAGCCGAGCTGCCACGGTACAAAACGTGCGGCGGCGGCATCATCGGACCCTCACGCGACTCGCTGCCACCCGGCTTCGAGCTGCCGTTCCGGGACCGGGTGCACGCGGTCACCTTCTCGAACAACGGGCGCTTCGTGCGGACCCGCCGGTCCAGGCAGATGCTCTTCGGGCTGATCAACAGGCCCGAGTTCGACCACCAGTTGGTCGAGCACGCGCAGAAGGCGGGCGCCGAACTGCGGACGGGGGTCACGGTCTCGCGGGTCGAGCAGCACGGCTCGGCCGTGCCGGACCGGCGGTCGGTCGCCGTGATCCTCCAGGGCGGCGAGACCCTGCTGGCCCGGGCCGTCGTCGGCGCCGACGGCAGTGCCGGCCGCATAGGAGCGCATGTCGGGGTGAAGCTCGACCAGGTGGACCTGGGTCTGGAGTCGGAGATCCCGGTGCCGGAGACGGTCGCCGAGGACTGGCAGGGCCGGGTCCTCATCGACTGGGGCCCGATGCCCGGGAGTTACGGGTGGGTCTTCCCCAAGGGCGACACCCTGACCGTCGGTGTGATCTCGGCGCGCGGTGAAGGCGCCGCGACCAAGCGCTACTTGGAGGACTTCATCGCCCGGCTCGGGCTGGCCGGCTTCGAACCGACCATCTCCTCCGGCCACTTGACCCGCTGCCGTGCCGACGACTCGCCGTTGTCGCGGGGCCGGGTGCTGGTGTGCGGGGACGCGGCGGGGCTGCTGGAGCCGTGGACCCGCGAGGGCATCTCGTTCGCGCTGCGCTCGGGGCGGCTCGCGGGGGAGTGGGCGGTGCGGATCGCGGAGGCGCACGACGCGGTGGACACCCGCCGCCAGGCGCTGAACTACGCGTTCGCGGTGAAGGCCGGGCTCGGTGTGGAGATGAGTGTCGGCAAGAGCATGCTGGCGGCCTTCGAGCGTCGTCCCGGCCTCTTCCACGCGGCCCTGACCGGCTTCCGGCCGGCTTGGAAGGCCTTCATGGACATCACCCGGGGTTCGACGTCGCTGGGCGAGCTGGTGCGCAGCCATCCGATGGCCCAGCGCGCGCTCGTCGCGTTCGACCGCCGGTCGGCGGACGACGGGGTCAGCTCGTGACGGTGACCCGGAACACCGGGTGGTCGGGGGCGATGCGCCGCAGTTCCTCGTCGGAGGAGTCGGGGCCGACCCCGCCGAAGAAGACGCCGACCTCGGCCTTCCAGCGCTTGAGGTAGGCGCGCAGCAGCGGCACCTTGTCGTCGTCGGTGACCTCCGTCGCGGAGAACGCCTCGGACTTCCCGCCGAGCCGCAGCTCACCGCCGCCCGCGGCGCGCATGTTGTGCGTCCACTGGACGTGGCCGCGGGGGGCGACCAGGTACCGCTGACCGTCGACGGTCAGCAGGTTCACCGGAGTGGTCCGCCACTCGCCGCTCTTGCGGCCGCGCACGGCGAGGATCCGGGAGCCCCACACGCTCAGACCGCGCCGGGTGAACCAGGCGACGGCCCGGTTGAAGACGTTGACGGTGAACCAGCCGGGCTTCTGGACGTGTGTGCTCATCGGGACCTCCGGTGGGTGAGAGGGGACGAGGGAGCGCCGCTCCTCGTTGTGAGCACTGCTCTCTCTTGTGGGCAGTCTGCACCGCATCGGTACGTCAACGCAAGAGCAATGCTCTCACTTTGGTGCGCCGATCTGTTCTGTGTGCACCGCTCCGCTTCCGTGGCACACTGAACCGCATGAGCACCACACAGGGAGCCCGCGCCCGCGCCAGGATCGAGGTCACCGCCGCCATCAAGGACGAGGCGCGCAGACAACTCGCGGCGGACGGCGCCGTGAAGCTCTCGCTGCGTGCCGTCGCCCGCGAGCTGGGCATGGTGTCCTCCGCGCTGTACCGCTACTTCCCCAGCCGCGACGACCTGCTGACCGCCCTCATCATCGACGCGTACGACTCCCTCGGCGAGACGGCGGAGGCCGCGCACTCCGAGGCGGCCGACGCCGGTCACGTCCACCGCTGGACCACCGTCTGCGAGGCCGTACGCGGCTGGGCGCAGGACCATCCGCACGAGTACGCGCTCATCTACGGCACACCGGTACCCGGCTACACCGCGCCGGACTCGACCGTCCCCGCCGCCGCGCGCGTGGGCCTCCTCCTCATCGGCATCGTCCGGGACGCGCACGAGGCCGCTGTCCTCACCACCCCCCCGCTCCCCGCCGAACTGCGCCCGGAGGCCGAGCGGATGGCCGCCGACTTCGCTCCCGGTCTGCCGCCCGCCGTCGCCCCGGCCCTCGTCGCGGCCTGGGCCGAGCTCTACGGACTGGTCGGCTTCGAGCTGTTCGGCCAGTTCCACCGCATGGTGGAGGAGCGTGAGCGGTTCTTCCGCCACTCGGTGCGCCGCCTCGCCCACACGGTGGGCCTCCCGGACCACCCGGAGCCGGACGTACTCCCGGGGAAGTAGGCGTGATCACCCCGCTCGGCCGACGCCCCGGGCGCCGCCCGCCGTCTAGCGTGGCGGCCATGGACGAGCAGCGGGTACGCGGCGCGGGACCGCTCCGATGGCGCCAGGGGCCGTCGGAGTGGCACGGCCCCGACGGCGGCCCGGTGGACGGCGCCGCCCGCCTGCCGTGGCGCTCGACGCTGCTGATCACCGTCGCCGTGCTCGTCGGCAGCGCCTTCGCCGCGCGCGGCCAGCCCGGCCGCGTACCGCTGGACGCCGGCGCGCGCGCCCTGCTCGTCGCCGGCGGCGCGATGCTGCTGTGGCGGCACCGCCACCCGGTCGCGGTGGCCTTCGGTACGGCGCTGACGACCGTCCTCTACCTCGGTGCCGGATATCCGTACGGGCCCGTCTTCGTGACCGTGGGCCTCGGCTGCTTCGGCGCGGTCGTGGCCGGGCGCCGCTGGGCGGCCTGGACGGCGCTCGGAGCGCTGTGGGCCGCCCACCTCCTGGTCGGACACTGGCTCTATCGGTGGCTGCCCCCGGCCCATGACCGGGCCGCTCCCTGGGGCGGCGAGGTGGCCGTCGCCACCGGGATCGTCGCCGTCGCCGCGCTCTCCGAACTGGCCCGCACGCGCCGCGAGCGGTGGGCGCGGGAGCGGGCCGAGCGGGCCCGGGCGGTCCGGCGGCGCGCCGACGAGGAGCGGCTGCGGATCGCCCGCGAACTGCACGACGTCCTCGCGCACAGCATCTCGGTCATCAACGTCCAGGCGGGCGTCGGCCTCGCCCTCCTCGACTCCGACCCGGAGCAGGCCCGTACCGCGCTCACCACCATCAAGGCCGCCAGCAAGGAGGCGCTCGGCGAGGTCCGCCAGGTCCTCGACACCCTGCGGACCCCGGGCGACGCCCCGCGCACCCCGGCTCCCGGCCTCGACCGCCTGCCCGAACTGGTGGAGCAGGCCGCGAGCGCCGGCCTCACGGTGGAACTCGGTGGCCGCACACCCCGCCTTCCGCCCGGCACCGACCTCGCCGCGTTCCGCATCGTCCAGGAGGCCCTCACCAACGTCGTTCGGCACTCCGGCTCGCGGCACGCGCGGGTGCTGGTCGAGCACACCCGGGGAGCGCTGCGGCTCCGCGTCGACGACGACGGGCCCGCGACCGGGGCGGACGCCGGCGGCGGCGGGAACGGGCTGGCCGGGATGCGGGAGCGGGCCGCCGCGCTCGGTGGCACCATCGAGGCGGGCCCACGCCCGGACGGCGGCTTCCGGGTGCTCGCCGTACTGCCGTCGACGGCGCGGGCCGAGGAGGAGGACGAGTGATCCGGGTACTGCTCGCCGACGACCAGTCGCTGGTGCGGGCCGGCTTCAGAGCACTGCTCGACGCGCAGCCGGACATCGAGGTGACCGGCGAGGCCCCCGACGGCGAGGAGGCCGTGCGTCAGGTGCGTGAACTGCGCCCGGACGTGGTGCTGATGGACATCCGGATGCCGCTGCTCGACGGCCTGGCGGCGACCCGCCGGATCACCGGCGACCGTGCGCTGGCGGAGGTGAAGGTCGTCATGCTGACCACCTTCGAACTCGACGAGTACGTCTTCGAGGCGATCCGCGCGGGCGCCTCCGGCTTCCTCGTCAAGGACACCGAACCGGACGAACTCCTGCGCGCCGTACGGGCGGTGGTGCACGGTGACGCCCTGCTGTCACCCGGGGTGACCCGCCGGCTGATCGCCGAGTTCGCCGCCCGCTCCAAGGAGCCGGCCGCCGTCGGTGCCCTCGCCCGGCTCACCGAACGGGAACGGGAGGTGCTGGCCCTGGTCGGCATCGGCCTCTCCAACGAGGAGATCGCCCGCCGTCTGGTGGTCAGCCCTCTCACCGCGAAGACCCATGTGAGCCGCACGATGGTGAAACTGGGCGCCCGCGACCGGGCCCAACTCGTCGTGCTGGCCTACGAGTCGGGGCTGGTCCGGCCGGGCTGGCTGGGCTGAGCCGCCCGGCGGTGGCGGACCAGTACGCCGACCACCCGGGCGGCGAACAGGGCGACCGCGAGAACGGTTCCGGCCCGCCGCGCCAACCACTCGGTGCTCGCGGGCAGTCGGAACAGCAACGCCGGTCCGGCGACCGCCCCGTAGACCACCGCCGCGGCGAACACCGCGCTGCACAGGGCGTATCCGATCTCGACGGTCGTCGCGTCTCGCTCGGCCTGAGTGCGCCGTCCCCCGGAGTCTGTCATCCGTCGAGTCTCACAGGAGGGCGCCCGGCGGGACAACATGGCCCGCCGGGCACGCACTTCGGAGCTGTCTCTACTTCCGGACGGCCACGCTCGCCGCCTCTGCCTCTGCCTTGGTCTCCGTCGCCGTCGCGACGGTGGACGTGGCGACGACGACGGACGGGTGCGGACGACGGGTACGCACCCCGGTCAGCGTGACCAGCAGGCCGGCCAGCGCGATGCCCGTCACCACGACCAGGCCCGGACGGTAACTGTCCAGTATCTGCTGGGGATTCGGGTGCGCGGGCGGGCCCGCCGTGATGACGGCGGTCACGACGGCGAGGAAGATCGCGCCGCCCACCTGGACCGAGGTGTTGAGCAGCCCGGAGACCATGCCCTGCTCGTGGTCCTCGACCCCGTTGGTGGCCTGGATGTTGAGCGAGGGGAAGACCAGGGCGCAGGCCGCGCCGATCAGCAGCATCGACGGCAGGATCACCGCCGGGTAGGCCGGGTCGAGACTGACCCGCAGGAACAGCGCGTACCCCACGGCCATCAGCGCGAAGCCCGCCGCGATCAGCCGCTGGGTGCCGAACCGGTCCACGACCGAGCCCACCTTGGTGGAGGAGAGCGCGACCACCGCACCGGCCGGCAGGAACGCGAGCGCCGTGTGCAGCGCCGACCAGCCGAGCAGCGACTGCATGTACAGCGTGACCATGAACTGGAAGCCCACGTAGGACCCGAAGAACGCCATCGCGCCGAGCTGGGCGCGGATCTGGTCGCCCGAGCGGAGCACGCCCAGCCGGATCAGGGGTCCCGGCGAACGCCGTTCGACCAGGACGAACACCGTCAGGAGCACGGCCACCGCCAGGAAGGACAGCAGGGTGCGGGCCGAGGCCCAGCCCGCCTGCGGAGCCTGTACGACGGTGAAGACGAGGAGCAGCATCGAGGCGGTGCCGAGGACGGCGCCGGGGATGTCGTAGCCGTCGTGGTCCTTCTCCCGTTCGCTGCGCGGCAGCAGCCTCAGGCCGGCGAGCAGGGCGATGAGGGCGATGGGAGCGGGGAGCAGCATCGTCAAGCGCCAGCTGAACTCGGTGAGCAGACCCGAGAGCACCAGGCCCATCGAGAAGCCGGTGGCCGCGCAGGTGGTGTAGATCGACAGGGCCCGGTTGCGCAGCGGGCCCTCGGGGAACGTCGTCGTGATGATCGACAGGCCGGCCGGTGCGGTGAAGGCCGCGCTGAGTCCCTTGACGAAGCGGCTGGCGATGAGCAGCGGGCCGGAGTCGACGACTCCGCCGAGCAGCGAGGCGAGCGCGAAGACGCCGAGGGCGATCAGGAACACCTGGCGCCGGCCGAGCAGGTCGGCGGTCCGGCCGCCGAGGAGGAGCAGGCCGCCGTAGCCCAGGATGTAGCCGCTGACGATCCACTGGAGCGTCGAGGTGGAGAGGTCGAGTTCGGAACCGATGGAGGGCAGGGCGACGCCGACCATCGACACGTCCAGCGCGTCCAGGAACATCGCGGCGCAGAGCACCAGGAGAGTGCCCCACAGCCGGGGAGTCCAGCGAACCGCCGAGGGCGCGGACGCGGAGGGGGAGAGCGGAGAGGTCATGACGGAGACAGTACATGCGCATGCATCGAATGCAAATGCATTAAATGACGATGCAACAGACTCCGTTCTCTGCTACGGTCCGCTGTCATGGCGGCGAAGAAGGCCGAGCGGGCGCTCGTGGACCGATGGCGGGACATCCTGGCGCTGCATGCCCGCACCCAGTGCGAACTCGACCGCGCCCTGCACCAACACGGCTTGTGCGCCAGCGACTTCGAGGTGCTCGATCTCCTCGCCGACGTCCCCGCCGCGCACGGCGAGTGCGCTCTGCGGGTCCAGGAGATCGCGGAGCGGGTCCACCTCAGTCAGAGCGCGCTGTCCCGGCTGATCGCGCGACTGGAGAAGGACGAGCTCGTCGAGCGGGCCATGTGCGCGGAGGACCGGCGAAGTGTCCGCGTGGTCCTCACCGCGAAGGGGCGCGCACTGCACCGCGAGGTGCTTCCGGTGCAACGCGCGGTGCTGACACGGATGTTGGCCCGCTAGTGCTGTGGCCGGGAGGGTTTGCCGGAAAGCTCGCGGCGTCCGGTGCTGGGGGCACCTCCCACGCCCTTCAGGCAGTGGGGGAGCATCGCAAGGCGGAGCATTGCCCGCGTACTGGATGTACTCGGGTGATGCGACAACGCGGCGTGGGGGTCCCCCCGGCCGAAGGCTGGGGGAGTGCCGTGCCGGGCGTCGCGAGCCGGTGAACCTTCCCGGTCACAGCACTAGCGACCGCCCGACGCCCGCCGGAGGGTGGCGCCGGCCCCGTCCGCTCAGCTCCAGCTGACGGCGGACCGCTCCCGCCAGAGCGCCGCGAGCGACGCCTCCCCCGTCACGTCCGGGAACGGTGCCCGGTTCCACAGCGCCAGGTACAACCGCGCCACGGGACCGGCGAGTTCACAGTCCGCCTCACCGGCTCCGGAGCGCTCGGCCACCGGCGGTTCCGGGGAGAGCCGTACGGTCCACAGGGCGTCGTCGGTGTCCGTCGCCCGGATCCGCAGCACCCGGGGCTCCGCGCTGCGGACCGCGCTCCGGGCGCGGGAGTGGAAGCCGCGCAGCAGCTCGTCGATGCCGTCGGCGGCGAACTCCCGTGCGACGGGGCTGGGTTGGCCACCGCGTGCCGTCTCGGCGTCGACCCGGTGCACGGTCGTCTCGTGCGCCTGGCGCCGGGCCCAGAACGCCAGCGGCGAGGGCGCCGGCAGGAAGTGCCAGCACGTGAGGTCGGGCGGGGCGGCGGAGAGGGTGTCCACGAGCAGGCGGTGTCCCTCCCGGAACCAGGCCACGGACGCGGCGCCGTCGAGGTCCGGCAGACCGCCGCCGGGGCGGTACTCCGTGTACCCCTCGGCGACGAACGCGGTCGCCCAACGGTGCACCATGCCCGTGTGCCGCACCAGGTCCCGCACCTGCCACCCCGGGCAGGTCGGCACCGGGGCGCCGGTGCCCGCCTCCTCGGCGGCGTCGGCCAGCAGACGGCCCTCCCGGTCCAGGGTGCTGATCAGTGCGGCGGCGTCCATGGGAGCGAGTGTGCCGCACGGCGGGCGGTCACGGGACCCCCTGGCCGAACCGTTGCCGGGCCGGTCACGGCGGGCGTCCCCGGGCGCTGATCCGGCACCGGCCGTCGCCGCTGTTCACCTTAGTTTGCAGGTCCAACGGCATCTCCGGGACCGGGTGGTCGGTATACGGTCCGAAGCGATTTCCCCCGAACGGAAATGGCTTACGTCAATGGAGATTCAAGCCGAGCGACGACGTCATGGCCTCGGCCGTGCGGCGCGTCCGACGGAGCCGGCACCGTCGGCCCCTCCGTGACACCGCGTCCCGCAGTCAGCGAAACGCCCTGTCACCCTGCCCCGTACGACGTCTAGAGGTGTCATGCCGACCCCGCTTTCCCCCGTCTCGTCACCCTCTCCGCAACCGTCCCTCCCCTCCCGGCACATCACCGGGACCATCGCGCTGGCCTGTCTGGGAGTCTTCGTCTCCTACCTGCCGGTCGTCGGCGTCTCCGTCGCGCTGCCGGTCATGCAGCAGGCGCTCGACGCCTCCACCGCCGGGCTCCAGTGGATCACCGACGCGTTCATCCTGCCGACCGCGGCCCTGCTGCTGACCTTCGGGATGGTCGGTGATCTCTACGGCCGCAAGAAGACGTACGTCGCGGGCCTGACGCTGTTCGCCCTCGGCTGCCTGCTCTGTCTCACCGCCCACAGCGTGGCGCAGGTCTGCGTGGGCCAGGCGCTCACCGGTGTGGGCACCGCGGCCCTGCTGCCCTCGACCCTCGCGCTGATCTGCCACGTCTGCCCCGACCGGCACCGGCGAGCCCGCGCGATAGCCTTGTGGACGGCGTCGCTGGGACTGGGTCTCACCCTCGGCCCGCTCTTCAACGGCGTGATCGTGGAACACGCGAGCTGGCGCTGGATCTTCCTGCCCTCCCTGGTCCTCGGCGTGCTCACCGCCGTCGTCGGCGTCGTCACCCTGACCGACTCCCGCGCGGACCGCGAACGGCACCTGGACATCCCCGGCCAGCTGCTGGCCATCGTCGCCATCACCGGCCTGGTCTACGCCGTCATCGAGGGCGGCAGCGCCGGGTGGGGATCCGGCGAGGTCGTGACCGCGTTCGTGGTGGCGGCCGTCGGCATGTCGGCGTTCGTCGCGGTGGAACTGCGGTCGTCCTGCCCGATGCTGGACATGCGGCTCTTCAAGAGTCCGACGTTCTCCGGAGCCGCGCTCGTCATGGCGCTCACCCTGTTCGCGCAGGTCGGTCTGGTCTTCGCGCTCAGTGAGTACTTCGGCCTCGTCCACCACGCCTCGACCCTGGACATCGGGCTCCGGCTGCTCGCCCTCAACGGCTTCACCGTCGTGCTGGGCCCGCTCGTCGGCCGGCTGATGACCCGCACCTCGCCCGGTCTTCTCCTGGTCACCGGACTGGTGATCGGCGGCATCGGGGCCCTGTGCGTGAACCTCTTCCACGCCTCCACCGGCACCGGCGGCGCCGCCCTGGTCATCGCGGTGCTCGGCATCGGCATCGCCCTCGCCATCGCCCCGATCACGACGATCGCGATGAACAGCCTGCCGCACCAGCTCGCGGGTACGGCGGGCGCCGCCAACAGCGCGCTCCGGCAGATCGGCAGCGCCCTCGGCCCCGCCGTCTTCGGCGTCGTCCTCACCCACCGCACGCTGGCCACCCTGCCCGGCCACCTCGCCGGCTCCGGGCTGAACCCCGCCGACCAGGGCCAGGTCAACGGGCTGGTGTCGAACGTCGGTATCCAGGCGGGCGCGTTCCTGCACCTGGCGACGCCGGACGCCACCGGCCGGGCCCAGGCGGCCTACGGTGCGAGCTTCACCGACGCGCTGCACACCTGCGCGCTCGTCGGGGGCATCGGCATGCTGGCCGCCGCGGTCGTCGCCCTCGTCCTCATCGGCGTCCGTCGCAGGGGAGCGGACGAGATCCCGGCCGGGGCCGTGCCGGCGGTCGACCCCTCCGGGCTGACCGCCGCCGGGGGCGCCGTCTGACCTCACCAGCCCTACTCAGAGGGGCGGTTGCCCGTCGGCCGTGCGTGACGCCGACGGGCAACCGCCTGGTCGCGACGGTTACTGACCCGGCGCGAGAACGTACGAGTCGAGCGCGTCGACCGTGCCGAGCGGTGCCGGCGAGCCCAGCTCATAGCGGTCCACGGCAAGGTAGTTGGGCTTCTTGCGGGCCGCCTGCGTGCAGAAGTTCTGTGCGCGGTTCTGCAGCTTGCCGTTGTCGTTGGTGATCGTCGCCGAGATCGGCACGTCACGGAAGTGGTTCATCACGAAGAGCGGGTGGAAGGCGGCCGAGTCCGTGGTCAGCGGCCGGTCGGTGCCCCAGCGGCTGTAGCAGGACCAGTCGGAGTCGCCGATCCCGGCGCCCATGGACCAGTAGTTCTCCACCGTCCACTCGCGCTGGTACATCACGCCGAAGGTGTCCCGGGTGGCGTAGCCACTGGCGAGGTCGCTCGCCCGTGTCCGGTCGCTGAAGACGAGCAACTGCTTGCCCCGCGAGGCGAGTTCGGCCATGGTCGGCCAGCCGTTGGCGGCCACGCCGTCCTGGTCGGGCCGGTAGAGCACGTCGGACAGGCCGTTGACGGAGGCGAGCGAGGACTTGAGGACGTCCGAGGAGGCGTAGTCCTCCAGGAAGACCGTGGCGAACTGGCCGGGGTGGGCCTTCAGGAAGTCCACCATCCGCTGGAGGTCGGTGGCGAGCGGTGCCGGATTGCTGACCCCGTCGCAGCTGTTGTGGCACAGCACGGCCCGGCCCGAGACCGTGTAGTCGTCGAGCATGAACCCCCTTACCCCGTCGGTCAGTTGCTGGGCCACTCCGCGCGACTGGTTGGGGAAGAGACTGACTGGGAACGAGGCGAAGTTGCCGTCCGCGCCGTTGGCGAAGGCGTTGTGCGCGGTGAGGAACGTGACCTGGTCCAGGGTGCGGGTGTCGGCGGACGGCATCCCCGTGGTGGCGTAGGAGACGGGGGTGAGATACCAACGGGCCTGGTCACCGCCCGAGCCGGTCTGCACGGTGGCGGAGCCCGCGACGCCGGTGAGGAACTGCGAGGTCCCGGGGACGCCCACGGTGTACGTGTTGTCCGCGCCCGCGCTGATGGTCCAGGTGGTGCCGTCCGCGCCGCAGTCGGCGGTCACCGCGGAGGTGCCGCTGCGGCCGAGGCAGCGCCCGGACTCGTCGGCGTTCCTCAACTGGTAGCCGTCGCTCACCGCGGCGGGGGTCCACTGCTGGTGGTCCTCGCCGCCCTTGGGGTTGTGCGCGGCGACCGTGCCGCCGCTGTCGGCCGCGTTCAGACCGCTCGCGTAGTTCTGCAGGTACACCGAGGCCACGGGTACCGCCGCCGCGGCCCGGACCGGCGCGAACAGGGGCTGGGTCAGGGCGAGGACGGCGGTGCCGCCCAGAACGAGAAGAGGGCGCAGGCGCACGCGAGTTCCTTCCACCGAAGTCATCTTGGTCATGAGTCATGCGGTCACGCGGCGATCAGGTGACAGAGGCATGACACACCGGAGGAGGGGTGGCGCACCAGTGTCCGGCCGTGAACAGTTGAACCCGCCCGCTGCATACGGCCGGTGCCGCCGCCCCGGACCAGCGGCGACGGCAACGGCCCTACAGTGCTCGTGAGTTGGGCATCACGCCTGCGTCTCCGCACGGCCCTCCTCGCCCCACAGGGTGTGGAACGCGCCGTCGCGGTCGGTACGCCGGTAGGTGTGGGCACCGAAGTAGTCGCGCTGGCCCTGGGTGAGGGCGGCCGGCAGCCGCTCGGCGCGCAGGGTGTCGTAGTACGAGAGGGCGGCGGAGAAGGCGGGCACCGGGACGCCGCCGCGCGCCGCCGCGGCGACGACCTGGCGCCACGGCACCTGGGCGTCCGTGATCTCGGTCGCGAAACCGGGGTCGGCGAGCAGGCTGACCAGCTTGGGGTCGACCGCGTAGGCGGCCCGGATCCGGTCGAGGAAGGCCGCCCGGATGATGCATCCGCCGCGCCAGATCCTGGCGACGGCACCGAGGTCGATGTCCCAGTCGTACTCGGCGGCGGCGTCCAGGATCATCTTCCAGCCCTGGTCGTAGGCGATGAGCTTGGACGCGTAGAGGGCGAACTCGACCTGGGCGGTGAAGCGTTCGGACTCGTAGGAGGTCAGGTCCCAGGTCGTGCCGCCGGGCAGGTCGCGGTAGACGGCGCGCAGTTCGCGCTGCCCGGAGGCGGCGCGGGCGAAGGTGGCCTGGGCGATGGTGGTGACCGGCGAGCCGAGTTCGAGGGCGGTCTGCACGGTCCAGCGGCCGGTGCCCTTCTGCCCGGCGGCGTCCGCGACGATGTCGACGAACGGCCTGCCGCTCTCCGCGTCGGTGTGGGCGAGCACCTCGGCGGTGATCTCGATGAGGTACGACCCGAGGCGCCCCTCGTTCCAGCGCCGGAAGGTCTCCGCGATCCGCGCGGGCGAGTAGCCGGCCACCTGGCGCAGCAGGTCGTAGGCCTCGCCGATCAGCTGCATGTCGGCGTACTCGATGCCGTTGTGCACCATCTTCACGAAGTGCCCCGCGCCGTCCGTGCCGATGTGGGTGGCACAGGGTTCGCCGTCGACCTTCGCGCTGATCGCCTCGAACATCGGCCCCAGCGCCGCGTACGACTCCGGGGAGCCGCCGGGCATGATGCTCGGGCCGTTCAGGGCGCCCTCCTCGCCGCCCGAGACGCCCACGCCGACGAAGTGCAGACCGCGTTCGCGCAGGGCCGCCTCGCGTCGGCGGGTGTCCGCGAAGTGGGCGTTGCCGCCGTCGATGATCATGTCGCCGGGCTCCAGAAGCGGCGCGAACTCCTCGATCACGGCGTCCGTGGCCGCGCCCGCCTGCACCATGATCATGACGCGGCGGGGGCGTTCCAGGGCCGCCACGAACTCCTCGGCCGTCTCCGCCGGCACGAACTCGCCCTCGTGCCCGAACTCCTCGACCAGGGTCTGGGTCCGGACGGGCGTGCGGTTGTGGACGGCGACGGTGAAACCGTGCCGGGCGAAGTTCCGGGCCAGGTTGCGGCCCATCACGGCCAGGCCGGTGACGCCGATCTGCGCGGTCGCCTTCATGGTGTGCTCCTCGGGCGGCGGGCGGGCGGAGCGCTCGGCGCGGTTCCGCCCCTGTACCGGTCAGATACGGACGGTGGCCCCCGAGGCGTTCACCAAGATCATGAATCGGTCGCCGCGGAACCTCCGCGCGTCCGCCAGCCGTGGTCGACCGGACCGATCCCGCCGCCGAGCGCGAACCCGGCCGCGATCGCCCCGGTGACGTAGCTCTTGGCCCGCCGCACCGCCTCCGGGACCGGCAACCCCCCGGCCAGACCGACCGCCACGGCCGACGCGAGGGTGCAACCCGTGCCATGCGTATGCCGGTTGTCGTGCCGGGGCGCGCGCAGCCAGTGCTCCTCCCGGCCGTCGGTGAGCAGGTCCACGGCGTCCCCGGGCAGATGGCCGCCCTTCACCAGCGCCCAGCGCGGCCCGTACGCCAACACCGCGTCGGCGGCCCGCCGCAGGTCCGCCTCCTCCTCGACCACGACGCCGGTCAGCTCCGCCACCTCGCCGAGATTCGGCGTGGCCACCGTCGCCACCGGCAGCAACCGGGTCCGTACGGCGTCCAGCGCGTCCTCGGCCAGCAGCCGGTCCCCGTGCTTGGAGACGCCGACCGGGTCCACGACGACCGGCACCCGCACCCCCGCGAGCAGTTCGGCCACCGCTGTCACCAGGGCGGGGGAGGAGAGCATCCCGGTCTTCACGGCGTCGACCCCGATGTCGTCCACCACGCTGCGGAACTGGGCCCGCACCGCCTCCACCGGCAGCTCCCAAGCGCCCTGCACACCAAGGGAGTTCTGCGCGGTGACCGCGGTCAGGACACTCATCCCGTGGGCGCCGAGCGCCTGCGCCGTCTTCAGGTCGGCCTGGATGCCGGCACCGCCGCCGGAGTCGGACCCGGCGACCGTCAGCACCCGGAGCGGGGCGGTCATACGGCGCTCTCCGTACGGACGTCGCTGGCGGTCCCCGAGCGGACGCGGCGCAGGCGGGGCGGCGCGTACAGGGCGAGCGCGGCCACGAACGCCACGTAGTACGAGAGGTCGGCGCCGTGCAGCGCGCGGGCCACCGGACCGACGTAGAGGCCGGTGTCCATGAACGGCACCGCCGCGGCGAAGGCGCCGACGAAGGCGAGTACGGGCGGCAACCCCGCCTGCGGGCGGGCGAGTTCGACGGCGAGGTCTACGGTGTCGCCGTCCCGCAGCCGGGACCGGGCGAACCAGTCGACGACGACGATCGCCACGAAGCCGGGGATCCAGTAACCGACGAACAGCAGCACGTTCTGGAAGCGGGCAGTCGTGTCGGCCGCGTGCATCCACAGCACCAGCGGGAAGCCGAGCGCCGCGGCGACGGCGGCCGCCGCCGGGCGCGGCAGCCGCACCCCCAGGGTCTGCGCTGCCAGGGAACCGCTGTAGTCGTTCATGGCGTTGCTGCACAGGGCCGCCAACGCCACGGCCAGCAGCCCGAATCCGCCCACCACCCCGCCGCCGAGCAGCCGGCGCACCCCGCCGGCGGTCTGGTCGGTCAGCACCGACGCACCCCACAGCCCGAGCGCCTGGACGGCGACGAACGACAGCACGAGCCCGGCGAGCGCGCACCCGAACATCCGCGACCGGGATGTGCCGCTCGGCAGATAGCGGCTGAAGTCACTGGCGTACGGCGCCCAGGACAGGCTCAGGCTGAGCGCGATGGTGCTGGTCAGCACGGCCGCCCCGGCCCGGTCGCCGCCGGTGACGGTGGAGCTCGTCGTGAGGTGGACGCCGTCGAGGAGACGCCAGGCGATCAGTGCGAAGGCGGTCCCGAGCACGAACGTCATCACGGTCTGGAGCCGGTGGACGGCCTCGTAGCCGAGGACGCCCAGCGCGCCCTGCCCGGCCATCAGCACCAGCACGCCGAACCAGAAGGGCCAGCCGCAGAGTTGGGCCAGCGCGTCCCCGCCGAAGAGTCCGATCAGCGCGTCCCAGGCGATCGAGGAGAACCACTGCAACAGCGCGGGCACGGTCACCGACCGGCCGAACGCGAGCCGGGCGAGCGGCAGTTGGCCCGCGCCGGTGCGACTGCCCCAGGTGCCGAGGCAGGCGGTGGGCAGTGCGCCCACCAAGGTGCCGACGACCACCGCGGTGAGGGCGGTGGCGAAGTCCAGGCCGAGCGTGCCGCCGATGGTCCCGGTGAAGACGCCCGTCATGGTCAGATTCGGCGCGAACCACACCGTGAACAGCCGCCCGGCGCCGCCGTAGCGACGGTTCTCGGGGACGGGCTCGATGCCGTGGCCCTCCACCCGGAGGTCGCCGGGGGCCGAGGGCATCCGCCCGTCGAAGACGTCCGGGCCGGTGCCGGCGGGCACCCCGCCGGGAACATGCGCCAATGGCATGGAAGACATCCCTCCGCCAGTACGAACTGGTTCAGGTTCGACGGGTGTGATCTCAGCCCTCGCGGGGGCACCCCGTGTCCGGTTACGGCGCAGAGCCTAACCCGAATCCCTCGTACGCCGGTACGGGAGTCAGCCCGCCGTCGCCACCCGACGGGTCACGAACCCGATGAGCGCGGCGACCGCCGACAGGATCGCGACGCTGGTGAGCGCCGTGGGCAGCGAGAACCAGTCGGCCATGAACCCGATGGCGGGCGGTCCGAGCAGCATGCCGCCGTAGCCGAGTGTGGAGGCGATGGCCACACCGCTCGGCCCGGCGAGCGCGCCGGCGCGTTCGACGGCGACCGGGAAGAGGTTGGCGAGGCCCAGTCCGGTGATCGCGAAACCGGCGAGCACCGCCCAGACGGACGGGGCGAGCGCGCCGAGCAGTGTCCCCGCCGCGGCCGTGGCACCGCCCGCCACCAGGGTCCGGGTCTGCCCGAGCCGTTCCAGCAGGGCCGTGCCGCTCGCCCGGCCGATCGTCATGGCGAGCGCGAAGCACGAGTAGCCCGCCGCCGCGAGCCCTGGACGGGCGCCGAGGTCCTGCTGGAGGTGGAGGGCACCCCAGTCGGCCATCGCACCCTCGCCGTACGCCGTGCACAGGGCGATGAGGCCGAAGACGACGACCAGCCACCGGGTGGGAGGCGGCAGACGGCGGCGGGTGCCTTTGCCGGGGCGCGGGGCGTCGGCGGGCACGGGGGGTTCGATGCGGAGCAGGGCGCGTCCGGCGACGGCCGTCACCAGCAGGCCGGTCACCGTCAGGCCGAGGAGATGCCGGGTGGGCGAGACGGCCCCGGCGACCAGCCCGCCGAGGCCGGCGCCGATCATCCCGCCCAGGCTGAAGGCCGCGTGGAAACTGGGCATGATCGGCCGCCGGAGCGCGGCGACCAGATCGACCGCCGCGCTGTTGAAGGCCACGTTGAGCCCGCCGTACCCCACGCCGAGGACGACGAGCGTGGCGCCGAGGGCGAGTGCGGAGTGGGTGAGCGGCGGCAGGGCGATGCTCAGCGAGAGCAGCACCGCGCAGCCGACGGTGACGCGATGGCTGCCGTAACGGTGGCAGAGGCGGCCGGTGACCATCATCGTGAGGACGGCGCCCGCCGAGACGCCCAGCAGCGCGAGGCCGAGGGTGCCGGCGGAGGCGCCGGTCCGCTGCTTGATGGCGGGGATGCGGACGATCCACCCGGCGAAGAGGAATCCGTCGAGGGCGAAGAAGACGGTGATGACCAGCCGGAGCCGGCTGAGCGCGCGGTCGGGTGCGGGGGTGGCCGTGCTGGGTTTGTTTATGAGCGGCACAAAACGCAGGCTAGGTGCGGGGGAGGGAGCGCCACAAGGGAACGGCCGCCTTCCGCGAGGCAGCCTCAGCGCTCCGGCCGCTGCTGCCTGATGCGCTGTGCGACCTCGCTGTTCTCGGTCTCCCACCACGGCCGTACGAGATCCGGCGCCGGTGTGCCGGCCGGCGAGGAAGCCGTGGGCACCGCCCGCACCAGCTCGGTCTCCAGGCGGCGGTCCAGGGCGACGGACTCGGCGCGGTCGGTCCGCGCCCACTGGACCAGGATCGCCAACAGGAAGGGCAGCGCCACCAGTTCGGCGATGCTGACCATCGCGCCGCCGCCCACCTGCTGGTCGTGCCGGACGTCGGGGGACCAGGACGGGGCGTGGCTCAGGTACCAGGCTCCGGCGATCAGGGTGCCGTGCGTCATCACCACGATGCCCGGCACGGCATCGAAGATCCCGTCGAGGAACACCAGCGCCGCCCGCACGGGATGGGTGCACCACCTCGGCAGCGTCTCCTCGCGGGTGAGCACCGGCACCACGAACAGGGAACCCGCCAGCAGCAGATGGAGATACATCAGCTGGTGCAGCCAGTTCACGCGCAGGGCGGTCTCGAAGTACGGGGTGAAGTACACCGTCAGCTCGGTCGTGAGCACCAGGGCGGTGCTGACCAGCGGGAAGGTGAGCAGCCGTACCAGCCGCCCGGTCATCGCCCGCCGGACCCGCTCGGCCCGCCGCTCGGGCAGCGCGCGGACGGCCAGTCCCAGCGGATCGCCGAGCGCCAGGCCGAGCGGGGCGACCAGGTCGAGGAGGATGTTCTGCACGGCGGCCGGCCAGAACAGCACGCGGTCGTAGACGGCCAGCGCGGACATCGTGGCCACGACGAGCGCGCCGAGCCCGAGCAGGGCGAAGGCCGCGACGCGGGGGACGGGCCAGGGTTCGCCCCGGCGCCGCAGCCGTACGACGCCCCAGGCGTACAGCCCGCCGAGCAGCAGGACGAGCAGCAGTGCGGGCAGGTCCGGTTCCCACGCGGAGAACAGCCGCCCGGTCGTGAGCTGCGGCGGACTCCCCATCGCGATCTACCTCCGTGCCGTGCGCGTCGGACCGTCTTCCGGCGGACCCGCCGCAGCACTGTACGCCGCCGGGTTCATACCGAATCCCTACCTCTGCGCCCTCGCGGCACCGGACCGCGCCGGGGCCGGACCGCCGGGGTGACAAGGGCGGCACGCGATCCCCTCTTACTTCAATGGTGTCGATCTCTCGTGATGAGAGTTGACTTGCATGAGGAAGGCGGGGCCTCTAAGTTGACGAGAGTCAACTCTCACGAAGGGTGCTACCCGTGGAACTCGGTCTGCACATCTCGGATCACCTATCCCGCCGGGCCGAGACGGCTCGCCCATGACCTGACGCGGGTGGTGGTGGCCGCCGAGGACGCCGGGTTCGCCCGGGTCAGCGTCATGGACCACCTCTGGCAGATCGGCGTGGCCGGCCCGCCGGAGCACGACATGCTGGAGGCGTACACCACCCTCGGCTATCTCGCCGCGCGCACCTCGCGCGTCCAACTCCTCGCCTGGGTAACGGCGGTGAGCTACCGGGCACCAGGTCTGCTCGCCAAGCTGGTGACCACCCTCGACGTGCTTTCCGAGGGCCGCGCCTGGCTCGGCATCGGCGCCGGCTGGAACGGCGCGGAGGCCGCGGGGCTCGGGCTCCCCTTCCCGGACACGGCCGAGCGGTTCGAACGGCTGGAGGAGACGTTGCAGATCTGCCTCCAGATGTGGAGCGGCGACGAACGGCCGTACCGGGGCCGCCACTACCGGCTCGGGCGCACGCTCAACGTGCCGCGTCCGATCCGGCGTCCGCCCATCCTGATCGGCGGCGGCGGAGAGAAGAAGACGCTGTGCCTGGTCGCCCGCTACGCGCAGGCGTGCAACCTCTTCGCCGGCCCCGGTCTGGAACACAAGCTGGACGTCCTGCGCGGCCACTGCGAGGCCGAGGGCCGGGCGTACGACGACGTCGAGAAGACGGTCATGCTCTCCCTCGACCCGGGCGAGCGGGGCGAGCGGATCGACGTCCTGCTGGACCAGCTGCGACGGCTTGCCGAGCTCGGTTTCACCGAGGCGCACGGCCGCGTCCCGCGGGTCTGGGAGACCGAGCGGCTGGCGCTGATCGGCAAGGAGATCGTGCCGGTCATCGCCGGCTTCTGACCCCGCTGCCCACGCGGCTCACCCCGCCCGCGCCACCCGCGCCGCCCCGTCAGTATCGATGTCTCGCAGAAAGTCCGCCATCGTGGTGAGAGTGGACTTGCATGAAGACTGCGAGTCCTCTACGTTGATGAGAGTCGGCTCTTACGAAGAAGGAACGGAAACCATGACCTCTCCGACCCCCGCCCCCGCCCCGACCCGCACCGTCGACCTCTCCGGCGGCCTCTCCCTCACCATCCAAGAGTACGGCGAGAACACCGAGGGCACCGGGGTCCTCCTGCTGCACGGCGGCGCCGGACCCCGCACGATGGCGGGCCTCGCCACCGCGCTCTCGGAGCACGTCCACGCGATCGTCCCGACCCACCCCGGCTTCGACGGCACCCCCCGCCCCGAGTGGTGCGACTCGGTCCCCGACCTGGCCGGTGTCTACCTCGACCTGCTCGACGCGCTCGGCCTCACCGGCGTCATGGTCATCGGCAACTCCATGGGCGGCTGGATCGGCGCCGAGATGGCGCTGCGCGACAACCGCCGCCGCCTCGGCGCCCTCACCCTCCTCAACGGCGTCGGCATCCACGCCCACCTCAAGGCCAACCAGGTCCTCGACCCGCGCACCATGGCCCCCAACGAGGTCGGCAACCTCTCCTTCGCCAACCCCGCCTTCCGCCCCGACTTCTCCACCTTCAGCGACGCCCAGCGCGCCGCCGCGGCCGCCAACCAGAAGACCCAGTCCATCTACGGCGGCGCCGGCTTCACCCACGACCCCAAGCTCCGCGGACGCCTGCACCGGATCACCCTCCCCGTGCTGGTCGTCTGGGGCGAGGAGGACGGCATCGCGCCCGTCACCTACGGCCGGGGCTACGCGGACTCCTTCCCGCACGCCCGCTTCGTGCCTATCGCGGAGGCCGGTCACTTCCCCCACATCGAGCAGCTGGGAGCCACCCTCGGCGCCATCGGCGACTTCGTGGACACCGTCATCAAGCCCGACGAGACCGCCTGAGCCCGCGGGCGAGGCACGTCCGCCCGCGCGCCGCCGTGCGCCGGGCCCGGCGCACCGCGGCCGGGGCACCGGCCGGCGGCCGGGGGGGGCGGGGCC